>JBKGZT010000014.1:0-26426 GCA_046543235.1 Candidatus Acetothermia bacterium | reverse complement strand
TATTTGCACCGAACCCTCGGATTTCTCAAAATATGTCCCCAGAAGTTGGGCTTTTCGAGGAAACAAAGTGCAGGGAAGACGCACAGAGCCAACCGTCGAACGGCAGCAGTTCCCACTTAAACACAAAAACACTGCGGAGTGGCTTGGTAGATGAGACTTATTCAGGCAGTAATACCGGAAGGAAAAAAAGAGGCAATTATCAACCTGCTCAGGGAGCGGGGAATAGACTACGTGGTCAGCCCTGAGACCTCCCAGAGGAAGTACAGCGACGTCCTCTTCTTTCCCATACCCAAGGAGGGAGTAGAAGAGGTACTGGACGAGTTGAGGGACGAAGGCCTGGAAAAAAACGGGTTCACGGTGGTCACGAAGGCAGAGGCCATCGTCGCCGAGGAATTCGAAAAGCTCAAGGAAAGATACGAGGAATCGGAAGAGACCGACGAAAGCAAGCTGGCCCGTCAGGAGTTAAAAACCAGCGCCAAAAACCTCGTACCCCCTTCCCCGACTTACTATCTTTTACTGATCGCTGCCTCGATCATCGCGACCGCCGGGATCCTGATGGATAACGCGGCGGTAGTCGTCGGCTCGATGGTAATCGCCCCGCTTATAGGTCCGGCCATGTCAAGCTGTGTCGGCACGGTGATAAACGACGAGGAGCTTTTTCTTCAGGCTACGAAAAAGCAGGTACTGGGTGTCCTGCTGGCTATAGCCAGCAGCATAGCGTTTACCAGGCTGGCGCTGGCCGTCCTTCTACCCGGTAACCTGGACCTGCTTTCGTTAAACCAGATTACCAACCAGCTTAACCCGGGCTTCCTTAGCCTCGTCGTCGCCCTGGGATCAGGCCTCGCGGGAGCCTTCTCCTTGACGGCGGGCGTTAATTCCGCCCTGGTTGGCGTGATGATCTCCGTGGCCCTTTTGCCCCCCGCGGCAGCAGCCGGCATAGGAATCTCAATTGCAAACGTCCAGATTGCCGGAGGAGCTTCCATTCTGCTGCTAATCAACATGGTAAGCATCAACCTGGCGGGGACCTTCACGCTCTGGTTTCAGGGCTACGAGCCGGGTAGATGGTACGAACAGGAAGGGGCGGAAAAAGTTACGAAAAGCAGGCTATTTGTCCTGATAGTCCTCCTGCTGGTCGTCGCCACCTTTCTAGCTCTGGTCACCTATCAGATGAGGAATAACGCCCAAATGATAGGACAGCTAAGAACTACAGCCGAAGAGCGTGCCGCGGAGGCAGGTGCGGAGGTAACTTCGTTCCGGGTAGAAAAGAGCGGCCTCTTCTTCGAAAAAATCGAGGCCGCCACGGTTAGGCTCCGTTCCGATACTTATCCCGCGAACCTGGGTAAGGAACTTAAAAGGGCGCTGGAGGAGGTGCTCGGGCGTTCTCTGGAGCTGGATATCTCCTATCTGAAAGTAGTTAAGACGTAGAATCCGTACTCTCTGAAAGAGCAGACAAGGAAACTACCCCCTCCAAGCTTTATCGAGGGCTAACCCAGGAAGTACCTGAGCTTGGGATATCTTTCTTCCAGCCGGTCGCCGATGAAGCTATCTATTCCTCCGATTTCTCCCGCCCTGGATACCGCCAGGATGGCTAACACCATAATGTAAATCGTATGCTGGTTGAAGATCACGGAAGCAGGAGGAATCACTGCCAGGTAAAGCATGAGCATTATAAGGATTCCGCCGTAAGCGCCCAGCCGTAGAAAGGCCCCAAAGACCAGCGAGAGCCCAACTAAAACTGCTCCCCAGATCAATAGCTGAATTACGAATTGGTTTCCCCAGAAATTGAGAAAAATATCACCTATCGGTCCTCTGGGATAGGTCGTCGGAAGGACGACTCCTATAGAATTCCAGGCCCCCCAGCCGCCATCTATGAACAACCTTAGGCCCAGCCCGATCATGCTCGCTCCGGCAATCACCCTGGTAAAGAACAGGGCAACTTTTAAACCAAACGAATTGACCTTAGAGCTCTCCTCGGACATGGTATCTATTACCTCCTTTTTATAGTTCGAGTTCGCAATTGACATGAGTCCGACACAACAGAGCAAAAGAATTCAATAACAATTGTAATATAACTCCGTCGGATTACCAGGTTAAAAACCCAGTGCTGATCGCTTGAGAGCCTCTATTATTCCCACGGTATCTACATCCTTGGGACAGGCATCCAAGCAGTTAAACACCTTGTTGCAGCCCCAGACCCCGCTGGACTCGTCGTCCAGGCCTTCCATGTGCTCCTCTCCCCCTTCGTCCCTGCTATCGTTAATCCAGCGGTAAGCCCGAACGAAGGCAGCGGGCCCAAGATAGCTCTTTTTGTCCCAGTAAGTCGGGCAGGAAGCCGTACAGGCCCCACACATGATACAATCCGTCGCCTCCCGAATATCCTCTAGCTCCCCGGAGGACTGAAGCCGTTCGCGGTCCGCGGGAGGAGGTTTTTTCTGGATCAAATACGGTTTGACCTCCTCGTCCTTACGATACAGATCCTCCAGGTCAATCACCAGATCCTTGATCCTGGGGAAACCGGGCAACGGGGCAACCTCGATAAGGTCCTCGGACTCGCCCTCGATCAGCCCCAGAACCTGAGTCTCACATGCCAACCTGTTCACACCATCGATCAAGACCGCACAGGATCCGCAGGTCCCATGGCCGCAGGAGTGCCTGAAAGTAAGACTGCCGTCCTTTTCCTCCTTTATCCGTAGCAAACAATCAAGGACGGTAAGGTCCCTCAATTCTTCCTCCGATAACTTCAGAGGAAACTGAGAAGAATAACTACCTTCCTCGGTTTCAGGATCGTAACGGTTGATCTCGAAAACTACTTCTCTCATCCGCTCGTCGTCCGTACCTAACGAACGTCCTTTCACCTCCTTACCGAAAAGTGGTCCACTTCCAATTCATCGGACGAACTCCTTCGAGTTAAACTGTGTACCAGCCAGTTCTCGTCGTCCCTCTCCGGGAAGTCCCGGCGCCAGTGAGCACCTCGGCTCTCCTTGCGCGCTAGCGCCGCCCGAGCAATGGCTTCGGAAAACTCCAACTCGTTACGCAGTTCGAGGGCCGCCCGCAACTCCGTGTTGAACTCCCTCCCCCGGTCCACCAGCTGCAGCTCATTTCGAAATTTCTCCTTCAAATCCCGGATGGTTTCTATACCCTCTTTCAAACCCTCCTCGTCCCTCCGTAAGCCACAATCCTCGGTCATCACTTCTTTCAGCCGATTCCGCAGAGTAGCCACCCGGATCGACCCGGAGGACTGCAGCAATAAATCGAGGAATTCTTCGTACCTTTTCTCGTAATTCCCTCTCATTTTAGAGTTGCTTATCTCAGAAGCTCGCCCCGCGGCGGCGCGACCGGCCCTCTTCCCGAAGGTCACCGCCTCCAGCAGGGAATTCGTCCCCAGCCTGTTGGCCCCGTGGACGCTTAAGCAGGCGGTCTCTCCTGCAGCGAAAAGGTTATTCCAACGCTCCCCGTTGGAATCGTTCTTCACGCGCCCTTCCAAATCAGTGGGGATCCCGCCCATGCAATAGTGTGCGGTCGGCTGGACCGGTATTGGCTCCCGGGCGGAATCGACCCGCTTGAAGTCCTCCGCCATTCTCGTCACGGTCGGCAGATCCGATCGAAGCTTCTCCTCGCTCAGGTGAGTCAAGTCCAGGTGAAGGAAATCATTCCCGCCGATACCGCGGCCGGCAGCTATTTCTTCGACCATGGCCCGAACCACTACGTCCCGGGGCGCCAGTTCCATCTCTTCCGGCGCGTACCGCTCCATGAACCTCTCTCCTTTATCGTTTCTCAGGTATCCCCCCTCGCCGCGAGCGGCTTCGGTAATCAGGGTTCCTCGGTCCCTTAATCCAGTGGGATGGAACTGAATAAACTCCATATCCTCCAATGGAATTCCGTTACGCAGGGCAATCCCAAGACCATCCCCGGTACTTGAACGACCGCTGCTCGTCACCCGGTAAACCTGGCTGCAGCCCCCGGTCGCCATCACGACGGCTCCCGCCCGCAGGAGGACAAGCTCACCGGTCTTAAGATCGTACGAAACCACTCCTTCGATAGTCCTTCCCTCGCTCATCAGGTCAAGGACGTAATGCTCGTTGTAGAAGGCCGTATCCTGCTTCAGGTTCTCCCCGTAAAGAGCGTAGAGGACCGCGTGCCCGGTCCTATCGGACGCGTAAAGCGCCCTGGGCTGGTCATGACCGCCGAACGGGCGCTGGTCTAGGGTCCCCTCTTCCGTCCTGTTAAACGGAACTCCCATGTGCTCAAGCTCAATAACGGACTCCGCGGCGTTCTTGGTCAGTATCCTCCCGGCATCCCTGTCGACCAGGCCATCACCGCCATTTACCGTATCTTCGAGGTGCCGCTTCCAGCTGTCACCCCTGTTGGCTTCCTTGTTGGCCAGCGCAGCTGCAATACCGCCTTGGGCCGCGACCGAATGAGACCTGAGGGCGTGAGATTTCGACACTACCGCCACGTCCCCCATGACTTCTTCGGCCGCCAGAGCGGCTCTTAGGCCGGCCGCACCTCCACCGACAACCAGAACGTCGTGAATTTTGGACTCCATCGTCCTCCTCAACTCCCCGTTCCGAATCCTTCCGTTATCCGCCCTTCTACCATCCGGTACTCCCGCCCGGCAAGGTCCGCGGCCAGGGCCCTGTTCTGTTCGACGAACAATACTGAAATACCGGTTCGGTTTACCTCCTTTACCTTCGCCGAAAATTCGAGTGCTACCTCCTGGGAGAGGCCGAGGGAGAACTCGTCCAAGAGGAGCAGTTCCGGCTCGGTCATCAGGGACTTGCCGAGGGCCAGCATCCTCTTCTCCCCACCGCTCAACTCCGTCGCCAGCCGGTCCAGGAATTCAGCCAGGTCCGGAAAGAGCTGCAGTGCCCGGTCAAGACCCTCCTCCACCTCGTCCGGAAACAGGTATTTTCCCATCTCCAGGTTCTCCCGAACGCTCATCCTCGGGAAGACGTTCTCCTCCGAAGGACAGTAGCTCAACCCCAGCTTTACCCGGGAGTGAGCCGGGAGTTTCTGGATTTCCTCTCCTTTGAATTTCACGGTACCGCGATCGATCTTCTCCAGGCCCACGATCGATCTCAACGTCATAGTTTTCCCAGCCCCGTTCTCCCCGAGCAGAGCAACTATCTCGTCCCGTTCCGCTCGAAGGTTTACCCCTTTCAGCACTCTAAAACAGTCCAACTGAAGTTCAAGATCCTCCACTTCCAGAAGATGATTCACCGGGGACCACCATCCTACCGGAATCCATGTAGATCAGCCTGTCAACTAGGTTGATAATGGAACCCAGGTCGTGTTCCACGACCAGGATCGTCACCCCACCTTCGTTTAGTAGTTTCAACAAATTAACCAGTTCGTCAAGGTCAAGCGGATTGGTACCGCTGAAGGGCTCGTCCAGGAGGAGCAACCTCGGGTCCGTGGCCAGTGCAACGGCCAGCTCCAGTCTGCGCCTGTAACCGTAGGAAAGGTCCATCGCGAGCCTGTCCTCGTAACCGTCGAGTTTCGTAACCTCCATGATTCTCTCAACCGTAACCTCCGGGCTACCACCTTTTTTATCCTTTTCACCTACCAGCCAGGTGAGTCCGCCCGACCCCCTCGATGTATAGGTACCGGTAAGGACGTTTTCCCTCACGCTCATCCTCGGAAATACCTTGCTAACCTGGAAGGTCCTGGTTAGGCCTTCCTCCACCCTCCTGTGGACGCTCCAGTCGGTTATTCTCTCCCCGCGGTAATATACTTCTCCGGTACTCGGCCGGAGAAAACCGCTGATCAGGTTAAACAGGGTTGTTTTACCCGCTCCGTTGGGACCGATCACTCCGACTGCCTGTCCCTTCTCAACGGAGAAGTCAACTCCGGATACCGCTTCTACCCCGCCGAACTTTCGGCTGAGGCCTTCAGTTCTAAGGACCTCCTTCATTCCCTTCACCTCTTTCGTCCCCGTTCCGGGGACGGTCTAACTCGGTCTCGTTCCCCCTAAACCGAACCAGTCCGTCGGGAAGAAACCTTGCGGAAACCCTCTTCAGGAATCCAAGGGCTCCACCCGGAAGATAGATCAGTGTCAATATTAGCAAAATGCCGGTCACCACCCTCCCCAGGTAAGGACTAAGTCCCTTCGTCAACTCTTCCAGCGTCAGAACGGAAGTGGACCCCAGGATCGGGCCGACTACGCTCCCGATCCCTCCCACCCTGTTCATCAACAGGAACTCGAAGGAGGTTATAAAGTTGAATAACTCCGGATGAATGTAGGCGACGTAGTGAGCGAAAAGCGATCCGGCAGCCCCGGCTATTCCGGCGCTGATCGTAAAACCCCCTACCCTGTACAGGTCGACCGGTATCCCCACGGACTCCGCAAGGACCTCGTTCTCCCGGATCGCCCTCAGGGCCCTCCCAAACCAGGAGGCCAATAGCCCCCTTTTCAACAAAAGCACCAGACTAAGAACTCCGAGAACCAGCAGGTAGTATGATTCCTTGTTTTGAAAAGGGTTCAAAGCCAGCCAGCCCAAACCGGGGAAACCTACTTTAAGTTCCGGAATCCCGTAAACCCCGCCTACTCCTCCGGTAATCGACTCCAGGTTGGTCACTACTATCGTAAAGACTATCGTCATAATGAAGGTAAACGAGGTCCAGTGCCTCCCGGTCCTGACGCCAAGAACGCCGATCAGTACTCCCGCAAGCCCACTGGCCAGGATTCCAGCCACCAGTGAAATAAAAACAGAACTACCAAGAGATCCCGTAAGCAAGGCAGAGGTATAAGCCCCGACCCCGAACAGGGCACCATGGACCAGCGTCGGAGTTCCGACGTAGCCATAGACCAGGTCGACGCCGGTGACGACCATCGCCGATGTCCCCGCCATTATGGATAGGTGAAAGAAATAGGAGGGCAAATCAAAAAGGAAAGGCAGCGCAAAGGCGCCGGCTCCGATGAGCCAGCCCGGACTTTGACCGCCGGGAAGGGAGAGACGAATCCGCCAGCTGGAGCTGTTTCGTACCCTATACCTCTCCTCCGGCCCGATGGTGTCAGGCCTGGCCAGAGCTACGACTACCAGGAGGAGGAAGGGTATCAGGTTGCTCAGCTCCCCCAGGAAGTATCCGGAGGCCAGAGATTCGGCCAGGCCAATTACCAGGGCCAGCCCGACCACCGCCGGAACCGATCCCAGGGCCAGCCTTGAAATTACGAATGCCTTGAGTACGGTCAACCGTCCGGCAAAGGGCGTAATCGGATAGACAGGCGCGGTCAGGAAGCCGGCGAGCCCGGAAAGACCCCCAGCCACTCCGAACCCAATAATAGCCGCCTTCTTCGGATCTACCCCCACCAAGGAAGCCGCCTCCCTGTTTCCAGCCACGGCGCGTAACGACTTGCCCTGGCGGGTCCTTTTCAACCAGTACCAGACCAGGAACGCCAGCAGGAGGGACGCGAAAATCACGAATAGCTTGTGGGAAAATATCCTGGCCTGTCCAATCTTAACGGTTCGAGGAAGCAGCGGCGAGCTTACGGTCTTCGCCCTCTCTCCGAAGGCCGTCGCGAGGAGGCTCTGGAGAACGATCAACAGGCTCACCGCCCCCAGGAAGGTCGGCGCAATCCCGTGATCCCGAAGCTTCCGGTAGACGACCACCCCGAAAAAGACGCTGACGGAAGCAGTAACTGGTACAACGAGTATCGGAGCGAGAAAATAGTTCAACCCGAGTATCGAGGTCACGGAATAGGTAAGGTAAGCCCCGAGGGTGAACAAGCCGCCCTGGGCGACGTCACCAACCTCAAGTACGCCGAAGACTATGGCGACACCTGCCGCCACGATGGCGTAGTAAGCGCCCAGATGAAGTCCGTTGAACAGAAAGCTGGTCAGGTTCGTCAACTCTCCCACGGTGTCGCCCGCCTCAGCACAGGGGTGGGATTATCTCCCTGCCATAGCCCCTATCCTTCAGGAGGTACCTTTCACCGTCCTTTACCGTCCCAACGCCAAGTCCGACGTCGAACTGACCGCAGCTGAGGAACCCGGCGTTCCCGAAGGGAGTTTCTATTTCGGGACCGACCTCGTCCTTACTCTCCGGCAGCAGGTATTCCACTACTTCGGATGGAAGCTGGGTTCCTAAGTCCATCTCCAGGACTTCTTCCTTCCCACGCTCTTCCATCAATCCCTCGATTCCCTGTTTAATTATACGGACACCACCCCATCCCCAGCTGGCGGAGGGCGCCGAATCCGGCGGGGAACCGAACCTCTCCTCGAAAGCCGCCTCCATTTTCTCCGCCTCCTCAGGCGGATCCGACCTCTCGAAAACACGTCCGTATTCTCGCTTATCATAATGCCAGGAGTATATTATACCTTCTCCCAACCCCTCGTCCATTATCTGGTTCTCAAAGGCGACGGCTCCGTTGGGAGTCTGACCCGTATAGTAGCCGAATTCGGTAGGGTCAAGTCCCTGGCGATCGAACTCACGGGCGACCGAAACCAGGTCGGCGGGAACCCCGGTACCTATAACTACTCCCTCGGCTTCGGAATTCCAGACCCGGGAGGTCAAAGAGGAAAAGTCCCGGTTGAACGGCGGGTAGGACTCGGAACCGACAAGTTCTCCTTCCTCCAGGCGGGAAACCGCGTTTTGCACTACCTCCTCGATCGACCCTCCCTGCTGGTTGTTCGGGGTGAGCAGGAACAGTTTCCCCTGGTCCCTCTCTTCGACCGCGTATACGAGCGGTGGAACGAATTGTAGCGCGGTTTGAGTCCCGAAGCGAAATGAGAGGGGGTACTCGTCGTGTCTATCCGTAAAGCCGACGTCCGTTCCAAAGAACATCTGCGGGATCTCGGCACCTCCGAGTATCGGCTGAGTTGCCCGTCCGTGGGTACCGATCAGTGGTCCGAGGGCGAAGCCTATCCCGCCCCTGTTGGCCAACCTTCTGGCGGCCTCGGAAGCGCCCGTCTGAGAAGTCTTTCCGTCCTCGACAACCAGATCGAGCTCTATCTCTCCCCCTATTCCACCCTCTCGGTTGATCCTCTCCACGGCGAGTCTCGCCCCGTCCCTGATCGTCCTGCCGACGGGGGCATTAGGACCGGAAAGCGAGAATATACCGCCAAGTTCCAGCTTATCACTCGAGGAAGCACCGAGACCTTCCGATCCCAGACCCGGCACCGTTAGCGCCAGCAGAGACCCGCCGGCTATTTTGAGGAAATTCCTTCTTGTAAATACATCTCCCGAGTCGGTTAAATTTTTCTCGGACAAGGATATCACCTCTCAACTTCCTTCTTCGACCTTGAAGGCGTAACGGAAATGATAACCCTCCGGATGGGACTCCCAATTAAGTATGGGGAGTCGATAAATGAACGGAATCTCGAACGCTTCTTTGGCAAAGTTCCTCTGCTTCTGGACGGTCGGATAGATATCGATCAGGTGCCAGCCCGGCTCGCCCGTCGCCCTGAGTTTTGCCTCGATTATACCGGGAATGTCGCCACCGCAGGCATAGCCGATGTAGGAGTTATCGTAGACTATGGTGACCTGGTTCCAGGGCTCGTTCCACCCCACACCCTGGGCATTGATAGTTATCCCGGTCCCCACCGGCCCGGATTCAGGGGTGAGTTCTTCGAACTCCGGGAGGGCTATCGCCGAAGTAGTGGCAACTTTCTTTCCCTCCAGCATGGCGTGAATCGGATGAGGCCCACCCTGAACGGTTTTCGGGGACGGCGAAATCTCCGCCTCTAGGCGGCCTTCTTCGTCCGTAGTGACCTCCAGGGCAACCGCGTCCCTTTCCTGGAACCCTTCCTCTCTCATGTTGCTCCCTTCCAGCTCCGGCCAGACGAGCTGAACGGAAGTCCCTGGGGGGAAACCGGCCCCTTTTACCAAGACGGAATCATGGATGCTGAACGCCCTCTCGGCCGTCGTCAACTCGGGAGAAGAGGGATCATCTTTCAACCCGGAACCTTCCCTCGGAACGCTGTAGGGAACCTGTTCGCCGATCGGCGGCGGAAGCACGGGCTCACCCTCCTCCAGCTCGAAGGTCCAGGAGAGGTCGGGCGTACCCGGCAGGGAAAGCAGTCCAATATGCGTCTGTCTGTAGGAATGGGCGTTGCCGAACTGACAGCGCTCTACGTCAATTACGTGTGGACCAGGCTTGCCCGTGGCCGGGATTGTCAGCTCGGCACTTCCCTTTGCCGTAACCGGACTGATCAACCCGACATAGCTGTTGTCGTAGTAGACGTGGTAGGGCGGGTTATCCACTGATTCAGGGACCAGAAGGGGCAACCCCCGGGCCTTGACGGTAATCGGCGAGCCAAAAGGGCCGGAAAGCGGCCCCACGTCGAAATCGGGAACCACCAGGAATCCGATCTTATTTACCCTCTCCTTTTCCGTTACCAGGTAGATGTCGTGGGTTCCCCCGAAATCCTCCGGAACCTCGAACTCGTGATCGAAGCGTCCTTCCGGATCCGTCTCCACCTCCCCGATCAACTCCTGCCTCTCACTATAATTAAAACCGAGAAACCTCTTCCAGAGGACACCGTCGGAGTTTCTCTCGATATCCCAGTCCATGGAGTGGGATCGCCAGATCAATTGAAATTGCTTTTCAGGTGGGAGATTACGGCCAGCCAGATTTACCCGCTCTCCTACTCTCCCCTCCTCAGGTTCCAGTTCCAGCCGCCCCTGAAAGCCGGATTCCGGCGTGGGCATCTTACCCAGATCGCGAATAATTCCCCTGTTTTCTCCTTGACCTTTAACCATCTTTCCTCCTCAAGTCAATCAATCCCGATAACGCCAGCAACTTTCAGCTACCAGGTTAACCCGTGGATACAGAGCCAATCCAAGGGCAGTTCGGTTTAATAACAGGCAAATACCCTGGATATTGGCGCCCGGACTCCCCTGAGGGTCAAACTCGTGGTGAAATAAACGAAAGGGGGACAACCACCCCCCTTTCGTCGGGATAAGTTTTAAACTCTTCCTAACCTATCGTTCTTCGATGGTCAGCACGTGGGGAAATGTATCCACTTCCTTGTCACCAAACATTTCCAGTTTCCCCATACGGCCTTCGTCGTCCTCCGCAGTTATGCTATAGGTCAACTTCCCCGTAGAGGCACCCGGAGAAATCTTCCAGGAGCTTCCCCAATAATAGATCTTTGGCGAATCGTCAGATGGGTGCTCGCTGTGATTCATATCCAACGTCTCGCCGTTTTCAAGCTCTACCTGCAGTTTAAGACCTCTATCCTGGATTTCTTCGTGGTCGTTTATCTTCTCTCCCGTTTCCCCGCTGAACACCACTGCGTGCCAGACTATCTGCTCGCCCTTCTTGAACGTGCTCGTCAGCTCACATGGTTTTCCGACGGACCCGGAACTACCTTTGACAACTTCGGCAACAATGACGTAGTCCTGGCCTGTCTCGGCCGCCGCCTCGAAGTTGGTAACCGCCAGGGAGCTAAAGGCAATCCCTCCAACCGCGGCGGCCGCACCTTTGATGAAATCTCTCCTGTTCAAGTTTTCAAGCAAACTTCCGTCCTCTTCGACTACGTCTTCTCTCTCCTTGATCTCCTCGGTCATTGTTAACAAACCCCCGTGTTATAGGATAATTGAATCAAGAACTCCAACCTAACCTGACACCCAACGAGATGAAAACTACCACCTCCATTCCGCATCCCTACAGATCCGACACCAGTATCTCCTCTCCGAAAACGGCTTTCAGATCACGCACTGCCCTCCTGGCACGTTCGCTTAGCCCGGGGTCATCGTATTGGTGAGGGAAAAGTCGGTCAAAATCTTCCCTACGCGGCCTTCCTATTTCCTCGATTAGTTCCTTCCTCACGCTTTCGTACAGAGGCCTTACCTCCTCCAGGCTTTCCTCGTCGTCCTGCCAGCGGTAATAATCGGGCTCTTGGTCTCCGTGAAGGTACTTCTTTTCGGCCTTAACCCGGTTTTCGTACCTTTTGTCCTCTATCCTGGGATGGCGAGTTATTACTCTATCGATTAGCCACTCGCTGGCCTTTTTCCAGGTCCTTGCCCGGTCCGGCCCGTAGGGTTCGGGCGACGTATTTCCTTCCTGGGTGAGAAAACGAACCTCGGGGAGATTGGCCTCCTCCTCACCCTCTTTCGGAATCGACAGGATTAGAGCGAACGAACTGACGTGTCCCACCTTCACCCCGTCTACCCGATCGCCTTCCTCTTTGCGCCCGACCTGCAGTCTAATTTTATCCGCCATGTTCGCCTCTCCTTAAACGACTTTCTTCCGATGTTAACCTTAGACTCGCCTCAGCCACTTTAAATAGTTGCTTCCTCGTGTTTATAACAATTGTAATTATTATAACAATTAAATCACTTGAATCAACGCCAGGAGCTTTCCCCGTAGACCGGCAAACGATAATCCTATTTCACAAAAAGACCTCGTTACCCCAGCTCGATCAACTAATAATCAGATGTACGATCTTTTAGTTGCCGCAAGGCATCGGGTTTATTATCATGATAATAATGGCGGTTAACAGAATTATTGTATAGAGGATAAAATTGGAGTTTTCCGAGCCAAAATTGGCAAGACCAGCCAAAAAAAGAACGATCAGGTACGGACTTCCACTTAGGACCAGCTTATAATAACATCCGGTGATTTGTCAAATATGAGTAGCGAGCAACAGCTTAAGAGCGGCAAGGACAAGACGAAACCTGTCCTAAAACAGCCATGCGAGGTCGCTATCTGGCACGTAGTCCCCTGTATCAGAGCGTGCCTCTCCAGGGAACTGGTGAAGATGGACCTGACACAGAAGGCCGTGGGCAACCTCCTCGGGATAAGCCAGTCGGCGGTTTCGCAGTACGTGGGTGAAAAGCGGGGGAAGATCAGAAAGAGGGACCCCAGAACCTACAAAATGATAACAGACCTGGCCGAGGACCTCGTGCAAGAGGAGGTCGATGACCTGTCGAAGAGGATATGTCGTATCTGCCGAACCGTCCAACAAAACGAAGAGCTGCTTGGTTACTGTGGAGTTCCGGAGGAGCAGGTTAACCAGATTAACGTCTGTGAGGGATAGTTTCAGGGTGGCTATCCCATTTTACCCGATACCATTCTTCTTCTTTCACGCCGGTGACTCCTTAGCCCCCTTCCTTCCAAAATATCGTAATCGGAATAATTCCCACCACATGGACCGGACCACGATAATTCTCCAGGCTTGACAAAATGCCGATCCCTTTTATAATTAAATTAGCAAAGCAACCATAACTCTGCTAAAATGAAAAAATAAATGGAGGTGGCCATAATGGCACTACCCAACAGAAGACGAAGGAGTTCGGACGATCAGGTTCCATCTCCCTTTAGCAGCGGTGGACTGCTGGACGAACTCTTCAAGGATCTGGACAGGAGCTTCTTTGGCAGTTCAAGTCTGGGAAGATTCGGTAACACCGACATTTACGAGGAAGACGGCGTGCTCCATTACGAAATGGAGCTGCCGGGATTAAGCAAGGACGACATCGAAACCAAGGTCAAGGGCGATCAACTGATCGTCACCGGTGAAACCAGACAGAAAGGTGAAAAAGAGGACGCCAATTACATCCACAGAGGGAGGCGCTACGGTAAGTTCAGAAGGACCTTCGCGCTCCCCGAAGAAGTGGATAGTAACGAGAAGTTAAAGGGTACCTTTGAAGACGGCGTGCTCGATATTCAAGTTGAATTGAGCGAATCGCTCACCGAGGAAGATACCTTTGAAGTGGAAATCGAGTAGCGAGAGTTTAAAAGCGAACCGGGCCAAAAGTCGGCCCGGTTCAAATCTTTTTCCTCAGCTTCCTATGAATTTGAACTTTATATTCTAATCTACTTTTGAGTGATTTAACTAGAAATTCCGGCCTATGTCCGGATACCCTTAGGAGTTCGTTACCCGGTTGCTGAAATTGCGGAGAACGCCTTCCAGCAATACCACGGACGGGTTGAGATAATTATTGTTGGGCCTTTTAGCCTAAATAAAACCCATAACCGCTCGTAGGGACTGTGGTTGCTGGGTCTCGGATCTTCGGAGAAGATAACTTTCGTTTTAAATAGTTTCCTTATAAGCCTTGCCGGAGGGGCGGGGAAGTTGACTCCAGTTGAGGTCTAACTTCTGGGTTGCCAAAGCTCCCAGGTTCTTACTTTCGAGCAGCAGCCGCACCTTCATCATCTTGACAACCTTAAACCAGCCTCCTATAATTCCCATCACTTAATCAAAGAGAGGTCTGCAATAATGAACACTTTAAAGTTGGAGGTAAAAGTTACGGCAAAAACAAAAGCATTGTACAAGAACTTTCACTGGCTCTGGCTCACGTAAGGTTTGGAGTACGACCCTAAAGTGGCTCCAAACCAGTTTAGCTTACACTATGGGCAATTTCTGCCCGTAGTTTTTTTATTTTCAATTCCAAGAAACTTACGGAGGTGCAGAATGAAAGAACGCATGAAAAATTTGGGTGATCGGGTTTGGCTCACCCCAAACAGCCAAGCGTTCCAGACATCAACTTCTGAGTGATTTCCTTCCCTTTGCGAAAGGTGAACTTTCCCTCACCAAAAAGCGTCTCGACTGGGACCTAAACGATCCCTTCGAGATCTACCGTCGGCTTTACGCGGGGTTCGAAAATAGCTTCATTCTGGAAAGCACTGCCGGACCCGAAGAACTGGCCAAACACACCTTTCTCGGATTCAACCCCCGAGCTACCCTGACTTTTAGCGAAGGAAGCTTCGAGGAAAACGGAGAGGAAGTTCTTAAAACCTCAAACCCGTTGCCCGCTTTAAAGGAGCTGGAGAGGAGGCTCGTAAAAGTCCCCACACCGGATCGGGGGAAGTTCCTGGGTGGGTTGGTGGGTTATGCCGGTTACGACCTGATTAAATACATGGAGAAGTTTTCGCCTCCCGGGTCCGAGGGCCCTTATCCCGAATTAGAGACAGGTCTATACCTGGATGGGATCGTTCACGATTCCCGGGACGACAGCCTGACGTATTTCTCCTACGACGGGGACCGATCCTCGGAGTTGGAAAGACGACTCGCCGAACCTCCCGAAAAAAAGGGGGAGGGACTAGATCTAGAAAAATTGAAGTCGGACTTTGAGAGGCAAGCTTACAAATCCGCCGTCCAGGAAATTCGGAACTATATACGAGCCGGCGACGTCTACCAGACGGTTCTCTCCCGTAAACTCTCCGGGGCTTTTGACGGCGACCCCTTCCAGGCCTACCGAAGACTCCGGGACATAAACCCTTCACCTTACATGTACCATCTGAAGTTCGGCGATCGACGGATTATAGGATCGAGCCCCGAAAAGCTTGTCTCCGTCAGGAACGACGAGGTTACGACGTACCCGATTGCCGGCACGCGACCGCTGGGGGAGACGAAGAAGGAGAAAGCCGACCTGAGGCGGGAGCTGATTTCGGATGAAAAAGAAAGCGCGGAACACAACATGCTCGTCGACCTGGCCCGAAACGACTTGGGCAGGGTGGCCGATTACGGAACCGTCACAGTACCCGAATACATGGAAGTAAAGGAATTCAGCCACGTCCAGCACCTGGTCTCCAGAGTAAACGGCACCCTTTCCGAGGAGAAGTCCGCCATGGACGCCTTCGAAACGGTCTTCCCGGCCGGAACCCTCTCGGGAGCTCCAAAAATTCGAGCGATGGAAATAATCGAAGAGCTCGAAGTCAGCCGCAGAGGACCGTACGGAGGGGGAGTCGGATACCTCTCGTTTACCGGCGACCTGGATACCTGCATCACGATCCGCAGCCTGTTCACGTACGGAAATCGGCTCTCGCTCCGTGCGGGTGCGGGTATAGTAGCGGACTCGGACCCTGCAGGGGAATGGGAAGAAACAAATCACAAGCTGGCGGCTCTGAAGAGAGCTATTTCGGGCGGTGATACCCGTGAAACCCAATAGTCAAAAGAAGAGAAGATTCGTCGTAATAGACAACTACGATTCCTTTACCTACAACCTCGTCCAGTACCTGGGGGAGCTCGGACTGGAGCCCCTCGTATTCCGGAACGACGAGATAGAACTAAAAAGACTGAGAAAACTCGAACCCGAAGGACTGTTGATTTCCCCGGGACCCGGCCGGCCAAACGATACCAGATATTTTGGACTTTCCCTCGAAGTACTGAAAACGCTCTCTCCGGAAGTCCCGACGATCGGCGTTTGCCTGGGACATCAGGGAATCGGAGTGGCGTTCGGCGGAAGGGTCAAACCGGCCAAGGACCTCTACCACGGCAAGACGAGCAAGATCCAGCATGATTGCCGGGGGGTTTTCGCCGGGCTACCCGATGAGTTTACCGCGGCGCGCTACCACTCTCTGGTGCTTTCACCCGAATCCCTGCCGGAAAAGATAAACGTAACCGCCAGGACGACGGAGGGCGAAATAATGGGAATTCGCCACGACGACTACCCGATCCACGGCGTGCAGTTCCATCCGGAGTCAATTCTGACCGAGAACGGAATGGAAATTTTGAAGAACTTTCTAAGGATTTGCAGGAGTGATACACGATGAAGACGATGTCGAAAGCAATAGAAAAGGTTACAAGCGGAGAGGGACTGGAACCCGACCTCGCACGGGAAGCCATGGACAAACTAATGAGCGGAGACGCGGCCGAGACCAATATAGGTGCTTTACTTGCAGGGCTCAAGGCCAAGGGAGAATCTCCGGGAGAGATCGCCGCCTTTGCGGAAACGATGAGGCACAAGGCAGTCAGGATAGATCCCAAAGTAGACGGAGAACTGATGGACATGTGCGGCACAGGAGGAGCGTCGGTAAAGACCTTCAACATCTCGACTATCAGTACCTTCGTCGTCGCCGGTGCCGGTTACCCCGTGGCAAAACACGGCAACCGGTCCAACACCAGCCGTAGCGGGAGCGCCGACCTGCTCGAGGCCCTGGGCGTAAATCTGGACGCCGACCCGGGAATGGTCGAGCGGTCAATCGAAGAGACGGGGCTGGGCTTCCTTTACGCCCCGAATCACCATCCGGCGATGAAGCACGCCGCAGGGCCCAGAAGTGAACTGGGGATAAGAACCGTGTTCAACCTGCTCGGCCCTCTGACGAACCCCGCTTCGGCCGACAGACATCTGATGGGGGTCTACGAACCGGAGCTGGTCGAGAAGTTCCCTTTCGTCCTGAAAAAGCTGGGCGTGAGCCGGGCTCTGGTCGTCCACGGCGAACCGGGTATGGACGAGATCTCCACGGCAGGGAGGACCTACGTGGGGGAGCTGGGGAACGGGGAAATCGACCACTACGAAATCAAACCGAGGGACTTCGGTCTGCCGGAAGTCGAACCCTCAGCCGTTGGAGACCTACCACCTGAGGAGAGCGCAAGACTGACCCTCGAGGTCCTCTCGGGCGAAAATACCGGAAAGCGGAGGGACATCGTCCTGCTAAACGCCGGTGCCGGAATATACGTAGCCGGTGGAGCTGACTCCATCGGAGAGGGAATCGAAGTCGCCAGGAAGACCATCTATTCCGGTCGAGGATACCGGGCTGCCAGGGAACTCGTTGCCATGGCAGGTAACGAGGAGAAGTTCAAAGACCTGGAGCGGGAAGTCCCCGGCACCAAGACAAGATGAACGACGTCCTTGACGAGCTAGCTAATTCGGCAAGAGATAGGATCAAGTCCGGTTACTACGAACCAAAAGGGACGGACGCGGACGGAAATCCCCGGCGTTCCTTCGTCGAGGAGATAGGGGGTCGGACCCTAAACCCGGTCATCGCCGAGCTCAAGCCGGAATCGCCTTCTCGGGGAAGTCTGTTCGAAGGAAAGTTCAAGCCAAAGGAGCTCGCCCGACTTTACCTCGATGGAGGTGCCGCCGGTTTTTCAGTCCTGACCGATCCGGATCACTTCGGTGGCTCGACGCATAACCTGGAAGAAGTTTCGGATCTGGGAGCCCCAACCCTGATGAAGGATTTCATAATGGATTATTCGCAGATTCGCCGGGCCCGGGAAGCAGGGGCGGACGCGGTCCTCCTGATTTACCGCCTGTTCAAGCGAGGCCAGACGTTCTTGGAACTGGAGGAGGCTATTGAACACGCCAAGCAGCTGGAACTGGAAGTCCTGCTGGAGGTAAACGACCTGGAGGAGTATAAAAGCTCTCTAGAAACCGAGGCGGAGATGATCGGAATCAACAACCGAGACCTAAGGAGCCTAGAAGTCACCCTATCCACCACTGCAGAGATTCTCGCCGAAGCCGACAAGGACCGGATAGTCTGGTCGATGAGTGGAATATCAGCCGGAGAAGACGTCGATTTCCTACGTCGGGCCGGCGCGGATGCCTTCCTCGTCGGCACCTCCCTTTCCCGGGCCGGGAACCCGGCAGAGCACCTGAAACGCCTGGTCGGTGTAATCAATGGTTAAAGTCAAGATATGCGGGAATCAGACCAGGGACGACATCGACGCGAGCGCCGGAGCGGACGCGGTCGGTTTCATAATCTCCACTCCGGAATCATCGAGAAACCTAACTCCGGGAAGGGCAGCAAAGCTGGTAGAAAGCGTCCCCCTATTCACCGATACGGTCCTGGTAACCACGGAAACCAAACCTGAAAAGCTGGCCCGATTATCGAAGCGAGTAGCCCCGGACTACCTCCAGTTGCATTCCAGACTTTCCGAGGGCGAGTTGAGGAAGATCGACTCTGTCGTCCCGGGATTAATCGACCTGATTGGCCTTCTACCGGTCGAGGGCTCCGGTGAAGAGCTGGAACGGAAGGCCCGGGACCTGAAAGAATCCCCGGTGAGCGGGATTCTGCTTGATAGCAAATCGGGAGGACGCTCCGGGGGTACGGGAGAAACCCACGACTGGGAACTCAGCAGAAGGATCCGGAAAGCGGTCGATCCATTTCCCGTGATCCTGGCGGGCGGACTCGAACCGGGAAACGTACGAAAAGCAGTGGAAAAGGTCAAACCCTACGCCGTGGACGCGGCCTCGGGTCTGGAAATAGCCGGCGAAAAGTCCCCCGAAAAAACGAACCAATTCCTAAAAGAGGTGAAAGAAAATGCAACTTAGCGAGTATCCAAAGGCCGGAAAGTACGGGGAATTCGGGGGGAGCTACGTCCCCGAAATCCTTCGCCCGGCGCTGAAGGACCTGGAGAAGGTCCACGAAGAATACCGGAACGACCCGGAGTTCAATAGCGAGCTGGAAAGCTACAATAGAAACTACGGCGGTCGTCCCTCCCCGCTTTACGAAGCCGAAAACCTGACAAAGGTGGCAGGAGGTGCGAGAATCTTTCTGAAACGCGAAGACCTCCTTCACGGAGGAGCCCACAAGTTCAACAACGTGATGGGACAGGCCCTCCTGGCAAAGAGATCCGGCAAGGAACGGTTGATATGCGAAACCGGAGCGGGCCAGCACGGCGTGGCGACATCCCTGGCCGGCGCGGTCCTCGGACTGGACGTCGAGGTCTACATGGGAGCGGTGGACGTCGAGAGACAGAAGCCAAACGTCTTCAGGATGGAGCTGTTAGGGGCAGAGGTCCACGAGGTCGAGACGGGAAGTAAGACACTAAAGGACGCGATCAACGAAGCCCTCCGTGACTGGTCCGGCAGCGTGGAGGATACCCACTATCTGGTAGGTTCCGTCGTCGGTCCGCACCCTTATCCCATGATCGTTCGGGACTTCCAGCGGGTGATCGGCGATGAAATCAAATCCCAGATGAAAAATAGAGGAGAAGGTCTTCCGGACCACCTGGTCGCCTGCGTCGGGGGCGGAAGCAACGCCATGGGAACATTCTATCCATTCGCGGATGACGTAGAGGTCGACCTCACCGGGGTAGAGGCGGGAGGAAACGAAGAAGGTAACGCGGCCAGCCTGTCTTACGGAAGCAAAGGAGTGCTACACGGCGCGAGAACCAAACTGCTCCAGGACGACGGAGGTCAGATCGAGGAAACCAGTTCGATCTCGGCCGGCCTCGACTACCCCGGAGTCGGCCCGGAACACGCCCTGTTCCAGGAAGTAGGACGGGCGGATTACGTCAGCGTCTCGGACGAAGGGGCGCTGGATGGTTTTCAAACACTTACGGAGACCGAGGGAATAATTCCGGCACTCGAGCCGGCACACGCGATCAAAGCAGGATTAAGAATAGCTTCGGAAATGGATTCCGAGGAGACTCTGGTGATCACCCTGTCCGGCCGCGGCGATAAGGACCTGGAAACCGTCAGGAAGGTGTTAAAATGAACGAAGTCGCCAGGATGATTAAAGCGACGAACGAGAAAGGGGAAGGTGCTCTGATAGCTTACTTGATGGCCGGGGACCCGAGTCCGAAGAAGTCCGTCGAATACTTAAAATCCCTATCGGCGGGGGGCGCGGACGTCGTCGAATTCGGCGTACCTTACACCGACCCGGTGGCGGACGGCCAGACGATTCAAGCAGCCGGGAACAGAGCAATAGATGAGACCGGAGACCTGGCAAGCGTCTTTCGAATAGTCGAGAGGGCTAAACGATCAATTGAGACCCCAATAGTGTTAATGAGCTACTACAATCCGGTGTTCCAGTTCGGCGAGGAGAAGTTCTTAAATAGGTGCGACGAAACCGGGGTGGACGGCGTAATTTTACCCGACCTCCCCGTCGAGGAAGGAAATAGTTACATCGAGCTGGCGAGAAAGCACTCCGTGGCGACGCCGTTCCTGGTCACTCCCGCCACGTCGCAGGCAAGGATAAAGGAGGTCGCAGAACGCTCGACCGGCTTCCTTTACCTCGTGGCCCGGCCCGGCACTACCGGCGCCCAGGAGGAGGTAGCGAAGTTAACGACGGAGGCAATCAAATCCGTCACGGCTCAGCTAAGCGGGGAGCTTCCAATCTGCGTCGGCTTCGGTCTATCCAGCCCCGAGGGAATATCACGGGTGGTGGAAGCGGGCGCGGACGGAGCGATAGTAGGTTCCGCCATCGTAAAAAGAATAGCCGAAGGGAGGAGGCCGGATGAGGTTCGAGACTTTGTCAGGGAACTAAAATCCGGGACGACGAGATAACCTGCCGAACGGGGTCGCGGCCGCCCGGACAGAGATATGGTCAAACCTCCCTTTGTAAAAGCGAAAGAACTAAACTAAAATTCCATGGAGCTGGTGAGAGATGGACGACCTGGAAAAAGCAAACCTGACGGCAATCAGGAGGCTAAACCAGCGGGGTGGAAGGTTCCTGACCGTGACGGACCTGCTGGAGGCTAAAACGCTGAGCCAACGTATGCTCAAGTTTCTCGTCCGGAGGATCTGGCTCGGGGATTCCCTCCTGGCCGCCGCGGGACCATCCGGCACGGGAAAGACCACCCTAATGGGTGCCCTGCTGAACCTGATTCCGCCCGGACTGGAGATCCGGACGGCCGAACGGGGAAACACTCTACCCAAACCCCGCCAAGGGTACCGTCCGCTCTACCTTGCACACGAACTGAACGACGCCCCCTATTACGGCTACATCTGGGGGAGAGAAGCACGTCACTTCTTACAGGCGGCGAGAAGCGAGAGGATAGCAGCCACCCTGCACGCGGAGAGCCTCAAGGGGATCAGGGACAAGTTGTTAAAACAGCCAGTGGGGCTGGAAAAGCCCGAGTTCAACTCGCTGGATTTGATAGTTACCATGAAGATGAACCGCTCCGGTAGGCAAACTGTCCGCAAAATCCACCGGGTCCACGAATCGGCGGAGGACGGACATCGTGAGGTCTTCCGCTGGGACCCGGATAAGGACGAATACAGGGTAACGGCCGAGGGGGTCTTTGAGAAGACGGACTCCAGGCCCTTCGACGGACTCGACCTGGAGGGTTTCATCGAAAGCCTGTCAGATGAGAAGCCGAGAAGGCTGGAGGAAGTCCGGGAACTACTCCTCGATCACGTCACGGAGACCGACGAGGGAAAAAGTTGAGTGGCTAATAACTTTTATCCGGCTTGTTCTCGTACATCTTCCTGTCGGCTTCCTTAAGGGTCGCTTCTATATCCCGTTCCTGACCGGGCGACCAGTGGGAGACACCGAACGCGAGGCCGATCGGGAAGTCGATCAGGTCCGACCCTTCGTTCCACTCTTCAAGCTTCCGCTCGATCCTCGTAACGGTGGAAGTGACGCCACCGTCGGTTTCAGGCAACATTATCAGGAACTCGTCGCCGCCGTACCGGACGACGGTGTCAGCTTCTCTGACGTTTTCCCTAAGCAGATCCGCCACCTCCCTTAGCACCTCGTCGCCCACCTGGTGGGAGTAACGATCGTTTATCTCCTTGAACCTGTCCACGTCCATCATCACGAAGGCAATCGGTTCCTCGTAGCGTTTGGATCTTTCCACTTCCTTCTGGAGCGTCTCGTTGAAATACCTGCGGTTGAATAAACCGGTTAACGGGTCCCGGGTCGCTTGTTCCCTCAGCTCCTGTTCCGCCTGGACCCGTTTGACCTCTTCCCGCAGGTGGCCCGCGAGTATCTCCGCCAATCTGACGTCCCGCCGGGAGAAGCTCCCGACCTCCTTAGAGATAACCTGGAGGGTTCCGAGCTCCCCGATCGGGACGCTGATAAAAGCCCTGAAGTCGTCCTTGGTCGGCTTTGCTTCCGGATAGTTCCTTACGTCCTCGCCCCAGATCGTCTCCCCGCGCTGGATGGTCCTACCGGCTAACCCTTCTCCTACTTTAAACGTAGCCGTCTCCTCGGGTTCGACGTTTGATGAGTTGGCTTTGGGAATGAGGTAATCTCCTTCCAGCATGGCAATGGCACAGAGCTCGAACTCCAGCATGTTCTCGGCAACTTCGACCGCTTCCCAAAGGACCTCCTCTTCTTCCTCCAGGTTTTGAAGACGGACTACGGTTTCGTGGAGGCTCTTCAGCTTGTCCCTCTCCTCCCTCAATGACAGTTTGGCCCGTCTTTCCGCGGTGACGTCCCGGTTAATCGAGAGTGAAGCATGGCGACCCTCGTACTCTATCGGGGTCACGACGACGTGAGTCCAGTACTGAGTGCCGTCCTTGCGAACCTTCTTTTCTCGGAAGCTAAACATCTCCCCCTCGGATAGTTTATCGTCAGCTTCTTCGTGGGAAATCGACTCCGGCTCTCCTTTACTCAGGTCTTCCTCGATATTCATCCCTATCAGCTCATCCCGGCTGTAGCCCGTCTGCTCTACCGCCCGCCTGTTTACGTCGAGTATCTCTCCCTCGTTCTCGCCGCCGACGGCCGTGACGAAGATGGCGTCCCCGAGCTCGTCAAAGTAGCTCCGGTACCTCTCCTGACTCCTTCGAAGCTCCCTGTTGGTTTCCCTCAATTCCTCCTCCATCCGCTTCCTTTCCGCAACGTTCCTGATGCTGACCAGCACCCTCCGCTTTCCCTCCAGCTCCAGGAGCCTTCCCCGCAACTCCACCGGTACTTCCGTGCCGTCTTTTTTCAGATTGATGGTCTCTATCATCTCGCCGGCCCGGGTGGCCTCGTCGATTTCTCCCGGCAGGTATACGGGGTGATCGTCGGGAACTATCTTGCCGGCTTCTTGATTCAGCAGTTCCTCCTTATCGTAGTCCAGCATCTTGCAGGCCCTCTCGTTTACGTCAAGTATCTTCCCATCGGGGTCCTCGAGGAACAATGCCTCCGGAGATATCTCCAGGAGTCGTTTAATTTCCCGTCTGCTCGTCGACATCGTATCCGCCATTACCTCCTTCAATTGTTCCAGGTGCTTTATAACTGATATCCTATTCTGCTACAAGTCTTCCGGGTTAAAAAGTTTAGCTTTCGGACCTATCCTGCTCCAGCTCCAGGGGGTGAAAGTTGAAGTCAAGAAGCCCGCCCCGGGTGACGGGAATTGTAGAAAAGGGGTCGTAACCACTGTCTTTGTTCTTTTACAAAAGAAGACCCAGGTGTCAATTCGGAACCGGCATTGGGCCAGTACCAAACCTGAATGGGGGAGGTGCATTGACCCATGGATAGCTCGTATCCAGTTATGTTAACCAGTCAATTTCTCCCCAGGGAATCCTGGAGTTTTTAGCTAATATTGGTAAATAAGGCTTCCAGAAGGCTTCTCCGATTCCGTCAACGCTCATCTACTCCGCCCCACCGGTGATCCCGGACTCAAATCCCTTCCAGGCCAAGCCATTTCCAGAAGTGGCTGTCGCCGGTCCCGCTTTCTTCATCCCCTGGAACGCGCTCGTAGAGCTTTTTTTCCTGCTTCAGGGATTCGTAATGACCGTGCTCCATCGCCGCCAGATAGCCGAAGACTTCCGAGTACTCTTCATACTCCTCCGAAAGGTATTCATAGACCCGAATCGCGTTGTTCTCGTTGATCATTGCCTTCTCCAGTGCATCTATCAGGTTCTCCACGTCCTCCAGGGACTCGAAGTCCTCGTGGGGAGGTAGATCGTCGCTCTCCGGGGTTAGGTAATCCCGGTCGCCGTAGAGATCCTCGTGCAACCCGAGCAGAACCTCCTTGTGCAGCTCCTCGTCGGTCATCAGGCCCTCGAACCTTTCGGTAACCAACCTTCCGATTCCCGCCTCGACAAACTGGCTGTAAAATCTCCTGGACGCCTCTTCGGACTCTATGGAGTGGCCGATGAGCTCGTCAAGAGCGAAAGACCTCAGTTCGGATTCCATCGTAACCCCCTTTTTCTACCCGAATACCTGCTTACGATATAAACATACAGAGGCCAGGCGGGAATTGTCAATAAATCCCGCCGAATCTTCGGAGTTATTTTCTTCACCGACCTGCTCTCAAGGGGGGCTCTCAGTCAAGCTTCGCAAACAGGTTGTTCAACGACTCCGCCAGAGTGGGGTGGGAAAACACGCCCTCTCTTAAATCTTTGTAAGTCAGATCACCCATCATGGCTATCTGAATTGCCGATGCGATTTCCCCGCCTTCTATCCCGAGGACGGAAGCCCCAAGTATCTCCCCTGTTTCGCCATCGACGACTGCTTTCATCAATCCAAGTGTTTCGTCTACCTCCAGGGCCCTAGCAACCTCGTCCATTCCCATCTTTGCCACCCTGACATCGTAGCCTTCTTCCCTGGCGGCCTCCTCCGTTAGCCCGACCCGTCCCAGCTGAGGGTCGGTGAAGACGGTATATGGTACCGATCGTTCTTTAGCCGTTCGATCCCCACCCTCGAACAGATTATCTCGCAGGATTCTGAAGTCATCGTATGATATGTGGGTAAACGCGGGTCCGCCCTTCACGTCGCCCAGGGCATATACACCTTCCTGATCGGTCTCAAGATTATCGTCTACCTCTATGAACCCCCGCTCGTTCGTGTTGACCCCGGTAGCTCCCAGGCCCAGGGAGTTAGTGTTAGGCGCTCGACCGGTTGCAACCAGCAGATGGCTTCCGGTCTCTTCGGCGGAATCACCGGCTATCACTTTGATGCCGCCGGGAATCTTTTCCACGCTCCGGACTTCGTATCCGAGCCTCACGTCTAGCCCGGCCTCTTCGAGAACTGAGCTCACCGCCTCGGCCACGTCCCTGTCCTCGTGAGTCAACAGCTGGGAACTCCGCTGGAATATAGTCACCTCGGATCCGAACCTGCGAAAGGCCTGGCCGAACTCTACCCCGATGTAACCCCCGCCAATTATCAGAAGCTTATCCGGGGTTTCTTCCAGTTCCATAATTGAGGTAGAATCCAGATAATCGACCTCGTGGAGGCCCTCAATAGGAGGCGCAGCTGGCCTGGCTCCAGTGTCGATAAATATCTTTCGGGCTTCAATGAACCCCTCATCTTCTCCCTGCCTCACTTCCAGAGTACGTGGACCATCAAAGGAAGCTTCACCCCGAATCAGGTCCAGTCCTTTAATCCCCTTAATCCTTTCGAGGTTGCCCTGGCGAAAACTTTCGACGATTTCCCTTTTTCGTTCCCTTACCCGGGAAAAATCCACTTCGACTTTTCCCGTATTGACGCCGTAATCCCCGGAACGCCTGGCGAGGTGGGCCACTCGTCCGCTGGCGATCATCGTCTTGGTCGGCGTACAGCCCTCGTTTACGCACGTACCGCCGACGTGTTCTCTTTCAATAAGCGCGGTCTTTAACCCCTGCTCTGCCATGTAAACGGCGAGCGGGGTTCCACCCTGACCGGAGCCGATCACGGCGGCGTCGTAGGTCGAGTTAAGTTCGTTTGATTTCACCGCTTATCTCCTCCTCAATAGCAGCCATCAAAGCTCTTCCCAAACCTTTTCCACCTTCCCGCCCGTTTCGGCAATTACCGGTTCCATGGCTTCCGAATCAGCAACACCCAGTTCGGCTCCTATCTTCATAATCGAGATATGGCTTGCGAAAACCCGGCCGTCCTTTTCGTAAACGGAGAAAGAACAGGGCATTAGCGTCCCCATATCCTCGGAAACGTCCAAGGCGGACTTGGCCAGCTGGGGCCCGCAGGCCAGGATCGTCGTATATTTCAGCGGGTAATCCTCCAGCCCCAGGTTGTCCCTGATGACGTCGTCTATCGATTTTACCATAAGGACTGAAAATTCCTTTTCGACGGTCTCTATAACCTTGTTTACTGCCTCGTCGAACGAAAGATCTAGCTCTTTCTTCAGGACTTGAACCATGATATTTTCACCTACCTAAAACCT
>JBKGZT010000062.1:0-6447 GCA_046543235.1 Candidatus Acetothermia bacterium | reverse complement strand
TAAAATCGAAATCCCTGGTTTGCGGCGACCCGGCCAGGGCGGGGAGAATCGGCGAGCGGTCCTGGCCGGAGCTGTAATTAAATCGCGCCCGCCCGAAGCTCTAGGCGAACATTACGGTCTGGAAGAATAAAGCTCGAAGTGGATTCAATAGTCAAAACGTTTACCCAGCCGGCGCATGATGAATATAGCCCCTTCCTTGTCGAGCGGCTCGTTGTCGTTGCCACATTTGGGTGAGTAGATACAGGAAGGGCAGCCTTCTTCGCAGCTGCAGCCTGCAATAAGTTCCAGCGTGCTTTCCATTAGTTCATCGAGCAGATCGTAAACTTCCTCCGTTATGCCTATGCCGCCCTCGTAGCCGTCGTAAATATAGATGGCTCCACCGCCTTCCCGGTGATGGCGCGAGGAGAATCCGCCGATATCCCACCGATCGCACATGGCATAAAACGGCGTCAGAGAAATTATAGCGTGCTCTATTGCGTGGAGGCCACCCTCCGGATCCATTCCCCTATCCTCCGTCGCCGAAAGGATCTTTTCCGGGACCCGGAACCAGCTGCTCTCGGTCTCGAACTCCAGCGGGGGAAGGTCCAGCGGGTGTATTCCAATTACCTGATCGTACTTCTTTTCCTTGTAATGGGTGTAGAGCTCTGTCACCGAAACTTCGCCGAAGAAGGTTTCCACGTCACCGGATTTTTTCTCTTTTTGGGGTTCAATTACTTCCAGCTTCGACTTCGAAGCGGACTGGGTAAAGTACTCGACCTCTTTTCGGCTCACCTCCGCGACGTCCCGCTCGAGGTCCAGCTCGTCGACGACGTACTTCCTGCCCTGGTGCAGCAGGGTAGCGTTTTCGTGCGCCTCACGGTAGGCCTGAGAAAGATCCATCGTCTCAAGTAAATCCCCGTTATGAAGGACCTTAATGGTCGTCTCGTTGATGTTATCGAGATCGACTGCTGCGCTGGCCCGGAATGCCCCAGAGAAGAGAGCACCGTTCGGCGTCCGCTGCAGGACGCCCTGCTCGGCGAGGGAATCGATCTCCCCGGAATACATCCGGCCTAGATCTTCGTCGTCCCGGATCGGCAGTTCCGTGGCCGCGCAGGCTAGGTGGCCCATCGTGATATTGGGGTTGTCCAGGTCAATAATCGCGTGCTCGTTGTCCCGCTCGAAGAACTCCCGGGGGTGTTTCAGGAAGAACTGGTCCAGAGGGTTTTCAAATCCAACCAGAATTACCAGAGAATCCTCCTTACCCCGCCCCGCCCTGCCGGCCTGCTGCCAGCTCGAGGTAATAGTTCCGGGGTAACCGGACATAACCACCGCGTCCAGCCCACCGATATCGACGCCGAGTTCAAGTGCATTCGTAGCTGCAACTCCCCTTATCGTTCCTTCCCTAAGTCCCTTTTCTATTTTCCTCCTCTCCTCCGGCATATAACCGGCTCTATAGGCCCGAACCGGAAGATCCGTCCTGCTCGAGCTCCAGTCTGCAATCAGCTCGGCCATCCGCCGGGAGAGCGTAAAACATAGCGTCTGTAGGCCCTGTTTTACCAGGTGAGCAACCAGCTTGCTGGTCTGATTGTGGGCCGAGTTGTCGGGGTTGCTCAGCGGGTTCCAGAAGAGAAAGTGCTTCCGACCCTGAAAGGAGGAATCCTCCACCACCAGGGAAAAGTTCTCCCCGACGAGTTCCCTGGCGTGCTCCAGTGGGTTGGCTATCGTTGCAGACGATAGTATGAACTGGGGATCCGACCCGTAGTGGTCGAATACACGCTTCATCCGTCTGATCACCATGGCCACATTTGATCCAAATACGCCCCGGTAGCTGTGAACCTCGTCCAGGACAACGTAATCGAGGTTTCGAAAAAATCCCCGCCACTTATGGTGCCACTCCAGGTAATAGTGGAACCCGTAGGGGTTACTGATAATAATCCTGGAGTTCCCCCTTATCCCCGGCCGTGCTTCCCTCGGCGTATCCCCATCGTAAACCGCCGGGTCTAAATCAAGTCCCAGTCCTGCTTCCATCCCTTTTAAAGTCTTGAGCTGATCCTGGGAGAGAGCCTTCGTCGGGTAGATATATAACGCTCTGCTATTAGGGTCTTCCAGCATCCGGTCAAATACGGGTACGTTAAATGCCAGTGTTTTACCGGAGGCGGTCGGGGTGGTAATAATTACGTTTTCCCCTCGATTGGCCAGCTTTATCGCCTCCGCCTGGTGGTCGAAGAGTTCGATATCTTCCTCTTCCAGATAATCCCCGATCCGGTCGTCGAAATCTGAGTCACCATATTCGGCACTCCTCTCCGGTAATAGCTCAACGTGCTCTATCTGGCCTTCGTACCAGTTCCGGTCCTTTAATCCATCGATTACTTCAGGTATTTTCATTTAGCAGTTCCTCGGTCAGTTCCTGAAAGAGCTCGGCCAGACTGAGCATATCCTGTCTGTGGTGGGCGAGAATTGGAAGGAGCGGTCCCGGGTTGGCTTCTTCCAGATAGGTCCGGTAAAACTCGGGAACCAGACGGCTCGGAATATCGACCTCTCTCCTTACCCCAAGGATCGAACGTTCGATGGTATTCAGCTGACAGTTCCTCGTCCGCTCTCCGAAGACGTCCCGGGCAAACAGGTAGAGATCAATATGTGGATGAGAGAACTTTTTTCGCTCTCCGTAGTAGGCAAATCTCCGCTCTATATACGGGATGTCGAAGTTCTTGCCGTTGTAAGTCAGGATTAACCCCTGCTCGGAAAGCTCCTCGGCAAAACGAACGAGCGTTGCCATCTCCTGGCCGGGATCGCCGGCGAGAAACTGGTGAATTTCCATCCCGTCCTCAACGGGGCGGACAAGGCCTAGCAGAAATATCGGCTGGTTGGTCAACCCCAGAGTCTCTATGTCGACGAAGGCGAATTCGGACTCGTCGACCAGACCCGCCATTTCTATCAGGGACGGGTCTGAAAGTTTATTCCATCTTCTCAGAATTCTATAAGCCTCACTCAGGTCTTCACGACGAAAGGCCCCGTTTACCCGCTTTGCCTTGTCGCTCCACCTCGGGTGGTCGGACAGATCGCGGACCGTTCGAATTCCTTCTGCTTTTAATTGTTTTTCACGGGCGGGACCGATTCCGTGAACCAGTTTTAAATCCGAAAGTATATCTTCCGGCCGGGTGTTTGGGGTGGAGAAGGATTGTGAAACCAGCTCGCAGTTGTGAAAGGTCTCGCCATAGTCGTTCGTTTCTGCTTCGAAATCCGTCACTGAAAGCAGGTCCCTGCCACGGTATTCTTCCAGCAGGTCCTTTTTGAGGCTCCGAGGGGAACCGGACCTTGCTCTTCCGGACCTTGCCCGGTTGCTCGAATTGGTTCTTCCCTTTTTGACCTCCTCCCCTCTACCCAGCAATTTGTCGACTATTCTCTCTAGCTTGCCCACCCGCTTCACCAGCCCTTTGTGGTTTTGCCGTCGCTCCGTTTGGTCCGAATGCCGTGGTAAATGTTAAGCCAGGGGCTGCCGGCTGACAACGAAGAGAGAACGTAAAAAAGAAGAAGCAACTCGTCGCAAGGAAGCTTCGGCTCAGTCCCCTGCCTTTCTTTCTTCCCAAAAGTGGAATATCACGTAGCCGAGGAGGGCGGCCGATACGGTAGCAGCCGCGACGTAGAAAGTGTTGTTAATTCCCGCAAGGTCCTTAATCCAGCCCCCCAGCAGGGGACCGGCCAGCAAACCCGGTCTCCAGGCAAGCATCCGAAAGGAAAAAGACGTCGCAGGCCCGGTATTTATACCCTGATCGGCAAAGATACCCCAGCTGGCGGGCACCCTTATCGAGTCCCCGAGACCAAACAACGCTCCAACCATCAGGAGGCCCCAGAACGACGTCTGGGAAGGCAGGATGAAAGATGCCGCGGCAAACAGAACCCCGCCTCCAACCACGAGCGGGGCGCGACCGACCCGATCCGAGAGCTTCCCCGACGGTCCCTGTCCCAGCGCAAACATGAGGTAACGGGCGGCAACTACCGCCCCGAGCTGGCCCTCCGAAAGCCCGACGACCGCATACGCGTATACCGGGATGAACACAATCACTATGGATTTTGCGAAGGCAAAGCAGAGTTCGAAACCCATCTGAATTTTGAACTGGGACCCGGAGAAAAGCTCCGGCAGGTGAAGGCCCCCGCCGGCCCTGTTCTTCCTGCTCTCCCGGGTTTCCGGCGGTACCAGAAAAAATATCAAGACCAGACCAAGCGCGTAAAAAGAGGCCAGGGTCATGTAAGGTACGCCGAAGCCGAACCTCGCCACCAATACCCCGCCACCGAGTGCTCCTATAGTCTGCCCTGCAGCTCGGAGGGAGTTGTAAGTACCGAGGTTCCTCCCACGGTTCTCCTCCCGGCTCCTAATGCTTATGAAGGATAGACCGATCGAGGTGGTCAACGCGATCGTGATCCCCTGGAGAAGCCGGGCTCCAGCAAGGCTGGCGAAGCCAGAAACCCCCCAGAAAAGCAGATACACGGGAACTCCGATCACCAGTCCGAGGAGGAGTAATATCTTTCGATGGCCCAGGTCCGCGTAGCGTCCGATCGGGTAAAGTATTACCAGTTGGGTCAGGGAGTAGGCTGCCCCGACGAGTCCTACTTGAACCCCGCTGAGGCCGAATAAGTCGGAGTAAATACCGATAAACGTAGATACCATGGCCACGCCGAGACCGCTGGAAAACCTGGCCATGGATAGTGAAAGAAACTGCCTCTTATCGATTGCGTATCACGCTCTATGTTTGCTTGAGATAACCGTATTATATTATCATCTATTTTGAATACCTCAACCCCGGTTTGGAATAAAAAGCCTGAAACCCGCTTGAAAATTATCTGGAGGTAAAAAATGAACAAAATTGGCGTAATTTACCATTCTAAAACTGGAAACACGGAAAGAATGGCGGAAGAAACACTGAGGGGAATCAGGAATCATGAATCCAAAGTGGAAGCAGTAAAAAAGCCCGTAAGAGAGACCCAGAATGACGACCTACTGGACTGGGAAGGGATTATAGTGGGATCTCCGACGTATTACGGTTTACCCTCGGGCCCGATAAAAAAGCTGTTCGACCGATCCGTAGAACACCACGGGAAACTTGACGGCAAAGTGGGTGGCGCTTTTACATCGGCTGCCAACAGGGGAGGAGGAAACGAAACAACCATAGTAGCTATCCTGGAGATGATGTTGATCCATGGAATGGTAGTCCAGGGAACTTCCGAGAAGGACCACTACGGCCCCGTCGCAATCGGAAAACCGGACGAAAGAGCTTTAGAGGGTTGCCGTAATTTGGGAAAACGAGTGGCGGACCTTTGCGAAGTGCTGCACGGCTAGCAATCTTTTTTTCGTCGGCTACCCCGGCTTGCTGTTTCCCTCTTTGACTGACCTGCAGGGACGAAGTTGCCGAGTACCTGCCGGGTTGAACCGAGAGGGGGGTTAGCTGTAATATCCGGACGGAGAGGGTTGGGATCTTTTAGCCCCGAGGATTGGAGGTGAAGACGTGAAAAATATTACTACTACGGGCCTAAGCAAGACATTCAAAGACGAACTCGTGATCGACAGAATATCCGTCGAGATAGATGCGGGCGAGTTTTTTGTCGTTATAGGCCCGACCGGTTGCGGCAAAACGACCTTTTTAAAACTCATAGCAGGACTGCTGGAACCGGACGAGGGCGAGATCCTGTTCGACGGAGAATCCGTAAAGGGTCTCTCCCCTTCCGAGAGGAGAGTCAGGATGATCTTCGAGGATCATGCCCTCTACCCCCACATGGATGTTCATTCCGAGAAGGGTTACTCCAACCTCAACTTTCCGCTGAAGCTTAAACGGCTAGGCCTGGAAAAAATCCGGGACCGGGTAATGAAGGTAGCGGATCGACTGGGTATAGGCGAAAAGCTCTTCGACCGAAAACCGGGCCAGTTATCCGAGGGACAAAAGCAGCAGGTCGCCCTGGGCAGGGCCTTGACGATACCTCCCGAGGTCATCCTGTTCGACGAGCCCCTCCGGGACCTGGATCCGCAGAGACGGAACGAGGCCCGGGAAGAAGTCATGAAGACTCACGAGGACTTCGAGGCGACTTCGATTTACGTTACCCACGACCTGGCCGAGGGTTTCTCTCTTGGTGATAGGGTTGCCATCATGAAAGATGGGAAGTTCCACCAGATCGATGAGCCGGACGAGATCATCACCAACCCGAGGGACTCATTCGTCGAAAGCTTCACAAATAGTTATAAAGAGGTCCTATCGGAAGCATTCGGCGAATATTGAACCCGGTACTAACAGAGCAGAATTTGTTCATCGGCAAACCGTTTCCGGCAATTTTTCCGTTTTTTCACGTCCTCATCCTGGAAGTACCCCTCCTGTCCCGACCGAACATCGGCTCTTAAAATAAATACTTCAAAATCGAGAAGCTTTTCTCTACCTATATTTATGCTAGCTCCTAGTACAATTGAGCAGGGCTATATGAGTG
>JBKGZT010000061.1:0-6562 GCA_046543235.1 Candidatus Acetothermia bacterium | reverse complement strand
CAGAGATTTTATTTATTCGATATTTCACGTATAATGTTTGAAATGCGAGTGATTTAATCATGACGAGGAAGAGTTACGCGGAGCAGCTGGAAGAGCTTAGGGGTGACGTCCTGGGGATGGGGAACGAGGTACATGGAAGGTTGCTGGATGCCCTGGAAGCGATGATAGAAGTCGATGTGGAAAGGGCGGACGAGATCGGCCGGGGTGACGACCAGATAGACGAAACCTACGTGGAGATAGAAAAGGAGTGTTCGGACCTGCTAGCCCTCCAACAGCCTGTTGCGAAGGATCTGCGGCTGATAACGGCGTCGTTCAAGATAATTACCGACCTGGAAAGAGTGGGAGACAAGGTCGTGAATCTGACGGATTACACCAAACAGCTGGGTGAACGGAGGATCTTGGACGAGGATGAGATCCGGAGGCTGGGCGAGTTTGCCGCCGGGATGCTGGAGGATGCCCTCGATTGTTACGAGCGTGGGGATATCGAAAGCGCCAGAGAGCTGGTGGAGCGGGACGACGAGATGGACGAAATGTGTGAGGAGAGCACGAAGGAGATACTGGGTCACCTGATCGCAAAGGAGAGTGAAACCCTGAATACCGAAGAGGCTACCCGTCTTGGACAAGGAGTCTCGACGGAACTACTGGCAATCAGGGACCTGGAAAGGGTGGCGGACCATGCCACCAACGTGGCAGCCAGAACCATCTATCTGCTTTCGTCTACTAGAGAGCTTATATGAATGATCGAGCGAGGCCAACCTGATGTGAAAGTAGAAAAATATGAAAGCTACCGTTATTCTTCTTCGTCGGCCCTGTAACCGTTGCAGGGTCCATAGAAGTTGAGCTCTACCCGCGAAGCATCTACCCCGCTATCCTTCATGAGATCGTGAAGTTTCTGTCTGATTTCGGGGTCTTCAATGTCTCTGACCTCTCCATCCTCCTCACAGATGTAGTGGGGATGGATTTCCGGACTGAGGTCGTACCTCGTCTCGTTGCCCTCCTGGATCGGCATCAGCTCTCCGATCTCCTCCAGCAGGTCTAGTGACCCGTATATCGTCGATGGGCTGATCATCGGGTAGCGTTTCTCGATTTCTTCCTGGATCTCCTTTGCCGTAGGATGGTCCAGCTCGACGAGAGCGTTGATTACCTCTATCCTCTGTGGCGTTACCTTGTAGTTTTCTTCTTTGAGCTTGTCCTTAAACTTTTTTACCTTCTCTTTGTCAATCATAAGCACACCCCGTAAAGTTTGTTGGTGTCTCCCGGTTAACCCGTTAAGGATAACCGGGGGCACCGAGTTTTTCCAACTGTTTTCCGCTATTCCTCGAGTTCTTTGTGGCAGAGCCACCAGTCCTCACAGTCGTACTTTTCCAGGTTTTCCTCAGCTTGCTCCTTCGTGCTTGCAGGTTCGACGATAACCTCGTTGCCGAAAAGGTCGTTTTCGGGCCAGTCCGCTGGAATGGCTACGTGTCCCTTACCTCCGGCTGCGCTGGAGTCCGAGGTCTGAAGGCCTTTTACCACCCGGAGGATCTCGTCCATGTTCCGGCCGAGTTCCTGAGGATAGTAAAGGATGGTCCTTATTACCCCTTCGTCGTCAGCCACGAAGACCGCTCGCACGGTGTTCGAACCTTTACCCGGATGAATCATTCCCAGCTTTTTGGCGACGTTCCCTGCGTTGTCGGCGATTATCGGGAAGGGTATTTCCACGTCCAGCTCCTCCTCGATCCATTCGGTCCATTTCAGATGTGAGAAGACCTGGTCGATAGAAAGACCTATCAGTTCCGTATTCATATCCTGGAACTGATCGTAGCGTTTGGCAAAGGAGACGAACTCGGTAGTACAGACGGGCGTAAAATCACCCGGGTGGCTGAACAGCACGAACCAGCTACCTTTGTAGTCGTCGGGTACGTTGATTTCACCATGCGTGGTGTTGACCTCTAGTTCGGGAAACTTCTCTCCAATTAAAGGAAAACTACCAAATTCGTTTTCTTCTTCGGACATATTAATTTCCACCTCGTATTGAGTTTTAATTAATGATACGCGAAGGCGGCCCATTTTCAAGGGTAAAATCGCATATGATTAAAATCTCCGGCCGAAAAAGCCCGAAATCTAACCACTTAGAAAAACAGGCGGATTTTCGCTAAAATTTAGGGCTCGTGGTAATATTTTTGACGGGAAGAGGAAGTCCGGGATTTTAGCCTTTTCGTGGAGGAGGTTCATTATGGAGATAGTAACTCATCCGGCAGATGTTTTGAGACAAAAGGCCGCACCGATTGACGAGATAACGGACGAAATTCGGGACCTCGCCGATAAGATGACCGAAACCATGTTCAGGGAAGAAGGGGTGGGTTTGGCGGCGCCTCAGGTGGGAGTTAGTAAACAACTGATCGTGGTGGATCTGGAGGAGGAGTTCTACATCCTTGCCAACCCCGAGATCGTCGAGAGAAGCGAGGAGGAAGAGACCTCGGAAGAAGGCTGTCTTTCGGTACCCGGCCCCGAGGCTCCGGTAACGAGAGCCAAAGAAGTAGTCGTGAGGGGGAGAAACCTCGACGGGGAAGAGCTGGAATTCAGCGCGAAAGGCGTAGCTGCCAGGGTATTTCAGCACGAAGTTGATCATATCAATGGTATCTTGTTTATCGACCGGCTTTCCGAGGCGGAGCGTTCTCTGACCCTGCGCGAGTACAGGAAGGCCCAGGAAGAAAGCCGGGAAGAGGCGGAAAGCCAGTCGGTATTTAACCTTTAACGGGGATTAATTCGGGGGTAGCAAATGAAAAGTCCTGCGGAAAAGTTCAAAAGGATCCGAGATTCGATACCGGACGACGTGGAAATAGTCGCCGCTACTAAGGAGAGAAGCCCGGAGGAGGTAAAAGAGGTCATAGATGCTGGAGCCAGTTACATAGGTGAAAACTATACCACTCCTGAGGCGGTCGAGAAGTACGAGCGGCTTGAGGGTTACCGGGATAGGGTGAGCTGGGAACTGATAGGTCACCTGCAGAAGAACGACATCAACAAGGCTCTGCCCATCTTCGACCGCGTTCAAACGGTCGAATCCGCTTCCAAGGCCAAACACATAGACAAGCGGGTCGAGAGGGCGGGTAAGGAAGTGGTTCCCGTTCTGATAGAGGTCAACAGCGGAGAAGAAGAAAGCAAGTACGGTATCGACCCGTCGAAAGAAGCGCTGGCGGAGCTGGTTAATGGCATCGGCGATCTTTCCCACCTTCGCCTCGAGGGATTAATGACGATGGGTCCTTACGCGGGGGATCCGGAGGAGGCCAGGCCCTATTTTAAAGTTACCCGGGAACTTTTCGAGGCCGGGAAGGAGATGGTGGGGGGAGAAGATCGGATGGAGGTCCTCTCCATGGGTATGTCGAACTCCTACGAGGTGGCGATAGAGGAGGGGGCAAACATGATCAGGCTCGGCACGGAGATATTTGGGCCGCGATGACACCCCTGTTAACCAGCTGTTGGGGCCTCTTTCTTGATAGTGTCGGTTTTATGGAATAAAATCAATGGTCGATAACAGCTTCCCCAAGGGAAACAGGCTACGAGGCGGAAAGGAATTCTCCCGGGTCTACAAAGAGGGGGAAAAGCACGAGAGGGATAACTTCGTATTTTACCTGCTGGAGCGGGACGGGGAGGAACCCAGGATAGGAATAGTCACTCCAAAGTCCCTCGGTACCGCGGTCGAGAGGAACAGGATAAAGAGGATCATCAGGGAAAACTTCAGGAAGAACAAGAGAACTTTTGACGGGTACGATATGATCGTAGAGCCCCGTCAAAAAGCAAAGGATATGAATAATACCGCGCTGGGGGAACGCTTTCTAAAGGAGTTCCCGGCGCATTGAAAAGGGTGGTCAGCAAATGGAGAACAACAAGGACGACGAGACTTTCTTTTTAACTGAAGAGGGCCACGAGGCCAAGGTCGAGAAGCTAAAACAGTTAAGGCACGAACTATACGAGGAAATTCCCGAAAAACTGAAAGAGGCGAAGGCCCACGAAGGTGACCTGAGGGAAAACAAGGAGTTCATGTACCTCCGGGAGAAGCAAGACCGCCTCCAGGGAGAGGTAAAACGGCTGGAGAACTTGCTGGACAAGGCGGAAATTATCGACCAATCGGAGATCAATACGGATATGGTGTCCATAGGTACTAAGGTCATACTTCAGCCCCGGGACGGTAACGGGTCCGAAACCTACACCCTCGTCAGCCCGGCCGAGGTGAACCTGGAGAAAAACAAAATATCGATCGACAGCCCGATCGGAGAAGCCCTCATAGGCCATCAGCAGGGTGAGGAGATAGTGGCAGATACTCCCAGCGGGGAGAGGCGCTACAAGATCCTGGGAATCGGTGAGTAAGAAGTTGACAGCAGAAGAGAGCGCCGAGGTGGAGGATTCCAACGTCCTGCGCGAGGACAGAATAGACAAGCTGAATAAGCTTCGAGAGCGCGGGATAGAACCGTACCCTCACTCCTACGACAAAACTCACGAGCTTGGAAGCATCTTGGAAGAATACGAAGGAGAACTCGAATCCGGCGAGGAAACCGAGGAGCACGTGAGAATTGCCGGTCGGATAGTCGGGTTCCGGGACATGGGGAAGGCCAGCTTCTTCGACGTCAAGGACGGCTCGGGCGAGCTTCAGTGTTATACCAACGTCGACCTGATCGGCGAAGAGGACTACGAAACGCTCAAGGAGCTCGATCGGGGGGACTTTGCCGGCCTGGAGGGCGTCGTCTTTGTGACCAATCGGGGAGAACTCTCGGTCAAGGTCAGCGGCTTCCAGTTGCTCAGCAAGTCTCTACGCCCGCTGCCGGAAAAGTGGCACGGGTTGAAGGACGTGGAAAAGCGCTACCGGCAGAGGTACCTCGACCTGATAGCGAACGACGAGGTCAGGGAGACCTTCGTCGCCCGGAGCAAGTTGATCAGCTCCTTCCGAAGAACCCTCGACGGTAAGGGGTTTCTCGAGGTAGAGACCCCTCTTATGCAACCCGCAGCCGGAGGTGCGACGGCGGAGCCTTTCGTGACCCACCACAACGCCCTGGATCAGGAGCTGTATCTACGCATCGCCCCGGAGCTCTACCTCAAGAGGCTGATCATAGGGGGCATGGAGAAGGTCTACGAGCTCGGGAAGAACTTCAGGAACGAAGGGGTATCTACCGAGCACAACCCGGAATTCACGACGATAGAGATATACCAGGCTTACGCGGATTACGAGGACGCGATGGAACTCACGGAGGAGGTTATATTCGAAGCCGCCGAGGAGGCGATAGGGACGACCCGGCCCGAGCTTGACGAAGGAAAGCTCGACCTGTCGCCCCCGTGGAACCGTCTGTCCATGGTTTCGGCCGTGGAAGAGAAGACGGGTATAACCGACCTAAAGGGAACGTCTTCCGAGGAGCTGGAGTACTACGCCCGGGAGCACGAGGTAGATCTACCTGACGGGAGCGAGGAGCCAAGCTGGGGAGAGCTGGTCGAGGTCTTATTCGAGGAGTACGTGGAGGACGATCTCTACCAGCCGACCTTCGTTACGGACTTTCCGACGGATATCTCGCCGCTGGCGAAGACCAGGAGGGACGGGGAGAGGAACCTAACCGAGAGGTTCGAGGTCTTTATCGCCGGTATAGAGACCGGGAATGCCTTTACCGAGTTGAACGATCCTCTGGAACAGCGGGAGAGGTTCGGTGGAGGAGTCGAGGAAGGAAAGGACCAGGAGTTTCTGCGTGCTCTGGAATACGGAATGCCGCCCACGGCGGGAATTGGAATCGGTTTGGACCGTTTGTTGATGGCGGTTACCGGGGCCGACTCCATCAGGGAAGTGATCTTATTCCCCGCGCTGAGACGCAAGGAGTGAGACGATGGAAGCAGAAGAGAGTACCGATTTCTGGTCTCGACTGGTGACGCGCCTGGACGACTTCGCGCTGTGGCTGGTAAAACAGGACGAACTCGGCCTCGAAATGGTGAGCGAGAGCAGGTTGACCCGGCAGTTTTCCCGTTATCTCGTTGCTGCCACCTACTTTGGCGACGGGTATCTTTGGGGTCTGGCGGGCCTCACCTTGATCCTTTTCGGTGGAGATAAAGGCCACAATTACGTGCTAATCGGACTTTCGGTCAGTATAGTAAATATTGCCGTCTTCCGCTTCGTCAAGACTCTCATGGAGAGACCCCGACCGGTATCCCTGCGGAGTCGTCCCTTGAAGTACAGGTTGGTGGACGATTTTTCCTTCCCTTCCGGCCATGCGACGGTGGCGTTTGGAATCGCCTACGTCCTGTCGATCGCTTACAGCGAGTTCTGGTGGGCATGGACCGGCGCCTACCTGGCTTCCTTTATCATTGGGATCTCCCGCGTCTTCGTGCGGGAGCATTATCCATCGGACGTAATTGGCGGGGCGATTATCGGGACGCTGGTTGCCGCCATTTTGCTTCCACTATTTTCCGGGGTCGTCTTTTAGGCTCAGTTCTCTTACCAACACAATCCTTCTACAGGCTCTTCGGTAGACCTAACGTAGTTATTACCGGAGTTAATCATTCAACACTTCGGCCTTGGTGGACACCGGGGGTAGAAACCCCCGGCTAT
>JBKGZT010000013.1:0-26954 GCA_046543235.1 Candidatus Acetothermia bacterium | reverse complement strand
ATGCACTACAAGCAAGCAAGGGCGAATTCACCGAAATAAGGCTGGAAAGGGAATGGCGAACCGAGGTGAAGTACGAAAAGGACAACCTGATAAACCTCGATTCCTCACAGGAGGCCGGAGGTATTGTCAGGACTCTGGTTCGGGGAGGATGGGGTATTGCGACGTTCAACTCCCTGGAAGAACTCGAGGAAAAGGTTAAAGAGGCAAGCAAAATCGGAAAGGAAACGGCATCGCAGCTAGATCACGAGGTAGAACTTGCCAGCGTGGAACCACGGGAAGAGAAAGTATACTCCGAGCTGAAGGACGATTTCAGGGAAGTACCTTTGGAAAAGAAACGCGACGTCGTTCGAAATTATAACAAGTTGATCCGGGGTCACGACGAGCGAATCGAGTCGACCAAAGCCGTATATGGGGATTCCTTCAGGAAACTCACCTACGTGAATACCGAGGGTACCAGGATATACCAGGAAATTCCCGACATCACCCTGGCGCTGGTTGCCGTGGCAAGGAAGGGAGAAAACAACGTTCAGACCGCTCACGACAGTATCGGCCGTGCCGGAGGGTTCGAACACGTTGAAAACAGGGAGGAAATGGCAAGGGAGGTCGCGGAACGTTCCGTATCTCTACTCGAGGCCGAGCCAGTGGAAGGTGGAAACTACACGGTACTTCTCAACCCTAAGTTGGCCGGAGTCTTCATTCACGAAGCGTTTGGCCACCTCTGTGAGGCCGACCATGTCTACAAAAACGAGAGGTTAAAAGAGGTAATGAAATTAGGACGAGAATTCGGCCCGGAAAACCTAAACGTCGTCGACGAAGGTTTTATCGCAGGCAAGAGGGGAAACCTTCCTTACGACGACGAGGGGGTGCCGCGTAGGAAGACCTACCTAATACAAGACGGTAAGTTAAACAGTTTTCTCCACTCGCGAGAAACGGCGAAAAAGATGGGCCAGGAACCTACCGGCAATGCCAGGGCGATATCCTACCGTTACGAGCCGATAGTTAGAATGACCAATACGTATATTGAAGAGGGGGATAAATCTTTTGACGAGCTAATCGGTTCAATCGATCATGGGATATACGCGAAAGACGCCTACGGGGGCCAGACTCAGCTCGAGCAATTTACCTTCAGCGCCGGTTACGGCCACCTGATTGAGGATGGGGAAGTTGGACCGATGGTAAGGGACGTGGTTTTGACCGGAAATATATTCGAATCGCTGGACAACATAACCGGTATAGGAAACGACCTAGATATAATTGGATCCGCCGGCGGCTGCGGAAAGGGAGGACAGATGCCTCTACCAGTCACTGATGGCTCACCCCACCTGCGGATCGAGGACGTCACCATAGGAGGAAGATAATGGATCTGCTGAAAAAAGCAAGCAAAGAGGTCGATAGCGCTGAAGTCTTCGGAATCCGGGGCCACTCCGTTCCCGTCAAGTTCGAATCCGGTGAACTGGAATCGGTCAAGGCGGTGGAGACGATCGGAAAAGCTCTTCGCGTAATTCATAATGGGCGACTCGGCTTCTCTTCCACGACGGATCTGGAAAGCCAGGATACCTTAATAGAAAGGGCAAAGGCTACGGCAAAGCTCGGGGAAAGCGCCGGGTTCGAGTTTCCCGATTCCGGCAAAGCTGACGAGCTGCCTACCTCGGATCCCGCGGTTTCAGAGCTTTCTCCTGCCGATCTGGTCGAGATCGGAAAACGTGTTATCAAGCGGATAGAAGAGTTCGACGACGAACTCGAGCTCAACTTAAATTTGACCAGATCAAAAGACGAAGTTCGGGTCCAAAACAGCAACGGCCTGGCCCAGGAAGAGCAAAGGACGAGCGTCTCGGCAAGCCTCACGGTCAAGGACGTAAAGGAAGGAGATATCTTCAGCTTCAGGGAAACCGAGTCCGCACGAAAACTGGAGGATTTCGAGCCCGATAGCCTGGTCGACCGGGCAATTCAGAAGCTAAAGTGGGCACAAAGGGAAACGAAAATCGAGAGCGGAACCTATCCCGTCCTCTTTACACCCAGAGGAACTCTGGTGCTTCTCGTCCCGCTCCTTGCCGGCTTTAACGGGAAAAACGTTTACCAGGGCACTTCCCCTCTCGGCGAAAAGTTAGGCCGGGAAGTTTTTTCGGAAGAACTTACCCTAATTGATCACGGGTCGATAGAAGGGTCACCAGCGAGAAGGAGCTTCGACGACGAGGGCCTTCCCGTGGGACGGATTCCCCTGATTAAGGAAGGCACGGTAGAAAACTTCCTCTACGACCTGCAGACGGCGGGAATGGCCGACCGGGAGCCGACGGGAAACGGCCTCAAAGGGGGATTGATCAGCGGGGGAGACTTCAGGTCTCCACCGAGCACCGGCCCGACCTCCCTCTTGGTTGGTCCGGGCGAGAAGACTATAGGAAGGATGATTTCCGACGTCGATACCGGCTTGCTGGTGGATCAGGTGCTCGGGCTTGGTCAGGGCAATACGCTCTCAGGAGAGTTCTCGAACAACGTTTCGGTAGCTTACAGGATAGAGAACGGAGAAATTAAGGGTAAGGTAAAGAATACCATGATCGCGGGCAACGTCTACGAACTGCTGGACGGGAACCTCGAAATAGGAAAAGAGGGCGAGTGGATCGGGGGCGGACTGAAGTCTCCTCCAGTTGCTCTGTCCGGCGTAAACGTAGTTCAAAAGGGCTAGTCCCCAATTGAACTGAAGAACCCGCTCCTTTACCATTTCCCTCAAGGAGGATTGACCATGACAAGAGAACTTGGAAGCTCTGACTTACGAAGGACGTGTTCAGCGGATGATTTTTCTTTCGAGACTACGGAGGATTTGGACCCGCTAAAAGAGATAATCGGCCAGGACAGGGCGCTGGGGGCCATAGAGCTTGGGCTGGGAGTTAAAGACGACGAGAACCGTTACAACATCTACGTAGCCGGCCAGCCCGGGACTGGAAAGAACTCGGCAATTAACAAATTCCTGTCACGGGAAAGCAAGAAAGAAGATCCCCCACCCGACATATGTTACATTCACAACTTTGAAAATCCCGACAGGCCACAGTTCCTGAGGCTCAAAGCGGGCAAAGGATGCGAATTCAGAGAGGACATGAACGAACTGGTTGAACACCTCGAAGATGGCGTCTCCGATACGTTCGAGACCGGGGAGTACAAACAAAGAAAAGAGGCAATTGATACTGAATTTAACCAGAAAAAACAACAGCTATTCGAAGAACTAGAAGAGGAAGCCTCCAGCCGGGGTTTCATGCTCCAGCGGACTCCATTCGGCTTAAATACCGTACCAAAAGGGGAAGACGGAGAACCGATGGACCAGCAGGAGTTTAGCGAGCTCGAGGATGATCATCGGGAGGAACTGGAGGAGAAACAGGAAGAACTCCAGAACCTAATTCAGGAAACCATGCAAAAAGTCATGGAGGCCGAGGAGAAACGGGACGAAAAGATTCAGAACTTAAAGAAGGAAGCCATTTCCTTCCTCCTTGACCCGATGCTCCGCAAGCTCCAGGAGAAGTACAGTGAGAACGAAAAAATCGTGGACTACCTGCACGAAGTCAAAAAAGATATCCTGGACAACATCGACGATTTTACCAACCAGAATTCCGGCAAACAGCCAGCTCCAATGGCACAAATAGCCGCGTCAGGACAGGACCCATTCATTAAATATCGGGTAAACGTGCTCGTCAACAACGGGGACACGGAAGGTGCACCCGTGGTCGTGGAGGATAACGCCACCTACCCCAACCTGTTCGGAGCTGTGGAAAAACAGGCTCAATTCGGAATGATGTCCACGGACTTCACCATGATAAAACCAGGTGCGCTTCACCAGGCAAACGGAGGATACCTGGTCTTAAAGGCTAAAAACCTGTTCCGCTACGGCCTCAGCTGGGAAGGGCTGAAAACCGCTCTCAATCAGGGTGAGATAAAGATAGAGGATCCCGCCCAGATGCTCGGGTACGCGTCAACAAAAGGCCTTCAGCCCGAACCTATTCCGTTGAGTATCAAGGTCGTACTGATTGGCAACCGCAGAATTTACAACATCCTGAACAGTTTCGAAGAGGATTTCCAGAAACTATTTAACGTCAAGTCGGACTTCGACGACGAAATGGACTGGGAAGAGTCGAGAGAGTTAAAGATCGCCCAATTCATCAACGATCAGGCGGAGAACAACTCGGAGGTAAAGCATTTCTATCCCTCAGGCGCTGCCAAGGTAGTCGAGTACTCCTCCGAAATGGCCAGGGACAAGGAAAAACTATCTACGAAATTCAGCGAGATAACCGAGCTAGTAAAGGAATCAAGCTACTGGGCGAAAAAACAGGGGGCGGAGTACGTTGACCAAAGCCACGTGCAGAAGGCAGTAGAAGAACAAATAGAGCGGCGTAGCCTGTTCAAGGACAAGATCCAGGAGTACATTGAACGAAACAAGATATTTATCGACACCGAGGGCTGGGAAGTCGGTCAGATAACCGGACTCTCCGTGCTGGACACCGGAGACTTTACTTTCGGCAAACCAGCCAGGATAACGGCCAACGTCTATGCCGGAAAGGAAGGCGTAGTCAACATAGACCGCGAAGCCGATCTCTCAGGCAACACGCACACCAAAGGTGTAATGATATTGAAAGGCTACCTGGGACAGAAATTTGCTTACGACAAGCCGCTCTCTCTTACGGCGAATATAGCCTTCGAACAGAGTTATTCCAAAATCGACGGGGATAGCGCCTCGAGTACCGAGCTTTACGCCATTATTTCGCAACTGGCGGAACTGGAGATCAACCAGGGGATCGCGGTCACGGGATCCGTTAACCAGAAAGGCGAAATTCAGCCAATTGGCGGTGCAAAGGAAAAAGTAGAGGGGTTCTACGAAGTCTGCAGGCAGCAGGGACTAACGGGGGATCAGGGAGTAATACTACCCGAGGAAAACGTCGATAACCTGATGCTAAACGACGAGGTAATCGATTCGGTAGAATCCGGGGATTTCCACATCTACCCGGTAAAGACCGTGAGTGAAGGCTTGGAGTTACTTACGGATATGCCGGCCGGAGCCGAGCGCGTTGACGGGGAATACGAAGAAGGTACGATCTTTGCCCGGGCCGACAAAAGGATAAGGGAAATTCACGAAGCACTGAACTCAAACGGAAACGAAGAGGACGAGGGCTAAATTCATCATCTTTTAAACCTTCCGTCTTTTTCGAAAGCAATAGAGCCCCGTCCCTTTCAGGACGGGGCTCTTGATTAAGGTCGGACTTTTAACCCTTCAATCGATCGTTTCCAATGTCTTCCACAGCGACTCGTAATTCGACTTCGGGTTCCAGACCAGATAACCCTCTACGCCGACCCTTTCCAGTGCCTTTAGCTCCTCCTTCATATAGTCAATTAGGTTGATACCGGGCGGCATTGCCCTGTCGAAGCCCTGAATGAACGGTCTAAATTCTCCCTTCACTCTCTCCATACCCGCTCTCATGGACATCTCTACTAACTTGCCCGGATTGTATACCAGTTCAGGGTTGGTATAGTGGGAAGGGTAAATCATCGGGGACAAATAATCCGTCGGCTCATCCAGGTACTCGAGGTTCTGGCCGACTGGATCCTTGTTATCGCTGTTCCAACCCCACATCGTCCGCCCGTAAACATCGGCGGAAAGCTTCACCCGGGAGGGAAGAGAACCCCTAAGATCCGAAACGAACTCGGCAATAACCCTGCTCCTGTCCTCGTAATCACCGCCTATCTTGCCGGGCCCGTCGGAATAGCGAACGTAATCGAGCTGGACCTCGTCGAAACCCATTTCGGCAGCTTCCCGAGCCAGGTCCTGAATATACCGCTGCGCCGTTCGATCCGAAGGGTCAGCCCAGTTCCCTCCCCCACAACAGCGGGAGGCAAGGAGGGGATCCTTAAAACAGGTAAGTCTGGCGATCGCGTAAATACCGTGTTCGTGAAGCAGGTCCACGATAGGCTCCAGGTCGAGCCTCCCGGTCTCCGCTCCGAGTTCCTCTGCCAGCATGACGTCGGAGTCGTAAGTAACTTCCCCGGATACGTTCTTAACATTGATTACGACCCCGTTCAAGCCGTGTTCTTTTAGCTTGTCTATCCACTCCAAGGTATTTGCCCTGTCTATAGCTCTGGAATGCAGGTATATTCCCCTGATTGCTCGTGTCTGACCCTGAGTTTCCCCGGAGCCGGGTCTGCTTAAGTTTACGAAGGTCCTCTGGTCGACCTCCCCCGCACCTGCCCAGAATAAGACCACCATAACAAGGATTCCAACTAACAGCTTGGTAATTTTTCGCATATTTCTAATTAGTTTAGTCCTCCAGTTAAATGAGCAATAAAATCATCCTCCCGGAACCCAAAATACACAAGGAAAGCAATCACCGGCAGGGCTAAAATCCGTCTCTTAATTAACTCACCTAGAAACATACCGGCCAGATCGGTCCAAAGACGACGCGAAAAGCTACCCCATCGTCTTTATAAATTCCCTTTCCGGCCTTAAGTTTTATCCGTAAAACGGCCTGTATAGCATCAAAAGGGGGAACAATCAAAATGTCCGAAAAGAGAGATTTAGAAGGAATGGTTAAATTTGTATTCGAACTGGGTCAGCTTAAACGGCTACCCAGGTCGGGCTGGTTAAAGCTTGGGATAGAGGACCCGGAGTCTGTCGCAGAACACTCCTTCCGAACCGGGGTCATAGGCTATTTACTTGCGGTCATGGAAGGCTACGATCCCCATAAAGTAGCCGGTTACTGTCTATTGCACGATATTGCTGAGACGAGAACGGGCGACCTGGACTGGCTCGCCCAGCGCTACCTCGACAGGGGAGACTACCTCTCTTCCGAGGTGCTCGAGGACCAGCTGGAGAATCTGCCCGAAGAGGTAGAAAAATCGATGAAACAAACCTTCGATGAGTTCAAAGGGGAGGAAGTCCTAAAGCGCATCGCTCGGGATGCCGACCTCCTTGAACTCGCCTTTCAAGCGCTGGAGTACGAAGCATCGGGAAACCAACAATCGGGTAATTGGTTTGAAAATACGGTGACGCTGCTGAAAACGGACTCGGGGAAAAGACTCGGAAACTTATTAAGAAAACACTACAACTCCGACTCCCTCGAAAACCTGCTCGGGTGGTGGAGGGAGGGAGGCTTCAAGGAAGGTCGAGGTAACTAGCTAAGGCGTCCAGCTTCTTACCCACTTCCTCCCTGTCATTTTGAGAAAGCTCCTCCTTCTCTCCCAGGCGCCCGAGGTCATTTAAGTCCTTAAATACAGTCTCGGGCAGGTAATCCGGGGGAGATATTAGACTTTCACCTTCCCCCAAGAGAAAGTCGGAGACGTTCTTCAGGTCCTCGGACTTTACCTCGGCTAAACCGCTTTCCCCTTTCACTTTGAGGCTCGAAACGAGCAGTCCCGCGTAAAATTCCCAGGCCTTACTATCGTCAAACTTCTGATTGACCAGGGATATAACGGGAAAGCCGAGCAGGTAGTCAAGCGGGCGGTCGAAGTTTATCTCCTCCGGGGAAACGCGCTTCGGTCTGACCCTCAGTTCGTCCAGTTTCCCGCGAAAGCCGTCTCCCAGCTCCAGTTCCGAACCGACTTTTACCGATTCGGATAGTTCTTCCTCCTCAACCTGTAATCCGTTTCTATAGAGAATAGCTGAACTACTGTCTACGACGAGCGCGACGTGAAACCACCGCTCTGGAACTACCTCTCCGCCCGGAACGCTTCCCGAAGGAAGCTCCACCAGGAGCCCTCCCTCCCCCAATTCCAGGCTCCAGTTTGATCCCCGAACCACGGTTCCAGAGGATTGTGGGTCGGGGTTGATCCATAGCTCGACGGTGAAGACATCGAGCGGTACGGAAAGCGACTTCGCCGACAGGTCTACGACCGCGCGGTCATCGTCGCCGGAAAACTCCAGGTAACTGTAGGATTGAAGTCGTGCTTCCTTGTTCACGGAACCCTTTTTCGCCCCGGAGAGATTTACGGACGTCTCTTCGTCACTAAACCCCCAGTAACCAAGTTGGGATTCCCAGAGGCTTTTCTCCCCAGCCGCTTCTAGTTTCGCCTTCAGGGGTTTCACCCTTTCTACCAGATCCGCCGAAAAATCCCCCGAATCGAGTTCGTCTTCCAAACTATCCAGAGAACTCGCCAGAGGGTCCTTTATGGAATCGCTTCCGGGTGAAACCAGACCGGAAGAAATCAGATTCCAGCGCAGTAAAACGCTACCAAGAGAGTAACCAAGTCCGGCCTCTTCCGATCCCCGTGCTTTTCGAACGCTTCCGGAAAGCCCCATAAGAACAAGCAAGAAACTTAGCCCTATCAGGAACAATATTGTAGTCTTACGGCTTGTGTAATCGATCAAGTGTAATCCCCTCCCCTATTCTGTCCGACCTAACTCCTTAACACCTTCATCGGCAAACCTGAACGTCCAAACTCTGGAGGAGTATTTCTCTTCCATAAGCCTTTTCGCGTACTTCCATTCCCGCTCGGATATTCCCCCGGATATCGGGGTCAGGTCCAGCCTTTTCGCAAATTCTTCGTACAAACCCTCGACAAGTTCTTCCAGTCCGACCGTTCCGCCGAGTAGTTCCCTCAGGTTGACCACCTTCGAGGGCCTTGAAGGCAATTTTGGATTTAATTGCTCGTAATTCTCCTTCCCGGCCCGGAGCAAAACTTCCATCGAATCCATGATTCCGGAGTTATCCATTAACAGGGTGCCGTGATGTAATAACCCCCAGCGCCTGGTCTGGGCAGTACCACCGACTTTACCCTCCTTCACGAAGAACCCGTTTGTCTTCACCCTGGTTGTGAATCCGGCTTCCTCCAGGACTTCAGCAACCGGACGTGACAACCTGATGGTTTCTTCGCGAACTGTCCCCGAACCGGATTCGGGCAGATAGAGGGAATAATTCAGGTTCTTCGGGTGATGAAGAACCGTCCCCCCACCGCTGGGCCTCCTGATTACCGGCACGCCGAGATCCCTACACCGGCTCAATTCCAGCTCCACCTCGGCCGTCTGTGATCTTCCCAGTATTGCTGCGTTCCCGTTCCGCCAGAACCTCAAGGTCGGCGGCGCTAATCCCGAGGAGACGTTACGCGCGATGGCCTCCTCCAGCGCGATGTTGAGCTCCGGCCTCCTCAATCCCAGGTCCGTAATCGTCCTCAGAGGACTATTATTCTCCATCCCGCCGAGCCTCTTGAGCCTTCAGGTAGGTCTCTTTGGCCTTATAAGAGCTTCTGACAAACGGGCCGGAGACTACCCCGGAGAAACCCATATCTCTTCCTACCTCCTTTAACTCCTCGAACTCCGAAAGTTCCCAGAACTTCTCGACCGGCAACTGTTTCCCGGTCGGTCTGAGGTACTGGCCTAGAGTGACTATCTCCACCCCTGACCTTCGCAGGTCCTTCATCGCTTCGATGACTTCGCTTTTCTTTTCGCCCAGACCGAGCATGATGGAGGACTTGGTAACGAGGCTCGGATCCAGCTTTTTCACCTCTTCGAGGACGGAAAGAGAGAGACGGTAACTTGCCCTGGGGTCCCGAACATCCGGGGTTAACCTCTCCACCGTCTCGATATTGTGTCCTACGACCTCCATTCCGCTTTCCGCTATCTTTTCTAGCGATGAAGTCTTCCCCGCAAAGTCCGGAATCAGCCCTTCGACCAGCGGCGTCTCCCGAATTTCCTTTATCTTTTCTACCGTCTTCTTGAAGTGTCCGGCTCCTCCGTCTGACAGGTCGTCCCGGTCCACAGAAGTAAGAACGACGTAATCGATCTCCAGATCTCGAACGGCCCGCTTGATCCTGTTGGGCTCCTTCTCGTCCGGCTTGGTGGGCTTCCCGGTATCAACGTCACAGAAACGGCAATTTCTAGTACAGACGTCACCGAGGAGCATAAACGTAGCCGTCCCTTCTTTCCAACATTCACCCTGATTGGGACAGTCCGCTTCCCGACAGACGGTATTGAGTTCGTGTTTTTCCAGGATCTCCCCGACCGCTTCCTGGCTTCCAGCTTCACCAGGAGCAGCCACCTTGATCCAGTCCGGTTTAGGGTTCATCGACGTTTCCTCCGTTTCCTCAAGTTATTCGAACTCTCTTACAAACGACTCCAGAATTCTCTCCTTAACCTGTTCAAGATCTACCGCGACGAAGTCGGTCATCGAGACCAGCTCCGACCCTCTTACCCCGCAGGGCCGGATCAGGCCTGCTTTCCTGTCGGCAAGATCGACGTTGAGAGCGAGACCGTGCATCGTATACCACCGTTTGACCCTCAACCCGATCGAACCCAGTTTGCGCTGTTCGTCCTGAATCCAGAGGCCGATCCTCTCGTTCTCGAGAAACTCGACGTTCAGACCAAAGCTCTCCACGGTCTTCTCCATTACGAGCCCCAGTCGTCGGACGAAGTCCTTCAAATCCTTGCCGTAGTTCCTCAAATCGAAGAGGGGGTAAAGCACCAGCTGCCCCGGCCCGTGATAGGTAATACCGCCACCCCGACCTATTTCGACCAGTTCCACTCCCCTGTCCCCGAGAATGTCTCGGGAGACCAGCAAATCCTCTTCGGATGCCGACTTGCCCATCGTAATTGTCGGCTCGTGTCGGGTTACGATCAGGACGTCATCCCCTTTGCCGCTCAGATGGCGGTCAAAAATCTCCCCCTGGCGCTCGTAACTCTCCTCGTAAGCCGTCAACCCAAGGTCTTCTATTCTAAAGACTTTTGAATCCGATTCGTTCGCCAATTTCAGGTGCCCTGAATCACAGGATTCACTCGAATTCGTCTATCGTGTCGAGCACGTAATCGAGATCTTCTCTCGTATGGTCGGCGGATAGCTGGAACCTGATTGATTCGTCGCCCTCTGGTACCACCGGGTAGACGATCGCCGTGGCCAGGACCTCGTTTTCCTTCAAATAGTCAACCAGGCGTCTCGTCTTCTCAGTATCCCTTATCATCAGGGGGACGACCGGATGCGGCCCCTCTATTACCTCGTGGCCGAGGTCCTTCAGGCCCCCTTCGAAGTAATTCGTCATCGCGCTAAGGTGATCCAGCATTTCCCGGCCCCGATCGCTGTCGACGATTTCGAGGGATTTAATCGCGGCTTCGGCTTCCGGGGCGGTAATCGGGTTGGAATAGATATAAAACGGGGAAGTCTCCCTCAGGTAGCGAGTTACCGTCTCGTCAGAAACTACGTAGCCCCCGTTCACCCCAAGTGACTTACCCATCGTGGAAACGATGAGATCAATACCGTCCTCCCCGGTAACTTCGGTAGTACCTCTTCCGGTTTCACCGTAAGCCCCTACTCCATGAGAATCGTCCATTATCGTAAAGACTCCGTCGGCAAACTCGTCGTCGTACTCTTCCGCCAGAGAAACCAGCTTCTTCAGGTCCGGATAGTCCCCTCTCATGCTGAAGACGCCGTCCGTAATAACTATTACCCGCTCGTAGGTACCGACAGCTCCCTGGAGGGTTTCATCCAGGTCGCCCATATCCAGGTGGTTGTAAATGGCCTTACCTTTAGGCTTAGCCATTCGGATTCCGTTGATTATGCAGTTGTGGTTTAGCTCGTCGGAGACGACCAGCGTTTCCTCGTTTGTCAGAGGCTGGATTATGCCCGTCATGGTAGCGTAGGCCGACGAATAAATTACGCAGGATTCCTTACCGTGAAACTCGGCGAGTTTTTCCTCCAGCTCCACGTGTGGTTGGTAGGTACCGTGGATGAATCTTACCGCACCAGGACCGGATCCGAACTTCTCCGAAGCCTTTTCCTCGGCTTCAATTACCTCCTGGTTCAGATGTAAGCCAAGGTAGGAGTTGGAGTTCATCTTCAGAAACTCCCCTTCTTCCCCTTCTATCCTGTAACGGGGGGCGTTACCGTCCTCCGACCTCACTACCCCCTCAATAACCAGTTCCTCCCCTTTCAGTGTACCCTTCCTCTCGAGCTCGTTTAGTTTTTCCTCGAGAGTACGATTCATTTTTTTAAGCGGCATTGATCTCACCTCGAATATGGGATATCTCTTTCCCAACAAGCATAACGAAGGTCCTCAAAGGGGTCAACTTGGAGAAGGCTCAGCTCCTTCCTCTCTAGAGTCCGTTTAAAGTCCTGAAGCTCTGTTGCCCTGACTCGTCCCTCCATCTATAATCTAAAAAACTGGAGGGTGAAAGATGGGTGAAGAAATGGAGAATATACTGGTGATCGGCGCGACCGGTCAGATAGGCTCGGAACTTACGCCGGCGTTAAGGGAAAGATACGGCAAGGATTCCGTGATAGGCACACACCTTTCGACCGAACCATCGGGCGGCCTTGGAGAGGGGCCGATGGAAGAGCTTAACTTAATGGACAAAGAGGCTCTGGCGGAGACGATAGAAAAATACGAGGTCGATTCGGTATTTAACCTGGCGGCGATACTCTCGGCCAAAGGGGAGGAAAACCCGGAACTGGCGTTCCGAACCAACGTCATCGGTTTCTTCGAGCTCCTCGAGCTGGGACTCGAACATCAGCTGAAAAGAATTATCATTCCAAGCTCCATAGGCGTTTTCGGCCCGGAAGTACCCGACAAGAACGCTCCGAACGAGACCGTATTGAGGCCGACTTCGATGTACGGGGTTACCAAAGTGACCGACGAACTGCTCGGAAATTACTACTATCATAAGTTCGGCCTGGACGTCCGCGGATTGCGCCTTCCCGGGATAGTCAGCTCAAAAACCCTGCCGGGTGGGGGAACTACGGATTACGCGGTAGAGGTTTTTTACGGGGCAATAAGAGAAGGCCACTACACTTTCTTCGTCAGAGAGGATACTACTTTACCCCTGATGTACATGCCCGACTGCGTCAAAGCACTGATCGACCTGGCGGAGGCGGATCTCGAAGACCTTGAGCACCACTGTGATTTCAACGTTTCGTCCATGAGCTTCACGGCGGGCGAGCTCGCGAGAAAGATCGAGGAACGGATCCCGGACTTCACTTACGAATTCGAGCCCGACGAACGTCAGGAGATAGCAGACTCCTGGCCCGATTCCATGGACGACACTCCTGCGCGGGAGGAATGGGGATGGGAGCCGAACTACGGGTTAGACGATATGGTTGATGACATGATAACCAAGCTCGAAGCGAAGTTAGAGAAGGATGCTGTTTGAAGATGGCCCCGATAGGGATACCGGGCTGAGGCTATCCCATACCCGCAAGGAAGAAATAGCCAACAGCATCTCTCACGGGTTTGGAACCGTGTTGAGCATCGCCGGGCTTGTTCTGCTGATACTGAGGACCCTTCCCCTTCAGGGAAACCTGGAGCTCGCGAGCGTTACGATCTTTGGCTCCACGCTTATCCTGGCCCACCTTTCTTCCACTCTCTACCATAGCGCCTCAGGCGATAAGGCAAAGCGGGTGCTCCAGTTCGTAGATCACGGATCAATTTACCTACTTGTAGCGGGGACTTTCACACCCCTCCTTTTGATCACCCTCAGGACCGTAACTGGATGGGTGATGTTTTCCCTGGTCTGGACCTTTGCTTTCGGAGGAATAATTTTCAAGGGGTTTTACATTAACAAGTACCCGAAATTCGAAGCCAGCACTTACGTGATCATGGGTTCTATGTCCATGTTTATAATGAACCAGCTATTTCTTGGCCTCCCATTGATGGGCTTTATTCTGGTCCTGGTCGGTAGCTTGATCTATCTCCTGGGCCTGATCTTCCTGGGTTGGCACTCCCTGCCATATAATCACATGATCTGGCACTTCTTCGTCATGGGAGGTAGCGTCAGCCATTTCTACGCCGTCTACTTTTACGTGCTTCCGGGCGGAAGTTGAGGGGTTAAAACGACTTTCAGTACTCCCGGAAGATCCTTCCGGGCGGGATTAGCTTCACCTCGAAGGGAGGGTCCATATCGGCGACGACTTCTTCCCTGTATTCCTCGAGGTCCTCCTTATACCTGGAAGAGATGTGGAGTCCGAGTAGCTTCTCTTCCACCCCTGCCTCAATTCCCGTCTCAATCGCTTCCCGCAGGGTGGCGTGCTTGTACATCTTTCTATCTTCCTCTTTGAGGAAAGTACAATCGTGGCAGAGGACCTCCGTGCCGGATATCTTTTCGGGATCCAGAGGAACGGTATCGCCGCCGTAAGTGAAGGTTTTTTGGCGATAGGACTCCATCAGGCCTTCCCGTCCTTCCTCCTGCGCTATCTGCTTGATCTCTTCTTGAGATAGATCCCGGTACTCCTCTTTGAGGCGCTGGCGCTCTTCCAGGATATTGTACCCCAGAGATATTTCATTTCGGGAATGTTCCGTGGCAAATGCCCTGACGTATCTCGGGTTTCTTGCACCATCTTCACCATGGACCTGAACTTCCTCCCCCTCTTCCAGAGGTACCCATTCCAGCGGGTACGAGACGTTCGAATTCGTCCGACTGAGGTAGTTCATCAGTTCTGAAACATGAAAGTTGTTCCGGGGGTAGTAAATCGTCAACGGTTTCTTCTTATCTCCCATTGCGTTGTTTCTGATATTCACAAGGCTTACCAGGCCGGCTATATGATCCGTATGTCCGTGAGAAAGGAAAACCCTCTCGATCGCGAAGGATTTGTTGCCCATTATGCTGCTGACGCTCTCCCCCGCGTCGAAAAGCAGACGGTCCGGGCTATAATAGAGCCAGCTGGAGTACAGTGCCTTGGAGTAGGAAAGTATTTTCATGTATCTTCCTCAGGAATTGAATCCCCTTAAAAACGCGTCGATATTCCGACCCAGATCGTCTCCGACGTAACCGCCTTCCAGTACTCCGAATGCGGGGAGTTCCAGATCCCTTAAGATTTCACCGATCTCCTCGTAGGCGGAAGTGGAAAGACCGACAGAAGCCAGCGGGTCGTTCTCGTGGCCGTCAAACCCGGCCGAAAGCGCCAGTTGTTCGAATTCGCGCTCATCCGTAATTCGATCCAGGGATTCTACCAGGATATCCAGGTATTTTTCGTCGCCGGTATCCGCCGGGATAGGGTGGTTTATACAGTTTTCCTTGGTCTCCCTCCCTGTACCCGGAAATCCTGGCGAGCGATGAATCGAAAGGTAGACCACGTCGTCCGCGCCCAAAAATATGTCCTGGGTTCCGTTTCCGTGGTGAGCATCGAAGTCGACTATCAGGGTTTCCAGGCCGGATTTCTCTACAGCTATCGCCAGGTTGTTGTAATAACAAAATCCACCCAGAAAGTCCTTCCCCGCGTGGTGACCGGGTGGCCGCATTAGCGAAAGGTTATTGGTTTCCTGAGCCTTCAAAGCACCGCCGGCTGAAAGCGTGGCGTAGTAGTACAGGTCGTCGTAGTCCGGGCAGTCCGGATCCGAAAACTTCCCATCTCGGACGCTTTCCACGAAATCTCGATCGTGTACCAGCAGGAGGTCCTGCTCTTCAGCTCTCCTGGGACTCAGGGTCTCGTACTTTTCCCGCAGGTACGAATAGGCCTTCTTTACTCTTTCCGGCGATTCGGGGTGACCTGCGGAGCGATACTGTAACGCGTCTTCGGAAAAAACCAGATCCATGTTCCTCCTTTTGGCCCGGGCGCCGGAAGGCGTCCGGGTTGAAACTTCTAATTCGAACTATGTATCTCCTCTTCCATCTCGATGTAATCCCCGTACTCTTCCTCAACTTCTTCCATGTGTTTCTGTATTCCCTGGTGACGTTTTTCGAGTTCTTCCGGAATCTCTTTCCCCTTCGAACTCAGGTAGTCATATATTGCCTCGACAAGGCCGTCGGACGCAAGGTTGGAACAGTGCATCTTCACCGGCGGCAGTCCGTCGAGCTCTTCTGCCACCTGTTCGTTGGTTATCTCAATTGCCTCCTCCACTTTCTCTCCCCGGGCCAGATCCGTTACCATGGAGGAAGTGGCGATGGCGGCCGTGCAGCCAAAGGTCTCCCAGGAAATATCCTCGATAATTTCATTCCCGTCCTCGTCCTCTTCCACCTTTATATATAGCCACATTACGTCACCACATAGGGCATTTCCGACTTTTCCAACGCCGTCCGGGTTCTCCATCTTCCGCTGGTTGTGTGGGTCATTAAAGTGCTCCATTACTTTTTCCGAATACATTGAAAACACCTCAAAGTGTAATCATGGGTCAATTAGACAGAGGGGAGGCGCGTCTGAGTTCTTCAACCACGTCCGGCAGTACATCGAGTAGGTGTTCCACGTCCTCTTCGTCCGTTTCTCGTCCGAGAGTTATTCGTAAACTACCGTGAGCAAGAGATAAAGGCAGGCCTATTGCGAGCAGGACGTGGCTCGGTTCCAGGCTGGGGGAAGAACAAGCAGAACCCGTACTGGCCGCAATATCCCGGTTGTCCAGCTTCATAACTATTGATTCTCCCTCGATCCCCTTGAAACTGAAGTTCGCGTTGTTGGCAAGCCTCTTTTCTTCCGGGCCATTCAACACAGTATCCGGAATCTCGAGGACCTCTTCGATAATCCTATCGCGAAGTGCCTTCTGGCGCTGGCTTTCTTCCTCCATTTCCTCGTAGACAAGCCCCGTGGCCCTTCCCAGGCCTACGATGCCGGGGACGTTTTCGGTCCCGCTCCGTAAGCCGTCCTCGTGTCCGCCACCGTGAAGCAGGGGTTCTAGCTTCACTCCTTTTCCCCGGTAGAGAAATCCCACCCCTTTTGGACCATATATCTTGTGACCAGAGGCGGAAAGCAAGTCCACGTTTTCCAATTCGAGCGGGAACTTACCGAAAGCCTGGACGGCATCCGTGTGAAAGAGGACCCCGTGCTCATCGGTTAGTTCAGCCAGCTCGGGGATCGGCTCGATCGTACCGATCTCGTTGTTGGCGTACATTATGGAAACGAGCGCCGTATCCTCTCTAAGCGAATCCTCCAGTTCCTGCGGATTAACTCGTCCATCCTCGTCCACTTCCAGATAGGTTACTTCATGACCCCGCTCCTCGAGCCATTCGAAGGTATGGAGAACGGCATGGTGCTCGACTTCCGAAGTGACGAAATGCCCCGGTCGGTCCAGATTCAAAGCTACACCTTTTATTGCCAGGTTATTGGATTCCGTGGCACCGGAAGTAAATATTATTTCCTCCGGGGTGAGGCCGAGAGCATTTGCAATCCTTTCCCTGCTAGCCTCCAGTCCCTGGCTTTTCGCGACGTTCGCGTAAGAATATAGGCTGGAAGGATTGCCGAATTTTTTTCTGAAAAACTCCGACATTTTCTCCTGAACGGGCTTTGCCACTGGAGTAGTTGCAGCATTGTCCAGATAGGTCAATTTACTCATTATACCCCTCCCACGAAACTATACCATTATAGTCCAGTTTTATCAATAACCGCTTCAGTCACCATTGGAAGAGGAATTCCCGGGGCCACTTGAGGCAAATATGACCGTCACTTATAATGATCACGATTCGGGGATGTAGCTCAGCAGGGAGAGCGCCGCGTTCGCAACGCGGAGGTCGGCGGTTCGAATCCGCTCATCTCCACCAGCTTCTAGAGCTTTTCGTTTATCTCGTCTATCTTTTCCTCCAGTTCTCCAAGCTGTGTCTTTAAATCCTGGATGGACTTCAGCAGCTGAGGGTCAGGGCCGGATCTTCCACCCATTCCTCCTCCGCCCATTCCACCCATCTGGCTCATAATTTGGCCCAATCCACCCATTCCTCCTCCGCCCCCCATGGCGCCACCCATCTCGTCAAGAGCGGATTCAAGGTCCTTTTCTTCCGATTCTTCGTCTCGGGCTTCCGAATTCTCTTCGTTATCTTCTCTTTTTCTTTCTTCTTCGTTCATGTATTTACCTCCAGGTAAAGTGGTTATGATTAACTAACGTTAAGATACAAAGCCGGAAATTTGCAACGGGGTCCCGCTCATCCCAGCCTCAAGCACCCCAGTCTGCCCCTTCGCCGGGAAGGGGACAGGAAGAGTTTAGTGCCGTCTCCGCAATATTGTTTCCGTATTCCTTAACCCTGTCTATGCTGTCGGAAACTATTCCCAGCAGCTGTGCTGTCTGGGGATCCAATCCCCTGAGCGACTTGTCAAGTTCCAGCAATTTCTCCTCAATCGCTCCACCCATGGACAGTGCTTCATTCGCCAGCTCAATATCTCTTTCGGTAAGGGACTTTACCGACTTATCAACTATCGTCAGCGCGGCAGATGACGTATCGTTGAAAGCTTCTTTTACTTCCTCCGGCAATTCTCCTTCGAGTTCGGGAGATATGCCGGCTATCTTCTTTGCGTGATCGGCTATCCTCTCCAGCTGTTTCGCCGCCGTCTGGTAGTCGAAGTACCGGGCTCTATTTACCTCCTTGCCGTCCTTTTCGACGATCGTATAGAGCATTATCCGGAACCTTCGGGATAGTGCCAGGAAGAGCCTGTCGACGTCGTCGTCCCTGTCCTCGACGTCTCTGGCCAGCTCTACGTTGTTCTCAAGCATCGCCTGGATTGTATCCTCGAACATCGTTCTTGATATCTGGTAGATCCTGGAAAGAGTCTCGTTAATCGAAAGCTCCGACAGGTCGGAGAGGTTCCGGATTATTATCTGATTGGAAGATTCCTCGACAATCTCCGGGCCGATCAAGGATTGAGTCGTTCTTCTAATCGTCCCCCTCTGCTCGGAGGTTATCTGTTCTCCCTCGATCTTTATTACCTCGTAGCCTGCTATATATAGAGAAATTATGCTGCGAGTCAGGGCTTCTCCCTGCTTATTATCGATAGCTAGTTTACCGATCTTGTCCTCTTCTCCAAGCCTGGTCTGAGGCTGCATCACCATCGTATTTGGTTTTATGCTCACCATATTGACTTCGGTACCAGGCTCTAAACCGATACTTTCTGCCCAGTCCTTGGGCAGCGTAACCATAAAAGTCGAACCACCAGTTATCTGGACTTTTCTGCTATACATTCTGCCTCACCTCTATGATTTCTCATTACTGGGACAAAGAAAAATACTTACTGAGCTTAATTATGTATATCGATATAGATGAATTGTACCAATATACATTAATCGATGCCAGGGGAAGTCAATAACCCCGCCCCAGGGGGAGTTACGGGAACCCGAAGGGTTTATAAGGATCTTAATGGGGTAAACCGGCGAACAATATATTGCCTGAGGGCTTTTCCCTGGAGCTCCACCTGATCTTTCCGTCCGGGATTCAACCGCCAGAGAGAACTCTTCCCGGGGTATCAATTGCCCCGAAGTGCTCCGCTAAGTTCTTCCCTCGAGGGTATTTCAGCCTTTTCCCACAGTCTTTCGAAGTACTCACCGAAGGCACGCCCCACCGAGGGAGCACTTCGGATCGAAACGTCTACTTCGAGGTTTTCAGCAAGGGAATAGTAGGACCAGTTAGTTGAGCCAAGCAGAACCGACTCTCCGTCCACTATCATCACCTTACTGTGAGTCGTGATAGACTTGCTGTCAAAACTCACGTTCCTTATCCCCCGGCCGAGTAGCCAGAGAGCAGTTTCCCTGTTGGACTGGTTCACGTCGTCGGACCAGGTATTGACGTCAAGAATGATGCGGACCTTTACCCCCCGGCTATGGGCTTTGGCCAGCTTTTCGAGAAGCCTGTTCGACCTGCTATCCGGGAATTCTGGATACCGAGTAATTTTGAAGAGCACCAGATCTATCGACTCCTCGGCCCCCTCTATTAACCTGGCTGCCTCTTCAAAATACATCCGGCTCTCCCCGGTACTTATCAGGGGAATTACTTCTTTCTCACCAGAGGGACGGGGGAGTTTCAGCTCTTCGATCCGGTCTCCCTTCCAGGCCTTCTCGAACACTCGTCGGTAAAAACGGCCAACCTTTTCATCGACAAGCCTGAAGCTGCTCTGATAGGTTTCCGTGTAGGTCGGGTAGTTCCAGTTGCTGGAGCCCAGCAATACCGTTCGGGCGTCAACTACGACGAGTTTGGCGTGGTTGGTGGTACCCGGGTCGTATAACTTCACCTCGACGCCGTGATCCCTGAGCACCCCAGCGGTCTCCCGATTAGCCTCCGTGATATCCTGAGAAAAATCGCTTTCGTCAAGAATTACCCTGACTCGAACGCCACGATCGCTCGCTGCCCCGAGTGCATCGAAGAGCCTGCTCTGAATACCTCCCGGATGGTCCGGGTAATGATCCGCAGTAGCCATCAAGACCTCTATACTGTCTTCAGCGGCCCTGACCGACTCGATCAGGTGGTCGTAATAGGATCTGTTGTTTGGTGTGTCGAGGAGCGGCGTGACGGATACTTCTCCCGCCGGAACAACCAGTGAAATACCTAATAAAAGGGAGAGAAAGATCGTGACCAGTTTAGACGCATATCTTTTTTCGTCGACCATGACAATCTATTTTTAAACCATGAAGCTCTTCTATCAAGTCTTTCCGTGCGTCGGAGTTTTTGCCGCTATTTATGAGTTTTGGATTCTAGGTTACGTCTTGGTGAAATAATTGAAAAAGAGAGTTAATCGCTCAAACCGGATATAAATTGAAGTCCCCGGGGAATTTAGATAACATCTTAAAGACATGATAAATACTCTTACGATATTTGGAACCCGCCCCGAGGCCATTAAGCTGGCCCCGCTGCTGGACGAGTTTTCCTCAAGGGACGAGTTCCGTTCCCTGGTCTGTTCAACCGGCCAGCATCTCGAGATGTTGGAGGGTCCTCTGGCTGTTTTCGACCTATCCGTCGACTACGACCTGGGATTGATGGAGGAATCCCAGAGCCTTTCCGGGCTGACGAGCAGGGCTCTGAACGGGCTGGACGAGGTTCTTAAGGATCTTCAACCAGATCTGGTCGTAGTTCAGGGCGACACCACGACTGCATTCGTCGGGGCTCTCACGTCTTTTTACCACGGAATTCCGGTGGGACACGTAGAAGCAGGACTGAGAAGCGGGGACAAATCCAACCCGTTCCCGGAAGAGGTAAACCGCCGCCTGACTGACTCGCTCTCCGACCTCCACTTCGCTCCGACCGAAAATTCCAGGGACAATTTGCTGAACGAAGGTTACTCCGAACGGTCGATTTCCGTGACGGGAAATACGGTGATTGATGCCCTTCAGGAAATTAACGGAGCGATCAAAAGGGGAGAGCTTACGCCTAATTATCCTATCGACGTCTCTCCTTACGAGAGCGGAGAAAGAAGGATGATCCTCGTCACTTCCCACAGGCGGGAGAGCCTGGATGGCGGTATCGCGGAGATATGCCGGGGACTCAAACGGATCGTGGAGAAATTTTCCAGCGTTGAGATAGTATTTCCCGTTCACCTGAACCCTAAGGTACGAAAAACCGTGGACGAAGTCCTGGGAGAGGCGGATAGAATTCACCTGATAGAACCGGTCGATTACCTCACCTTCGTCGGGTTAATGGGAGAGTCCTACCTAATTATCACCGACTCCGGCGGGATTCAGGAGGAGGGTCCGGCTCTGGGGCTTCCCGTCCTCGTGGCGAGAGACAAAACGGAAAGACCGGAAGCTCTGGAAGCCGGTACGGCAAAGCTGGTTGGAACCGACCAGAACAGGATTTTCGAAGAAACTACCAGGCTCCTGGAAGATAGGGGATATTACGAAGAAATGGCAAAAGCAAGTAATCCTTTTGGCCAGGGTGATGCGGCGAAGAAGATAGCAGACCGAATCATTCAACAGTTTGGCTGAATCGGAAGTAGTTATGTATCTTCTTTAAAGAAATCCCTGATCCTTTCGGCTACGGGTTCCGGCAAACCGGAAACGTCCTTGAGTTCTCCCAGAGAAGCCTTGCTGACACCTTCGACCGAGTTAAAGGCTTGCAGCAGCGCTTTTTTTCTCTTCGGCCCTACGCCTTCTATCGAGTCCAGGGAAGAGCGAACCGTCCGTTTCTGACGCAGTCGCCGGTGGTAACTGACGGCGAACCTGTGGGCCTCGTCCCTCACCCGCTGGAGGAGCTTCAAACCCTCGGAATCCCTTTCGAACCCAACCGGCTCCTCTCGTCCGGGCCGAAAGACCCTCTCGAACTCCTTCGCAAGTCCGACAACCGGGATATCTCCCATGCTCAGGGAGTTCAAAGCGTCCCTCGACGCACTCAGCTGGCCTTTTCCTCCGTCGATCAAAATCAGGTCGGGGAAGCTGGAGAAGCTCCTGTCCTCATCCTCACCTGCTTCAGAGCCGTGAAGAAACCTCCTGTGCAGTAGGCGTTTGAGCATTGCGTAGTCGTCAGGCCCTTCCTTCTCTATCTTGAACTTCCGGTACATATCTTTGCTGGCCCGACCGTTTTCGAAGACAACCATCGAACCGACCGAATCCGTTCCCGATATATTTGAAACGTCGTAGCCTTCGATCCTCGCCGGGGGAGCCGGCAGATTTAGAGCTTCCTTTAACTCCTCGATCCCTTTCTCACCTGGTTTCCTTTGGCCGCTTTCTCCTGAACTGCCGACCGATTCGCGATCGTAGCGGGCATTCCGTCTTGCCATCTCCAGGACCCTCTTCTTCTTACCTCTTTTGGGAACCACGAACTTCACCTTCGCGGAACGGAGTTCTGAGAGCCATTCCTCGATCGTCTCCCTATCCTCGGGCTCCTCCTCCACGTAAATCTCCCGCGGTACGACACGTCTGTTAGCGTAGAACTTCTTAACGAAACCACCGAGTATGGAAGCCCTATCCTCTTCGGAAGGGAACTCTATCTGAAAACTATCCTGTCCGCTTATTCGACCGGACCTGACGAAAAATACCTGAATTACCCCACCATCACCCTCGCCGCGACTTCCGCGTGACTTCCTGTATAGGGCGATGAAGTCTCGATCCAGCTCGTTTTTTAGACGGACGTTCTGCCCCCTGGAAATCTTCCCTAGAGCCTCTATTTTGTCCCGCCATTCCGCCGCCTTCTCGAAGTCTCGGTTCTCCGCGGCTCGCTCCATCTTTTCCCTCAGCGCCTCCTCCACCCGCTTGATTTTTCCTTTCAGTAGATCCCGAATTTGCTGGATCGTCTCCATGTAGGTCTCTCTGTCGGCCTTTCCGGCACAGGGTGCCGGGCAGAGATCGATGTGATGGCGGAGGCAGGGTCGCCGGTAACCATCCTCGGGAGTCCAGCTACAGTCCCGGATCGGAAATATCTTCTCGATGGTATCCAGAGTCTCCCGCATGGCTCCCGAGTCAGTATAGGGGCCAAAAAGCTCGCCTGTTTCGTCTCCTCGCTTTCGGGATACCTCCAGCTGGGGAAATTCCTCTTCGGTAAGTTTTAGGTAGGGATAGCGCTTGTTGTCCCGGAGCAGGACGTTGTACTTGGGACGATACTCCTTTATCAGGTTTTCCTCGAGAACGAGTGCTTCCACTTCGCTGTCGGTGACTATGTAGTCTACTCCGTCCGCTTCCTCTCGCAGGCTCTTCGTCTTTACCCTGGTTGCCTTTCCGGAGTTGAAGTAGCTCATCGCCCGATCCCGTAAGGACGCGGACTTACCGACGTAGATCACCTCGCCGGCAGAGCGGATGATATAAACTCCCGGCTCCCGCGGGAAGCCCTTGACTTCTTCCTTAAGGTTCATCTCGTAAGTAGTTCTTCCCTCTTCTCGGAGAAGATCTCCCTCAGGACCTCGCCGGTGAACGAGTCTTCCGTTTCGCTAATCTCCTCGGGCGTTCCTTCCGCTATCATCTCTCCTCCGTGTTTCCCGCCGCCCGGTCCAAGGTCGATTATCCAGTCCGCGGTCTTGATAACGTGTGGGTTGTGCTCTATGACGACTATCGTGTTGTCCTCGTCGACCAGCCTGTGTAAGACGTCGAGCAGTTTTCTAATGTCCTCGGCGTGCAGACCGGTCGTGGGCTCGTCAAATAGGTACAGAGTATGGCCCTGTCTCCGGCGGGAAAGCTCCTTGGCCAGCTTTATCCGCTGTGCTTCACCACCGGACAACGTCGTGGATGGCTGTCCGAGCTTTACGTATCCCAGCCCGATATCGCGCAGGGTTTCAAGTTTCCTCTTGATCTTGTCGAGGTTCGCAAAGAAGTGAATCGCCTCGTCGACGGTCATTTCCAGGACGTCGGCAATGGTCTTTCCTTTGTAGGTAACCTCGAGCGTCTCTTTGTTATAGCGTTTACCGTCGCAGTCCTCGCAGGGCACCGTTACGTCGGGAAGAAAATGCATCTCGATTTCTTTATGGCCGCGACCCTTGCATTCCTCGCACCTGCCGCCTTTTCGGTTGAAGGAAAACCTGCCCTTGTCGTAGCCCCTCGCCTGGGCCTCGGGAGTCTCCGCAAAAAGTTCACGGATGTAGCGGAATACTTTTATGTAGGTCGCCGGGTTGGACCTTGGTGTCCGACCGATAGGGGACTGATCTATCTCGATTACCTTCTCCAGATGATTCACTCCCTCCACGGAGTCGTGTTCTCCCGGTTTGGCACCGCTGTTGTGTAATTCCCGCTCGAGCTGACGGTAAAGGATATCGTTTATCAGGGTCGACTTCCCGGATCCGGAAACCCCCGTTACGCAGTTAAAGAGCCCCAACGGTATTCCGACGTCTATGTCCTTAAGGTTGTGCTCGCGGGCACCCCGCACCCAGATCTTTTTCCCTGCCGAATGGCGTCGCTTTCTTGGAATCGGGATTTCCTCGTCGCCCCGGAGGTACTTGCCCGTCCAGGAGTCCTCGACCTCGACGAGTTCCTCAGGAGGTCCCTCGTGAACGACCTCACCGCCGTTTACTCCAGCGCCCGGTCCCAGCTCCACGACCCAGTCGGAATCCGTTATCGTCTGTCGGTCGTGCTCGACAACGATTACCGTATTATCCATGTCGCGGAGATCCTTTAGTGTATCCAGTAACCTGCTGACGTCGTGCTGGTGTAAACCGACCGTGGGTTCGTCCAGGATGTACAACACCCCGGTCAACCCGGAGCCAATTTGGGTGGCGAGCTTTATCCTGTGGGCTTCGCCGCCAGAAAGCGTTCCGGACTCCCTGTCCAGCGTCAGGTAATCCAATCCAACGTCCAGCAGGAAACCAAGCCTGGCCTTAATTTCATCCAGGATCTCTCCCGCGATCATCTCCTCGTTACGGCTTAACTCCAGTGAATCGAAGAAATCATAGGCATCGTCTATCGACTGCCGGGTGACATCGTGGATGTTCTTCCCGTCTATCGTCACTGCAAGACTCTTCTGGTTGAGTCGACCCCCTTCACAGCGGGGGCAGGGAAGCTTGGCCATGTACTCCTCGATCCTCTTCCGGCTGCTATTCGAGCTTGAGTCCCGGTACTTTTCTTCCAGTTCGGGTATAACGCCCTTGAACTTTCTCCTGTGGCGCTTGGTCTGTCCCTTCCTGTTCGTGTAGAGGAAGCTTACCTTTTCGTCATCTCCGTAGAGCAGGAGCTCGACCTCCTCGTCCGAGAGCTCGCCTATAGGCCGATCCATCGGTATGTTTTTTGCTTTGCAGAACGCCGAAAGTATAGCCTCCCGCCACTTACCGGGGTTCTTCCTCCAGGGAAGAATCCCGCCATCCTCGATAGTAAGGCTTTCGTCGAGGACCAGGCCTGGGTCGACTTCGGCCTTCTTGCCCAACCCGTCACACTTCTCACAGGCCCCGTAAGGACTGTTAAACGAAAACATCCTGGGTGTCAGCTCCGGCACGCTTATTCCGCACTCCGGGCAGGCCTGTTTTTCACTGAAAGTAAGCTCCTCTCCGTTTTTTACCTTGATTATCAGGTGCCCGTCCGCGAGTTCCAGCGCCGTCTCCACGGAATCCGCCACCCTGGACCGTACGTCCTGCTTAACTATCAACCTATCTACCACGACCTCAACGTCGTGCTTGACGTACTTTTCCAGGTCGATCCCCTCTTCGAGCTCCATAATGCTGCCATCAACCCGGACCCTGAGGAACCCCTGGTCCCTGAGTTGCTGGAACAGGTCCTGGTACTCTCCTTTTCGACCCTTTACAACAGGGGCCAGGACGTATATCTTTTTGCCCTCTTCCAGATCCATGACCTGATCGATGATCCTCTCCGGCGTCTGGGTGGAAAGTTCCTCGCCACAATTCGGGCAGTGAGGGATGCCCAGGTGAGCGTAAAGCAACCTCATGTAGTCGTAGATCTCCGTCGCCGTTCCAACGGTAGAACGCGGGTTATGCCCGGTAGTTTTCTGATCGATCGAGATGGAGGGTGATAATCCTTCGATGAAATCCACGTCGGGCTTTTCCATCTGTCCGAGAAACCGCCTGGCGTACGCCGAAAGGGACTCCAGATACCTTCTCCTGCCCTCGGCGTAAATGGTATCGAAGGCCAGGGAGGACTTCCCGGATCCGCTTAAACCGGAAATTACTACCAAGTTATCCCGCGGTATCTCCAGGTCTATGTCTTTTAGGTTATGCTCTCCAGCACCTTTTATGGATATCTTCTTCATGGTTAACTTTAAATTATACTTGAGCTAACTGACGGGTAAAAGGCCGACGGAATCCAGAAGTCAATCATCTAGGGGCGAGCTCTACGGGAACTTCTTTTTCTTCAAGTTCGACCCGACCGTCCGGCGTCAGGATCATCTTGAGGGCAAATATTTCTACGCCGTTTTCCCTGGCCTCCACCAACTCTTCGCCCATTTCCGGATGTATCTCTCTATCGGGTCGAAACTTGTGACATTCGGGGTTGGTAACTACAAAACCGATATACCCGCTCCCCCCACTAGAAGCCAGTTCAGTTAGGAGCTTCACGTGTTCCAGTCCCCTTTCCGAAGGCGCGTCGGGGTAGCTCGCCCAGCCATCCCTGCAGGTAACGGCGGATTTAATCTCCAGGTAACCAAAACCATCGGGAGTGCGGATGGCGAAATCAAACCTTTTTCCTCGATAGGTCACCTGCTCTTCAACTGATTCTATCGATGGGAGGGGCTTTACCCCGCCCGAACGCAGCTCTTCTTCCAGGACCTTCTCCTGAACGTGGGTGTCGAGGAGAACGTAGGAACCATTCTCAATAGTACCGATCAACCGGGCGTCCGTCTTCCCCCCGTCCTTCCAGTGGCAGGCTACAGAAGCTCCGGGATTAATTAGATCCTCCAGGCGGCCGGTATTGCGCAGGTGGGCACGGAACTTCTCGGGGCCCTTCCTAGCTATTACCGTAACCCGGCTGTC
>JBKGZT010000060.1:0-7048 GCA_046543235.1 Candidatus Acetothermia bacterium | reverse complement strand
TAGCCGATTCACCCCCAGGGCAAGCCCTGGGGCACTCTCGGCAAATTTTGGTAGAAAAAGTCCTTTCTTTCCTTTTTCCTAGCTATAAGGAATTTTTCCTGAATAAGAAATTTGCTGATAATAGCCCACCTGTGGTTCTTTCGAGGTTACACGATCGATTAATAAGATATTAAAATCCTTCCTATAAATTTAGTCCAAATACAGGGTGAGTATTTGAAATTTAAACATCTAAAGTTCAGGAGGTGTAGCATGGAAGTCGAATTCAGAGTCGAATCAGAACATCTAGGATGGGAAGATCCGGCGATCGAAGCCGCCGTAGATAAATACACGAATCCTCTCTGGCCATTTGGAAGAAGGGGAAAAGCACAGGAGAAACTGGAGGAACGGCAGGACGAGCTTCTGGAAAAGAACGGAGTTATTAAGGACCGTCAGCTGGGCATAACGATTTTAAAAGTAGACGGGGTTGAAACGGAAGAAGAAGCATGGGACAGGGTCAAAGGATTCCAGGAAGACCTCAACCAGTTCTATCAGGACGAACTCGGAATAGATACTCCGCTCGAAGTGTCTCTTAGAGAGCGCTCGACCGTCGCGTAAAATCGGGTTTGTAGATCCAGAACTTGTCTTTTGACCCGGATCGGGGGTGGTTTTGTGAAGCTGGCGGAGAAAATTCCCCTTCTCGGAAAGAACGGCGAGGGAGAAACCAAGAAGGGTAGAGTTAGACTACTGGGAAAGATAGGACAGGGAAAGAACTTCGAACCGGACGATTTTAACAAATTGGTAAAGGTATCGGTACGACACATGGATGAGAACCGCGAAGACGAAAAGGTACTGCTAGACGACGAGATCGATGAAAGCATTGCCAGGGAGGACCTACTGGACAGGCATCTGTCTTATCGGATAAAGGTCGGACGTACGGAAACGATCTCGGAAAACGGCAATAGAATAATCGAAGGCCCAACTTTCAAAGTCATAATGCGGGAACAACCTTCCAGGTCAATTGAAATCAACGGTCCCGGAGATATTTCTCTTCCTTTTAAGGAGACCCTTAGGGGTACTTTCCGCGACCTATTTTCGGACGGTATCCATTTTGAAAATATATTGAACGATAAAAATAGCTAAACGGAAATATCAAAGATAATTCGGCTCAAAAATAGGGACCGAAAACTTTGAATACAGATACTTTATATACCGTCCTCAGCGGTGAAGCAGAATAGCTATCAGGAGAAGCAAGGGAATAAGACCTCTTATAACCCGCGGGCTTATCGTATTGATTCAAACCGGTCATTCCGGCTTAAACCGGGGTGGCCGGTTTCTTCTCAAGATCAGTATGAGGCCCAATCCTTGCTTATCGGGCCAACAGAAACGCTATAACGACCTGGCTCCTGGGACTGGCTACCATTAGATCGGTCGAATAACGGATCCATCTCAATTCTTTCACAAGTCCCGTCCCTTTCCAACTAGTTATCATCTCCTGAGTTTCTCCGGAGACTTTACCTGCCGGCCGGTTTTCGACCTGCTGTCGAGAGCAGACTACCGAGCGGGCAGGAAGGGTGCGCTGCTGAGTTATTGAAACCAACTCCCGAATATAGAATTCATCTCGTGAGAAGAACCTTTTCCCAAAAGAGCGTTCGATTTTGTAAATTAGCCCGCTTATGTTATAATCCGATTATATTGTTTTCGGCGTGCCGGCAGGCAAGATGAAAATACGTGAAAAACTCCAGAAAATTAGAAAAAAGAAGTCGTTTAAAGTGCTCACAGTAATCCTTGGGGTCTTATTAGTTTTGTTCCTCGCTTTTGTTGGCTGGATCTGGTTCACGACCTTCCAACCGGATCAGGTCCAGCCAGCCTCTTTAACTAGCAGCGATAACCTTGCGCAGGTTCCGAAAGCGGAGAAGATCAAATTATTGAGCTGGAACGTCCAGTTCATGGCGGGAAAAGGCTACGATTTTTACTACGAAGGAGGACCCGACACCAGGCCGAGCTCGGAGGATATAGCCGAAACGACCGAAGAAGTTGCCCGGGTAATTAAAGAAGAGGACCCCGATATAGTCCTGCTTCAGGAGGTGGACGACGGGGCCAGAAGAACCGACCACGAAGACCAGTTGGAGAACCTGCTGGAAAAGTTACCGGCAGAGTACGCGGCCCACTCCTCGGCCTTTTACTGGAAAGCTGCCTTCTCACCCCACCCCGAGATCCTGGGGTCGGTGGGAATGAAGCTATCCGTTATCTCGAAGTTCAAAATAGGAAACGCTTTCCGACATCAGCTATCACTAAAACCGGACAACTGGTTCGTCCGGCAGTTCGACCTGAAAAGAGCCGTCCTGGAAGTCCGGTTCCCCCGTCGGAAAGGCAGGGATTTGGTAGTCTTTAATACCCATCTAACCGCTTTCACCTTCGGTTCTGACGTCCGGCGACGCCAGCTGAGGGAAGTTCACCAGCTGGTAAGGGAAAAATCATCCGAGGGGGAGCCCTGGATCCTCGGCGGCGACTTCAACCTGCTACCGCCGGGTAAAGGGACCAAAGACGAGGAAGGGGAGGTAATCAGGCCGCTGTTCGATGATTTCAGGGCCGTACCGGGATACGAGGAAGTAAACGGCCCAAACCCCGAAGTCTGGTATACCCACTTTCCCAACGACCCGGATATAAACGAGCCTGACCGGACCATCGATTACCTCTTTTTCCCCGGGGAGATCTCTCTGGGCGACCACTACATTCGAAGGGAGGACACGCTTAGGATTTCCGACCACCTTCCGGTGTTGGCGGAAATAGAACTTCCTACCTAGACCTCACCACCGTCTTTATCCTCCCCCGTAAAGGGGAGGAAAACGACGGTAAGTGCCTCCTTAATAATACTTCATGTATTTCTCTAGCTCCCAGTCGGTTACGTTTACCTGAAACTCGCGTGCCTCCGTCCGCTTTGCCCGGAGGAAGTTCTCCATCACGTGGGAACCAACTGCGTCCGCAATTACTTTGTCCTTCTGCAGGGCGTCCAGGGCTTCGGACAGGCTCTCTGGCAACGAACCGATCCCCTTTTCTTCCTTCTTTCCGGCTTCCATCTCGTATAGGTCTTCCTCTACCGGTTCCGGGGGTGTTATTTCCTCTTCCATTCCGTGCAATCCGGCCTTTAAGAAAGCCGCGAATGCCAGGTACGGATTTGCCGTCGGATCCGGGCTTCGCAGCTCCAACCTGGTCGAGGTCTCCGGTGTGCTCGTATGGGGGATCCTAATTAAAACCGACCGGTTGTGCCGCCCCCAGGAGATGTTAACCGGCGCCTCGTAACCGGGAACCAGTCGCTTGTAGGAGTTGACCGTCGGGTTTGCCAGAGCCGTAATGGCGTCTATGTGTTTTATCAGCCCCCCGATAAAGTGCAGACCCTTGTCGGAGAGATCGTAGGGGTTGTCCCCGTTCCGAGGGTCGTAGAAACAGTTATCCCCGTCCTCGGTCAACGAAATATGGGTGTGCATGCCGGAACCGTTTATCCTGCCGTAGGGTTTGGGCATAAAGGTCGCGTTCAACCCGTGCTTGAGCGCGATAGTCTTGGTGGTTGATTTAAAGGTTATAAGATGGTCAGCCAGTTTTAGCGCCTCGTCGTAGCGGAAGTCTATCTCGTGCTGGCTCGGGGCCACCTCGTGGTGGGCGGCTTCCACCTTGAAGCCCATCTTCTCCAGACTTATCACCATGTCTTTCCTTGCTTCTTCCCCTTTATCCACCGGCATCAGGTCGAAATACCCACCCTGATCGTGTAATCCGGTGGAGCTCCTGCCGGGTTCTTCCCCGCTATCAGGGCTGAACATGAAGAACTCCGGCTCGGCACCGGTAAACATCTTTAGGTTCTTCTCGTCCGCTTCGCTCATAACTTTCTTCAACCTATAGCGAGGATCGCCTTCGAATGGTTCGCCGTTTGGTTTGTGGACGTCACAGATAAGCCTTGCGTTTCCGTACCTCTCGCCCTCACTCGTCTCCGACTTCCAGGGGTAAACTTTCAAAGTATCCAGGTCGGGGTGCAGGTACATGTCGGATTCGAATATCCGGGCAAACCCCTCTATGGAAGAACCATCGAATGCTATACCCTCCTCCAGGGCTTTGGGAAGCTCGTCCAGAGTGATCTCCACGTCCTTTGGGATTCCGAGGATATCCGTAAACTGCAGTCTGATGAATTTTACGTCCCTTTCCTCCAGCGAATATACGGCGTCCTCTATTTCTGTCCTATCTTTAGCCACCTTAAATCAACCTCCATTTCGGATATGATAAACTTATAGAAGAATTATAAAGGTGAACGAACATATGTCAAGGATAAAAAGAAAATTTTACATTTTTGTTTGAAAATTACGTTAATTTATGTATAATCGTTTTGGTCATTCGGACAACTCAAAATAAACGTAACGGAGGGGCTATAATCATGGAAGAGGTGAAACTAAACGGAAAAATACTCGAATCGCTGATGGAGGACGGCAGAAAGTCAATTAGGAAAGTGGCCGAGGACATAAGTGTCTCGCCTTCAACCGTCAGTAACCACCTGGAGGAACTTCTGGAAGACGGCGTGATCAAGAAATTTAAACCGGCCATCAACTACGAAAAACTTGGCTTGGACCTGACGGCGATAACGAAGATCCAGGCCGAGGGAAGCGAGATAACGAAAATAGTAAATCGATTGAAGGGCGAGGGCAGTCTGACTCACGTCTACGAGATAACCGGGGAGTTCGACATCCTGGTTATCGGGAAGTTCGACAGCAGGGAAAGCATGAACCGGGAGATAAAACGCATGCTCAACTTCTCAGCTGTCGAACGGGCCGACACGTCCATCGTCCTCAACGCCGTAAAGGAGGACAGCTGTATAGATCTCGGGGGTTAATCCGGTTTTTCGGCCTCTATAGCCGGGGAAATTACCGGCCGAGTACGGGGCACGGCCGGCAATCAGTATTTGTATCTTTGCTTTTTTCCACGAGGCCTCACCAGCGGTGGTGGACCTGTTCTTTGATAAGCTCCTCGTAGACCTTCCTCGCTTCGTGGTTGACCTTCGGGGGCAGGTCCGGGAGGTCGCTGGCCTCCGCGTTGTCCCGAACGTGCTCCTTGCTTTTGGCTCCGGGGATTATCACGCTTATCTCGTCGTGAGAGAGTATCCACTTTATCGCCATCTGAGCGGTGGAATAGCTTTTCGGTTTTACCTCCTCGAGCCTTTCTACGGCTTCCAGGCCGGTCTCGAAGTCCACTCCGGCGAAGGTCTCCCCCACGTCGAAAGCCTCCCCGTCTCGGTTGAAGTTTCTGTGGTCGTTTTCGGGAAACGTGACATCTTTATCGTATTTACCCGTCAACAAACCGCTGGCCAGAGGCACTCTCGGTATTACCGCGACGTTTTCCTCCCGGCAACGGCTCAGAAAGTGGTCCGCTGGCCTCTGTCGAAACATGTTGAAGATGATCTGGACGGAAGCGAGACCGGGATACTCGATCGCCTTCAGCCCCTCTTCGACCTTCTCCACGCTCACTCCGTAGTAACGGATCTTCCCCTTCTCGACGAACTCCTCCATGGCTTCGAAGACCTCGGGTTGGTAGTAAACTTCGGTTGGCGGACAGTGAAGTTGGACCAGATCGATTGTATCGACTCCGAGGTTCTCCAGCGACCGGTCCAGGAATCTTTCCAGGTTATCCTTCGTGTAATCTTCGGCCCTGTGGGGATCTATTCGGCGCCCGAATTTAGTCGCCACGTATATTCTCTCATCCGTACTGTCTAAAACCTTCCCGATTCTCTTCTCGCTGAGTCCGTCACCGTAGACGTCGGCAGTATCGAAAAAGTTAATTCCCTGTTCGATCGCTTCTTCGAGGACTTCCAGTGCCTGCCCTTCGTCAACGTCTCCCCAGGCATCGCTACCCAGAGCCCAGGTTCCGAGACCAACCTCGCTGACGTTCCAGCCGGTTTTGCCGAATTCTCTGTATTTCACGGTATCACTCCAGGGTCTTTTTGTTTTTAAGGTTAAAAATCTCTCATTTAAGGTTAGTTAATCTTCAAAACTTTATCATGTCGTCTTATTCCATTCGATCCGGTACGATATTTACCTGGCTAAACGGTTTGAGCTCGTTGGGACTAAACCTTTTGACGGTGACGCTGACGTCTTCACCTTCTACCTCCACAATCAGGTAATTGTAATCCAGTTTTCGCTGATCCCCCTGCCAGTAGTGGTCTTTGGGATAATCGTCGGGCATCTCGTTGGAAGAAAGACCCTGCTCTCCTCCGCCCCCTCCTACGACGAAGTAGCGGATGCCGTCCACTTTATAGGCCTCGGTCGCGTGGTTGTGGCCGGTAAATACGGTCATATCTATCTGATCGGCATAGGATTTAAGAATAGAATGGGGGTTGTGCTCTTCTGGTAGTGGGCCGTATCCCGATCGCGAAAACGGTGGATAGTGCAGGGTCACGAACGCGTGGTCCTTACCTTCATCAATCGCTTCTTCCAGCCAGGTTTCGAGAAGTTCCATCTGCTTTTCGTATCCCGGCGTTGATTTATACCAGTCCGCCGGATTATCCGGATCCATAATTCCCGAATCGAGGAAGACAAACTTGGCGTTTTTATGGTCGAACTGATAAACCCGGTGATCTTCGCTGAAACCGTACTGACTCAAATAAGGGAAGACCTCCCTGAAGCCGACAATATCTTCGTCCCCCCAGGTTTCGTGGTTTCCCAGAGCCGGAAAAAACCTGGCCGACAGGTCACCCGGTCCACCATCTGGAAGCCTGGAGAGGAACCGTCGATTGAAGTCCCTCCAGTACGGGCTTTCTTCAGCACCCTTCCCCTGAAAACCGAAATAGACTATATCACCAGTATGCAGGACAAAACCAGGACCCTCGTCGTTTTCACTTGCACCTTCTTGCACTTCTCGGACGACATTGTCGTATACCCACTCCTGGCCTTCTGCCAGCAGACTAACCCGAGAAAAATCACCCTGTCTTTCCACAAAGACATCCGGCCAGCCGTCTCGACCGTATGATATCGTCCGGGATTCCCCTTCAGTATCGCCCCCGATCTCGATCCTTTCCAGTTTCAAAGTATTTGGA
>JBKGZT010000059.1:0-7086 GCA_046543235.1 Candidatus Acetothermia bacterium | reverse complement strand
GCAAGTCCAGATCTAATAAATAAGTGGATCGACGAAGGCGAACTGGAAAACCTGGAAAAAATCCGCGATCAGGGACTTTCCGGAAACCTGAAAAGCACCTTTCCTCCCCTGACCGGGCCCGCGTGGTCCTCCTTTCACACGGGAGTCAACCCCGGCAAACACGGTATCTACACCTGGCTCGACCTGAGGGAATCATACAAGGGGAAGGTAATCAACCGGAATTCCATCAAGACGCGCTCTGTCTGGAGACAGATCAGCGAATCCGGGGGCAAGGTGGGCCTGCTCTCGGTTCCCGTCACTTACCCTCCGGAAAAGGTCAATGGGTTCGTCGTGCCCGGTTTTCTTACCCCTACAGCCGCTGATCAGCGATCCTATCCGGAAGAACTGTCTTCTGAATTGTACGAAGCAGTCCCTGATTACAAGTACCTGCCCGAGCCTTTCATGAAGGGCAAGGACCCGAAAGAATGGGTCTCCGAGCTGAACCGGGCCGTCAGGGACCGGGGAAAAGCCACGAGATACCTTTACGAAAGGTACTTCGAAGACAAGGAAGACGAGACCATGATGGTTCACTTCTTCGCCACGGATCAGGTTCAGCACTTCCTCTGGGACGAGGTTACGGACGAATGGGACCCGAGGCTTGAGGTATTCAAGGAAGTAGACCGTGAAATCGGAAAGCTGCTCGAATTCGCACCCGACGATTCGGCTTTTATAGTGCTGTCCGACCACGGATTTGGTCCCCTCACCAATACTTTCAACATAAATACGTGGCTGGAGAGTGAAGGCTACCTGGAACTCGGCAAGAACCCGGGAACAAGAATTAGAAAGAGCCTGGCCAAACTGGGTTTCACCGAGCAGAATACTCAGACGATAGGGGAGATCATCTACCCCATTGCTAAGAAGCTAAAGATAGTCGACAACCCAATCACCGGTTTATCCACCAACGCCGCCCTAAATGCCATCTTCCTCTCCTCGCAGGACGTAGACTGGAAAAGTACCAGGGCTTACTCCCGATCCCACATAGGGCATATAAGGCTCAACCTTTCGGGTCGAGAGCAATCGGGTATAGTGGAAGAGGGTCAGTACCAGGGGATCAGGGGCGAGATTATAGACAAGCTGGAACGGATCGAGGTGCCCGACTCCGGGAAGAAACTGGCGGAGTGGGTAAAGCCAAAAGAAGACCTTTACTCCGGACCTTACCTGGAAGGGGCTCCGGATATCCTGTTTAATACTCTCGAGGGCTCGGTCTGTCACGGATCGATCGTCGGCTACGGAGCGATAATGTTCTTCAACTCGAGCGTCTTTAGCGGTAAACTTCATCCGGGCCACCATAGAAGAGACGGGATCCTGATGGCTTACGGGAAGGGTATAGATAAGGGAGAGAGGGATGCCTCGATAATGGACCTCGCTCCGACCGTACTGAACCTCAACGGGTTTAGCGTACCCAGACAGATGGACGGAGAGGTCATCGGGGAGATATCGCCAACCGAACCTGAATACTACGAACCCGACGACTTCTACAAAGAGCAGCCGGGTTCGAAGAAAAACGAGGAAATCGAAGAAAGAATGGAAAGCCTGGGTTACCTGTAATCCGATTCAAGCACGGCAGCAATTGCAGAGGGACCAACCATCGCGTATAATCAATTAATTAAAACTATCAAAGAAGTTAGACTAAGAAAAAGCAAATTAAATAAGTAAAAACGAGGCAGGATACTGTAAATTCCTTCGACAGATAATTTCACCACTTTATGAAAACCCTTCTGAAAAACTTCGATATTCTATTTCCAAGTGATTACTCAGTAGCTTCCGGCGCCTCCATCCTAATCGAGGACGGGAAAATTCTCGAGATCATCCGGAACGGAGGTCAAGGCCGTGATTTGAAACCGGATAGAACGGTGGAAGGAGAACGACGTCTCCTCATGCCTGGGTTCTTTAATGCTCATGCCCACCTGGGAATGACGATCTTCAGAGGATACAAGGACGACGTTGTACTGGAGGAATGGCTACAGGACTGGATCTGGCCGGCCGAGGAAGAGCTAACCCCCGAAGAGGTCTACTGGGGTTCCAAACTTGCCCTGGTGGAAGCAATCCGTTCCGGGACCACTGCGGTAGCTGACATGTATTTCAACATGGACCAGACGGCCCGATCCATCGAGGAGACCGGGATACGTGGTCTGATATCTTACGGCCTCATAGCAGAAGATATGGACAAAGCGGGCGAAAAGGAGTTAAAAGAAGCTCTCGAACTGGCTGATGAATGGGACGGTTCTGCCGACGGACGGATAAAGGTAGCTTTAAGTCCTCACGCCCCCTACACCTGCGGTAAAGAGGTGCTAAAAGAGGTTTCCCGACTTTCCCGGGAAAGGGGCCTTCCGATCCACACCCATATTTCCGAAACCAGGGGAGAGGTAGAGGAGTCTTACGAGAAGTTCGGGGTATCCCCGGTCAAACGTTTGCAAGACCTCGGGCTTCTGGAAAATCCCGTCCTGGCAGCTCATTGCGTCCACGTGAACGAGGAGGACGTGAAGACCTTAAAGGAGAACGACGTGGTAGTGGCCCATAATCCGACGAGCAACATGAAAATTGCCTCGGGGGCTGCTCCAATCGAGAAGATGAGGCAAGCGGGAGTAGACCTCACTCTTGGAACTGACGGACCGGGGACGAATAACGACTTGGATATCTTCGAGGAAATGCGTCAGGCCTCGTTTCTGGCAAAGCTGGAGTCCGACGATCCGACAGCCCTGTCCGCGGAAGATACGCTCAAGATAGCCACCGCCTCCGAAACGGACGTGCTCGGTTTTCCCGGCAGCGGTAGGATCGAGGAGGGTGCCCCGGCGGACCTAATTGGGGTACGCAGGAACCCTACTTACTGGACTCCGGAGTACGATACTGTCTCCAACCTGGTTTACTCGGGCAAAAGCAGAGAGGTGGACCTGGTAATAGCGGACGGGGAGATAGTGATGGAGGACGGAGAAATCAAGACCGTCGACGAAAGAGAAGTAATAAACAGAGTAAGAGAAATCGCGGAAAAGTACGAGAAGATTAGAGAAAACAAAAAATAAACCAACCAACTCCCGGAGCATCCGCCCTGGGGGTTCGGGGATAGGAGTGATTTATCAATGTCGATTTCACAGGCAAGAAAGCAGGAGTTAATTGAAGAGTACGGCGAACATTCTGAGGACACGGGTTCGACGAGCGTTCAGGTAGCAATACTGACCGAAAAAATCAAAAATCTTACGGAACACCTGAGAGAACACCCGGCGGACCATCACTCGAGACAGGGATTGTTAAAGATGGTAGGTAAACGGAAAAAGTTTTTGGAATACCTGGAAAGAGAAAAACCGGAACAGTACGACAGGTTGAAAAAGGAATTAAACATCAGAGTAAGGCAAACCCAAGAAAATAGATAGTTTTTGAGGTGTAAAAATGTATAAGCAGATGGAAACAGAGCTGGATGGAAGCAAGTTTAAGCTGGAATCAGGAAAAATGGCCCGACAGGCCGATGGAGCAGCAGTATGCAGTTTCGGAGATACTCAGGTATTAGTCACGGCGACGTCCGGCGGGGAAAGCGATAAACCCTACTTCCCTCTTCGGGTGGACTACGAAGAGAAGTTCTACGCCGGCGGCAAGATTCCGGGTGGATTTATCAAGCGAGAAGGAAGACCGTCGGATAAAGCAGTACTGAACGCCAGAATGATAGACCGACCCATTCGACCCCTCTTTCCCGACGGTTACATGGAAGAACTTCACATAGTCGTAACCGTGCTTTCGGCAAGCGAGGATTACTCTCCCGGGATAGCGGGGATGATCGGCGCGTCAACCGCGCTAACCATGTCGGATGTTCCCTTCCTGGGACCGATAGCCGGAGTAGAAGTCGGCCGGGTGGACGGAGAGTTTCTCATCAACCCAGATGCCGAACAGAAGGAAGAAGGCGACATGGAAATCGTCGTGGCCGGAACCAGAGACTCCGTCACGATGGTCGAAGGCGAGATGGAAGAAGTCGCCGAAGAAAACGTAGTGGACGCGATCAACTTCGCCCACGAGAGAATCAAAAAACTCGTCGAATTTCAACTGGATTACGCCGATAGGGAAGAACCCGAGAGAAGTGAAGCTGTAGAGGAAAAGAGCGAATTACAGGAAGAAGCGGAAGCTGCGTCCAAGGACTACCTTCCTGAATTGGTGGGAATCGAAGATAAGCTGGAAAGGGAGGAAAAGGTCGACGAGATAAAGGAAAAAGTAAAAACACAAGTCCTCGGCGAGGAAGACCGCGACGAAGACGAAGTAAACCAGGTAGAAGACGCAGTCGAAGACGAATACAAGAAGTTCGTCCGGCGGAAGACGGTCAAAGAAGGCGTCCGAATTGACGGACGGGATCCGGACGAGATTCGACCGATTAGCGTCGATGTCGGTCTGCTCGAGAGGGCCCACGGCTCCAGCCTATTTACGAGGGGTGAGACGCAGAGCCTGGGCACGGCAACCCTCGGAACGACCAAACAGGACGAACAGCGGATAGACGGAATGGTGGCCGAAGGAAGTAAGAGATTCATGTTGCACTACAACTTCCCACCCTATTCCGTCGGAGAAGCCGGATATATGTCCGGGCCGGGCCGCAGAGAGAAGGGACACGGACACCTTGCGGAAACCGCCCTTAACCCGGTGCTCCCGGATGAAGAAGAGTTCCCTTATATAATCAGGGTTGTTTCCGAGATTCTAGAATCCAACGGCTCGTCCTCCATGGCCACGGTCTGCAGCGGCTCTCTCGCGCTGATGGACTCCGGCGTCCCTATCGAAAAACCGGTTGCCGGAATAGGAATCGGACTTATGGAAGAGGACGGGGACTACAGGATATTGACCGATATCATGGGCCAGGAAGACCACTTCGGAGACATGGACTTCAAGGTCGCGGGAACCAGGGACGGCGTGACGGCCTTCCAGATGGACGTAAAGGTCAGCGGACTTGAAGAAGAAATCATGCGCGAAGCCATGGACAGAGCCCATGACGCCCGGTTAAAGGTTCTGGACAAGATGAACGACGTCATATCCCAACCCAGAGGAGAAGTTTCTCAGCACGCGCCGGTCATGGAAGTATTCAAGGTGGACGAATCCGAAATCGGGACGGTCATTGGTCCTGGCGGTAGGACGATCCGGGATCTCACGGAGGAATACGAGACCGAAATAGACATAGATGATGACGGAACCGTTAAACTCTCCGGCGTCGACCGGGAAAAGGTCGAAGAAGCCAAGAAGATAATCGAGGACATGACCCGGGAAGTAGAACCCGGAGAGGAATTCGTCGGAGAGGTCGTCCGGGTGGAAGACTTCGGAGCTTTCGTCCAGCTACCCAACAAGTCGGAAGGTCTCGTCCATATTTCCGAACTTGCCGACGGATACGTCGATAACGTAGAGGACATTACGAGCCTGGGAGAGGAAATGAGAGTAAAAGTCATCGGACACGACGACCAGGGACGTCTGGATCTCAAACGAGTTCCCGGCGAAGAATCCGAGGATCCTCTCGAAGTCGGGGACGTAACCGGCGCGGAGGTAACGAAGACGACTGATTTCGGGGCGTTCGTAGAAACCGACGGCGGCGAGACCGGGTTGATTCACATATCCGAACTCTCCCGCGATTACGTCAAGAAAGTAGAGGACGTCGTCAAGACAGGGGATCGGGTCGAGGTCAAGCTGATCAACATAGACGATCAGAATAGGTATCAGTTCAGGCTTGTTCAGGACTAATTAGCAAGGATAAGTATGGAACTTTTCCCCGGCTGCTACCGAAAAGAGCTGGCTAACGGGCTGGAGGTTCTCGGACAGGAAGAGCCCCAGTCAAAGTCGGTTTCTCTGGGACTCTGGTTCAAATCCGGCAGCCGGGACGAGAAACCGGAGGAGAGCGGGATTACTCACCTGTTAGAGCACCTGCTCTTCCGGGGAACCAAAAACAGGAGCGACTACGAGATCACCAGTGACGTGGACAGGCTGGGTGGTCACGTAAACGGCAGTACGGGAAAGGAGTACCTTCTCCTTTCCCTGCGCCTCCTTCCCGAATCCTTACCTGAAGGGATGGACATCCTGACGGATCTCGCTTTAAACCCCCTCTTCCGTCGCGAAGATTTCGACCTGGAGAAGGACGTAGTTCTGGAGGAAATAAGGTCCTCACACGATGACCATCAATCGGAAAGCATCCGCTTGCTCGGGGAGACGATCTGGGGCGAGAATTCCGGTCTCTCCCGTCCCGTCCGTGGTACCGAAAACTCCCTGACTGACTTAACCAGAAAAAGGGTTAAAAAAAGGTATAAAGAACTAAAAAACCCGGATAACATGATGGTTACGGCCGCCGGGGATTTCGAGTTTGAGGAGCTGGTCAGCTTATCCAAAAGCTACTTGGGAAACCTGAGATCAGGTGGACGAGTGATAAGTGACCAAAAAATTCAAGCCCGTAAAGTTCCGGGCTCAAAAGGGAGAATCAATCGGGACCAGCGGGACATAAGCCAGCTCCATTGTGCTCTCGGCGTCGAGGGGCTTGCGAAAAAGGACGACGACCGGTTTCCGCTAGAGATGCTAAACGTGATTCTTGGAGGGGGAATGAGCTCCCGACTTTTCCGAAAAATCCGGAAGGAAAACGGGTTGGCCTACCAGGTAACGTCGAGCTCACAGTACTTCCGGGACACTGGTTTTTTCTTTATCTACGGCGCAATGGCGCCCGGGGGGCTGGATAAATTTATAGAACTCACCAGGAAAGAAATGGAAGAACTCGTCAACAAGCCAGTTGAAGATGATGAACTGGAGAGGGCGAAGAAGAAGACAAAGGGCAACCTGGTACTGGGCCTGGAGGATAACCGATCTCTGATGGGCAGGCTCGGAATAACCGCCCTGCACGACGACGACTTCCGGTCAGTTTCGGAAGTACTCGAAAAGATCGAGGCCGTTTCCTCGGACGAGATCCGCGACGTCGCTGAGAGATTGTTGTCCCGTGACCGGTTCAACTACTCCCTCCTGGGGCCAAAAGTCGACGGATTTTCGCCCTAGTTACCAGCTCGCAAAGTCGATTTATTTAGATAGTTATAAGCAACTGTGTCAAGAACCCCGCCC
>JBKGZT010000012.1:0-28165 GCA_046543235.1 Candidatus Acetothermia bacterium | reverse complement strand
TTAAGTGTATTTATTATTTGAATATTCAGGGTCTGGGGTGTTATCATACATAAGACCTTTACATTCTTTTCTTTTAATTTACAAGAGAATTTTACCGGGGTTAGTTGTTTAATGGCCAAAAGAGGTAGTAAAGCAGAAAAACGGGCCGTGGAATACCTGGAGAAGAAGGGTCACCATGTCGTGGACAGAAACTACTACTGCCATCGAGGCGAGGTGGACGTGATTACCTTTGATGGTGACTTCGTGGTCTTTGTCGAGGTGAAAAAGCGGGGAAAAGGAAGTTTTGCCTCACCAGAGGAGGCAATTACCGAGGAGAAAAAGCGCCGGTTGTTCAAGTGTTCTCAACGCTGGATTCAGGATAACGACTACGGAGGAAATAGCAGGTTTGACGTCGTAGCTTTGTCAGACGGAGAGATAAGACATTACGAAGACGCCATCAGAATTAACGGTTGATCATGATCTCAAAAGCCTTTAGCGGTGCCGTTACGGGTATAAATGCCATAATAGTGGAGGTTCAGTGTGACGTCTCACGGGGACTCCCGGGGTTTAAGATAGTTGGCTTGCCGGAGAAGGAGGTTCAGGAGAGCCGGGACAGGATAAAAAGCGCCATCGACAACTCGGGCTACGAATTCCCGACGAAGAAGATTACCGCCAATCTCGCTCCGGCGGACGTGAAGAAGAAAGGGGTCGGTCTTGACCTTCCTATTGCCGCCACGATTCTACAGGCAACCGGAAACCTGGCCGAGGATGCCCTTGAGGGAAAATTGCTCATCGGCGAGCTTTCCCTGGATGGAGGACTCCGATCCGTCAGCGGTGTTCTCCCGGTCGCGCTGGCAGCGAGAGAGGATCCGAAGATCGATTCCCTCGTGGTTCCCCAGGGTAACGCCCGGGAAGCATCCATCGTCGAACAGCTTGAAGTTTACCCGGTTTCAAACCTGAGAGAAGCTGTCGACTTCCTGAGTCGAGGTACGAGCGGATCGAGAAGCCCTCATTCTTTCGACCAGGAGGAGCATTTTCGTTCTCGGAGGAACTTTTCTAAAGACTTTAGCGACGTCAAAGGCCAGGAGGGGGCAAAGAGGGCACTGGAAATAGCTGCTGCTGGTGGTCACAACGTGCTGATGAGTGGACCGCCCGGTTCCGGGAAGAGCATGCTAGCGAAGAGGTTGCCCACCATTCTTCCGCCCCTCACCTTCGAGGAAGCTATCGAAGTGACGAAGATCTATAGCATTATGGGCAAGCTGAGTTCGGAAAACCCTCTGGTGACGAGGCGGAAGGTTCGTTCGCCCCATCATACAATCTCCTACGCGGGAATGGTGGGAGGAGGACACGGAAATCCCACGCCCGGAGAGATAAGTCTGGCTCACAACGGCGTCCTCTTTCTGGACGAGCTGCCCGAGTTCAGCAGAAGAGTTCTCGAGACGCTTCGGCAGCCCCTGGAGGATCAGGAGATAACCATCTCTCGGGCCTCGAACTCCTTTAGATTTCCTGCCAACTTTACGCTGGTCGGCGCGATGAATCCCTGTCCCTGTGGCTATCTTGGTGACCCCGTGAAGAAGTGTACCTGCCGTCCGCATGAGATCAGAAGGTACAGGAAGAAAATATCCGGACCCTTCATGGACCGGATAGATATATTCGTCGACGTCCAGCGGCTGGACAAAGAAGAAATGACAGGCAGGTCGGAGGGGCAGTCCAGCAAGAGGATAAGGGAAAGCGTCCAGAAGGGTCGTGAGGTCCAGGCCGAGCGGTTCCAACGTGATGGCTTCACGAATTCGTTGATGACGGCGGAAGAAGTGGAGAAGTACTGTCAGCTGGACGAATCCGCGGAGAGTCTGGTAAAGCAGGCAATTGACCGTTACGGTTTCTCTGCAAGGGCTTATCATAAGATATTAAAAATTTCTCGGACGATAGCGGACCTGGGCGGAAGCGAAGTAATTCGTCCGGAACACGTATCCGAATCCGTCCAATACAGGAGTACGAGAGATAAGATATTAAGGGAGGAGGGAGTATAACGAGATGAAACTGAAAAACAAAACCGCTTTCGTTAGCGTAATCACGGTGCTGGCTCTCCTTTTGTTTTTATTGCTTCCGGCTGAGGCTCAGCAACAGGGGGAGGAAGAAGGCGATGACAGTTACACACTCACGCAGATAGAGCTTACGGGCAACCAGAACGTTACCAGGAAGGAGATACTCGATCAGCTGGGACTATCGGAGGGGGACACGGTTACGGAGGCTGAGCTGAAAGAGAAAGTAGAGAACGTCAAAAATAGTGGCTACTTCCGGGAAGTTCAGAGCAGCCTGGAGACGGGAGACGGGGAGATCAGTTTGACACTCGAACTCGACGAGTACCCCGTTTTGAAGGAGATAAAGTTCGAAGGGGTCAGCCTGGTCGGAGAAAGAAAGCTCAAGCAGGGTCTCAAAGACGCTGGGATAAAGGAGGGCGAGGTAATAAATCGCGAAGAACTTGACAAGGGTTTGGAAAAGGTAGCCGAGAAATACGAAGAACAGGGTTACCCGCTTATCAGCACGGAAAACGTGGACATTGGCGAGACTCTGACCATCGAGGTAATAGAAGGAGAACTGTCTAGCAACAAGTTTGAGGGCCTAAGCTCTGTCCCCAGAGAAGTCGTTGCCGAGATGATAGAAACCACGAAGGGCGAACCTATAAAGCTGAGAGAACTGCAGCTTTCCTACCAGAACCTCCAGAATTCCGCTTATTTCGAATCGGTGGAGCTGGTACCGGCCCAAGGCTACAGCCCCTCCGACATTATTCTCCGATGGGTGCTTGAAGAGCGAGAACTGGTGGACAAGCCAATCACGGCCGAACGGATCCACCTGGAGGGTAATACGGTTTTTGACGATCAAAAGCTGGATAATCTGGTTAAGCGGCCCCCGGAAGGAGAATTAACGAACTACGATCTGTTGCGGGCTCTGGCGCCCGTATTTAGGGAGTACAACTCGGAAGGTTATACTTACGCCGATATAACTTTTCAGGATATAGAAAACGGGGACGCCGTTTTCGATATCGGAGAAGGGGTAATTACTGAGCTCGTCATCGAGGGAAACACGAAGACGGACACGCAAGTTATCACCAACAAGCTCTTCCTCTCGGAAGGAGACGTTTACAACGAGAAAGAGATGTCCGATTCTCGCAGGAGAATTCTCGATCTGGGTTACTTTTCCAAAGCCGAACCGAAAGTTGAACGGACCTCCGAGGGCCTCAAACTCGTCGTTACGGTTGGCGAAAAGAATAGACTAAACAGCGTGAACGGAGGCCTTACCTGGTCGGAAGGTGGTTTGGGAGGACGTCTGCGGCTTTCGACCAAGAACCTGTTCGGGGTAGGTCAGGACCTGTCCTTCAACCTGAGCAGGGAGTTCTCGCTTGATTCCAAGTTCGACGGGAGTATAGACTGGAAAAACACTTATTATCCCTCGGGTTTTAACTTTACCAAACTAAGTCTATACCGGAACGTCGGGTCCAACCAGGGTTTTGAGGCTTCCTTCGGTTATCCCGTGTCGGGTAACCTGTCGCTGAATCTAGGTTACAACGCCGACTGGATAATTGAGGAAGATTCCTCGAGTAATTCCCTTACCAACATCCTATCGGCTGATCTGATATACGACGACAGGGATAACCCGACATTCCCGACGGATGGGAGCAGGAGGTCGCTGAAGATCGAGAAGGCAGGGGATTTCGCTCCGGGTTTGAGCTTTACCCAGATGACTTTCAAGAATAGCTATTTCCAGCCGCTACCGGAACTGGATATCGCGGGAGAGAGGAGTCAAGTACTGGGGCTAAACCTCCAGTTCGGTCTTGGGCTTGATACACCTGCTAACTATCAGTCGGAGTTCGTCGGTAAGAACTCGATCCGGGGCCTGGGGACAAATCTCCGGGCAAGCAATTACGGCTTTTTCAACAGTGAGTACCGCCTGGCGGCTCTGCCCGGTCAGCTTTACCTAACTTCTTTCCTCGACGGGGGTGTGGATCTCTCGGGGAACGAAGGTTACGATTTCAGGACGTCCGCGGGATTCGAGATTAACCTGCAGATGTTCGGTCATCTGCGAATTGGAGCCGCATGGCCCCTTTCGGAGGAATTCGATTACGTGCCTAACTTCTACTTCGGTATGGGTCCGGTCTTTTAACCGAGCAATCAAATCAATGAGGTGAATAACATGTCAAATCTTAAAATTACTGTAGTTTTGTTAGTTGCGCTGGGACTGGGATTTTTGGGTGGATTTGTAGGTAGTGAGTTTACGGGGGGAGGTTCGAACGTCTCCGATCTCTCAGAAAGAGTGGATGCCATAAACGACAGACTCGACACGCTGGATTCCAAAGTAAGTGAAATGCCAGAGGATTTTTCGTCTTACGCCTCGGTAGACGAGGTAAGCTCCCTGAAGGATTCCGTCGATGAGCTGAAGGGAGAAGTAGGGGATGAGAGCGAATCCGGTCCATCGAGCTCGGAACTGACGGACCTGGAAAGCAGGGTTGGTGAATTGGAAACCGAAGTGAGCCAGTTCGAGGAGCCGGAAACCGGGACGGAAGACGGCTCTTCTGGGCTCGAGGTGGGCTACGTCAACGCGACTGAGGCCTTCACCGTGTTCACTGACGCGGTAAGTGAGGAAAGAGAACGTGCTGAGGAGAAAGAACAAGAACTGGTGAGTCTGCGGGAACAGGCGGTTCAAGGAGAAATATCCGAAGGCGAATACCGGCGCCAGGCCGATATACTGCAGGCGGAAAGGCTGGAGGCCCAGCTGGCAATAGATCTGGCGATGGTGGAAAAGATGATCTCCGCCCCCGGTTTTGAATCGGTAGCCGGTCAGCTCGAAGAACTCTCCGGTCAGGTGCAGCCTGCCACGGACGAACTGGACAACGTACTGAGCGATATGGAAGAAGGTGAGGCGGAGCCGGAGGAGGTCTCCAATACTCTGTCTCAGATACAAAACATCTACCAACAGCTCGATGACCAGCTGAACTCTCTGATAGAGTCTAAAATATTCCAGGTTGCAAACCGCCGTGGAAACGAGGAAGGTTACGACCTGGTTTTACGACAGGAAAACGTTGTCCTGTACGGGGACGAGGATAGAGTCGATGACCTGACGGAAACGGCAAAGTCGGCCTTGAAAGAAGAACTGACGGGTTGACGCCCCTAGCGATGGATATAGAAGAGATAAAGGACGCCATTGAACTACGTTATCCCTATTTGCTGGTGGATAGGATCGTCGAATTAGAAGACGATCGGGTCAAAGGGATAAAGAACGTCACGATCAACGAACCGTTTTTCCAGGGACACTTTCCGGAACCCGGCCCTTCGGTCATGCCCGGTACCATGATTGTCGAGGCGATGGCCCAGGTGGCCGGAATTCTAGCCGGTAGAGATAGAGAAGAAACGGGGCTCGGGTACCTGGTGGGGGTCGACGGTGCCAGGTTCAGGGAAAAGGTGATCCCTGGGGATCAGTTGACCCTGGAGGGAAAGCTAGAAAGAAAGAGGAGCTCCGTTTGTCGTGTGTTAGTGGAAGCCAGCGTTAAGGGCGAGCTGGTTTCCGAGGCCGAGATCACCCTGGCTTTCGAGGAATGACGGCAGGGTGAATGGCGAACGCCGAGATTTCTACTGGATCACCTGCCCCTTTAAGCGTTCAAATCAAATGCCCCGCAGGAGTTGCGGGGCATTTATCGATTTATCCGCAGGATGAGGCAAGATTTACTCTTCGTCGTGGTAGCCTTCCATTAAATCGGCCAGACTTTCACCCTCTCGCTTCCGGGTGATTTCCACTAGACCTAGGGGCGTCATATCTATGAAGTCCGCTGGAACACGGTCCTCGCGGAGGCTCTTTTTTAGTTTGTCTATGACTTTTTGCTGGTCCTCGTTATCGTACATATCCACGAAGTCCACGATGATTATCCCGCTTATTTTGCGCAGCCTTAGTTGAATCGGGATTTCTCTGGCCGCGGAGAGGTTCGTGTTCAGGATTGCTTGAGCCTGGTTTTTGTGGTTTACGTTACCCCCCGTGTTAACGTCAATAGCCGTCAGGGCTTCTGTCTCGTCGATTGCCAGGTAACCTCCCGAATCGAGGCTAACCTCCCTCTGGAGACACTTCTCGAGTTGCTTTTCGACCCCGTAATGCTTGAACATTGGGGTATCTTGCTGGTAGTGGCGGACGACGTCCTGAAAATTATCCATTCTCAGGTAGTGCAGGTAATCTATTATATCCTCGTACACGGGTTTGGAGTTCGTCAATACCTCGTCGACGTCCTCCAGAAGCCGATCTCGGATCACCGTCCTGACCATTCCGGCATGCGAGTGCAGCAGGTGTGGAGCTTTTACGTTGTTTGCTTCTTCCTCCACACCTTTCCAGGTGCCGAGAAGGAAATTGAAGTCACGTTTCAGGTCTTCCTTGGAAGCGTTTTTGGATGCCGTCCGAGCTATCAATCCCTCGTTCTCTTCCTTCAGGTTTCTTGCGACGTCCTTGAGCCTCTGGATTTCTCTGTCGTCGGTTATTCTACGAGAAATTCCCAGACGGCTATCCTTGGGCAGGAAAACCCAGTACCGCCCTGGGAGACTTACCTTCGTAGTGCCCTGCGGGTTCTTCGACCCGATTCCACCCCGTTTTACCTGAACGATCAGGGATTCACCTTCGTTGATTACCTTGTCTATCCTGGGCGGATATTCCTTTGGGTTAAAGCCCCTGCTTCTGAGGATTGCCTGGTTTATTTCGCTACGGGATAGAAACAGGCTTTGTTCCTCTCCCACGTCGACGAAGGCAGAACCGAGCCCGGAAAGGATATCTTCCACTCTTCCTTTGTAGATATTGCCCACTAGCTTGTCCTGCTGGAAATCCTCGTAAAAGATTTCAACCAGTTTCCCGTCTTCCAGAATCGCGATCCGCTTTTCCCCGTGTTGCTCTTTGTCCTTTGAAGATATTAAGATTTGTTTCATGACGTTTTTATCACCTTTTTGTTCTCTTCCGTTTTAGTTAGCAATTCTTTTAAAGGAGTTCCCAGTTCGGGATGAACGAGATCGTCTTCCAGCTCGATTAGGGGCAAAAGGACAAATCTTCGCTTCGCCATCTCCGGATGTGGGAGTCTGAGTTCCTCCGTATCGGTAACCAGCTCATCATAAAGGAGCAGGTCTAGATCCACGAGCCTCGGTCCCCAGTGTATGGATTCGATCCGGCCAATTCTTTTTTCTACTTCCTTTGACCAGTCCAGCAGCCCCTCGGGTGACAGGGAAGTTTCGATCTCGATTGCAGTATTTATAAACCAGGGTTGAACAGGACCGACGGGTTCGGTCTCGTAGTTGGAGGCTTTCTCCAGGAGATTTACCTCCGGTTGGCGGGTAAAAAGTTCTATGGAATTATCGACGTTGGCCTTTCTGTCGCCTAAATTTGAACCCAGCCCTAAAAAAGCTCTCTCCATGCATATCAACCAGAAGGTTTAATTGCAACCAATAACCAAAACCAGGCTCCGATCTTCGCTCATAACCCTTTAAAAGACATTACTAATATTAAACTACGGAATTAGAAACCTTTTATCAACTAAATTGACCGTAAAACCGACCTACCTGTTGCAAAGCCGGGATTTCTTGGTAAAATATCCCGGTTGTAGTATGGTTCGGGAAAAATTTGAAACCTTTTCATGTGGGCTGGAGCTGTATTTCCTCGAAAAAACTCAAAAACAAGGTGATATTGATGGATAAACTCGGGATTTTGACCGGTGGAGGAGATTCTCCCGGCATTAACGCGGCAATCAGAGCTATTGTTCGAAAGGCAAAGGACGAAGGGGTTGACGTATTGGGCTTCAAAAACGGCTGGGCCGGATTGCTTAAAGACGACAAAGAAGAGCTCGAGAGGGGCGACGTCTCAGGAATCCTGCCAGTCGGTGGTACGTTTTTGGGAAGTTCCAGAACCAACCCGTTTTCTATCGAAGGTGGCCCCGATCAGGCCGTGGAGAACTACGAAGCCAACGAACTGGATGCGTTAATACCGATAGGCGGGGACGATACGCTCGGAGTGGCTCATAAGTTGAGGGACTACGACATAAACGCCGTAGGAATCCCCCAGACGATAGACAACGATCTCGCCGAGACCGAATACTCTATCGGGTTTAATTCTGCTTTTTCACAGGTGATGAAGGCGGTGGATCAGCTTCATACGACGGCTTACTCTCACCATCGGGTCATGGTACTCGAGGTAATGGGCAGGGATTCCGGCTGGATAGCTCTGTTCGGAGGTCTTGCTGGCGGTGCCGACTCCATCCTGGTCCCGGAGGAACCGTTCAAGGTAAAAGACGTCAAGGAGCGGATCAAGGAACGCGAGTCGGCCGGGAAAAACTTCTCGATCATCGTCATATCCGAGGGGGCCAGCCCGAAGGAAGTCGATCAACAGATAACCAGGGAGTCGGGAACTGATTCGTTTGGCCACGTCAAGCTGGGGGGAATAGGGCACTATCTCAAGGACCAGCTCGCCGCGATACTGGATATGCCGATAAGGGTAACCACCCTGGCCTACTTACAGCGAGGGGGGGAACCGACCGCCTTCGACAGGCTTCTTGCAACCCGATATGGAGTCAAGGCAGTGGAACTTTGTTTGGAAGGCGAGTTCGGTTACATGACGGCCTCCAAGGGTAACCGGATTGAAGCGGTTGGTCTGGAGAAAGTAATAGCGAATTCTCCCAAGCCGATAGACGATCACTTTCTGGAGATGAAGGATCTCTTCTACTGAGCTGTGTTTTTCAGTTATTTTCAAAAGAGGCAATTTAGAATCTTAAAACTTGTAAATAGTTGGTAAGGCTCCTGCTCGGGTTTGGGTGCCCTTGACCAAAGCGCTAGCGAGGGTGTTGAGGAACCCGAGCAGGGGCTTTTCCAGCTATTGCCGACCCTAGAGAATTGAGGTTTAAGAATTTACCGCCGTACCAGTCCTCCGGAAGCTGCCACTTCACGGTGAGGGTAACGAGGGGGGCCGAGAACCGGCCGGGAAGATTGGAAAAGCGAAAATACTAAGCCCGAACATCGCCGGAACTTGGTGAAGAGAGTACGTCCTTTGTAACCAGGCACTCGGTACTTTATTTGTATGGAGGGGTTCGGAATATTTTGTGCCCTTAACCTTTTCTCAGGAAAGTCGGGGTATCCAGGTCGTCTTCGTCGGCCAGGTTGCCGTTTTCATCCTCCGCGAGGGCGATGTTTCTGATAGCTTCTTCATCGCTTCCCTCTTGTCGGCTATTGTAGCCGGTTGCAATTATAGTTAGCTTTACCGTCTCCAGGCCGTCTTTTATGGTGGTACCGAACATTATATCCGCTTCCTCGTCGGCCTGACCCTTGACGAGTTCGGCCGCTCTCGTGACTTCCTCCAGGGATAGCTCGGGATTCCCCGTGAAGTTCATGATGATGTTCCGGGCCCCCTTGATGGAACCTTCAAGAAGAGGGGAAGATATCGCGTTCTCCGCGGCTTTTTCGGTTTTATCGTCCCCTTCTGCCTCCCCTATACCCATTAGTGCAGGACCACCGTTTTTCATCGCGTTCTCGAGATCGGCAAAATCCAGGTTAATCATCCCGGGAACCGTGATCAATTCGGAGATTCCTTTGACTCCCTGCATGAGTATTTCGTCGACCATGCCAAAAGCTTTTATTAACGATATGTCCCCAGGAGCGACCTCCAGCAACCGATCGTTGGATATCGTGATTATCGTATCGACCCTGTCGACCAGGTTCTTCAGGCCCCGGTGGGCTTTTTCCGCCCGTTCCTGGCCCTCAAAAGAGAAAGGCTTTGTTACTATGCCGGTTGTAAGGATTTCCATTTGCTGGGCGGCTTCGGCGATTACGGGGGTGGCACCCGTACCGGTTCCCCCGCCCATTCCACATGTTATGAATAGCATGTCCACGCCCTGCAGCAGTTTTTCGATCGTCTCCTGGCTTTCCAGAGCTGCCTCCCGCCCGATTTCCGGATTGCCGCCCGCACCCAGTCCTCCCGTCAGGTCTTTCCCGATCTGGATGTATCGATCCGCATTATTTATCTCCAGGACCTGGGCGTCGGTGTTTATGGAAACTAGCTCCACTCCGCCTACTCCGGCTTCGGACATCCGGTTTACGGCATTGTTTCCCCCACCGCCGACACCGATAACCATTAAATTAGCGAGGTTGTAATCGTCGGGGTTGTAGGAATCCGGTTCCTTGGAGGTGTGTTTTGCTTGCTTTCCTGGGTCGCCAGAAGCTTTTTCGTCTTCGGAAGATGAGTTATCCTCCTCCTTTGAACCGGATCTATAGAAATCTTCCATGACCCCGTCAAGGGGATCGTTACCCACTGATTTTTCTTTTTTATGCATCTTCTATCACCCTTTCTACTAACTTTTCGTAGTCCTCGGCTCCGTGGGAATTGGGAGCGTAATCAAAAATAGATTGGTTATAGCTTGCAGATTCGGAGAGCCGGACGTTTGTCCTGATCGGTTCGGTTACTTTTCCATCGAAGTGATCCTTCAGTTTCTCCAGTATCTCCTTGCTTTCGTTCGTCCTAATATCGAAAAACGTGGGTATAACCAGCTCTACTTCTATCTCGTACTCCAGAAGCTCGTTAATCCGCTTGATGTTCTTCAAGATGTTTCTAACCCCGACAAGGGCCAGGTAATCCATACTTACGGGAACGAAAGCGGATTCGGCGTAAACGAGTGCATTTTGATTAAGTAGGCTCAAGCTCGGTGGGCAGTCCAGCACTACGATTTCGTAGGAGTCAAGTCCTTCCAGTCTACGCTTTAGCATAGTCTCCCGGCTGGTTTTGCCGGTAAGTATCTTTTCCGCCTGGGCGGTAGATTCGTCGCTCGGAATCATGTAAAGATCTTCTTCCACCTGCACGATACAACTTTCCGGCGTTTCGTTTTCCACCAGCAGGTGGTAGAGGGTTCTCTCAAAGTCCTTACCGAACCACGTCGCGAGGTTTCCCTGGGGGTCGACGTCAATTAATAAGGTCTTAATACCCCTATCCGCCAGCCCCTTTCCCAGGTTTACCGCGGTCGTAGTTTTACCGGTACCCCCTTTCTGATTGATAATGGCGATTTTTTTCATCTTTTATCGGCTTTGCTGATATTTGCTTTTTTAATAGCTATCGCGGCCTCCAGTTGGTTAGACGGTTACCCGCGGAAGAACTTTGCCAGCCAGCTGAAAATATCCGAAACAACCGTTTCGCCACCTCTACCCGTCCTTTTTCCGTTTCTCATGTAATCGTTTGAGCCCACGGAGTATTTCAGCAGACCAACGGAGGTGGCGTAAATCGGAGACTCCACGACGTCCCTCAACCCATGAATGTCGTCCGGGGTCGATCCTCGTCTAATTGGCAGGTCGAAGTGACGGTTCCCGTATTCTACGATCCCGTTTAGTAGAGAGGTGCCACCTGACAGTACTACTCCGGAAGGGATCAGGTCCCGATAACCCGCGTCTTCGAGCTCCTGGAAAGCTAGGTCGAATATCTCTTCCACCCTGGGCTCTATAACCTTTGCCAGGTTTTTCAGGGGCACTCGTTTTTCCTTGTCTCCTCCTACAGTGGCTACCTCGATTTCTTCCTCCTGGTTCTCTTCGTCGATAAATACCGTTCCGTGCTCGACCTTGATCTGTTCTGCCACTTCCAGGGGCGTTTGAAGGCCAACGGTTATATCGTTGGTCATGTGCTCTCCTGCAACTGGCAGTACTTTGGAAAACCAGATATCCCCTTTTTTGAATACTGCCAGATCCGTAGTCCCACCGCCGATATCCATTAATAGCACTCCCAGCTCCTTTTCCGCCGAGGATAATACGGCGTGAGAAGAAGCAAGAGGTTCCAGAACTAACTGATCTATATCGATACCGAGCGAATCAAGACACCTGGTTAGATTATGGACCGCCGTGGTTGCTCCCGTAACGATATGAACGTCGGCTTCAAGTCGTGTGCCCGTCATGCCGACCGGGTCGGAAATACCTTCCTGGTTATCGACCACGAACTGACGGGGAATTATGTGGATCATTTCGGACTGCGGTGGTATTTGCTGCATGGCCTTTGCCGTTTCAATTACGCGCCTGACGTCTTCCTGACGGATCACCCCGTCCGACCTGTTTACCGACACGGTGCCGGTATTGTTCAGGTAGTTTATGTGTTTGCCAGTAATACCAGCGTAGACGGAATCTATTTCCACGTCCGCCATCTTTTCCGCCTGCCTGACCGCCTTTCTGATCGAATTCGTCGCCTGTCCGATATCCACTACGACGCCCTTTTCCAGCCCCTTGGAAGGGGCCTGGCCTATTCCCACTATTTCTATTGAACCATCTACAACGTTACCAACTAAAGCGACAATTTTAGTAGTACCGATATCCAGCCCCACTGTCAAATCCTCGCTTTCCATTAAATCACCACCTATTAATCACGCCAAACCAACCCGAAATCCCTGATGAACTCTTCGTTATAGGAAAAATATTTGAAAATTTTGTTTGCCCCTGAATCCATTTTTGTAGTGGAGTTTCCAAAACCATGACTTCACCCATCCCCGCTCAATCCCCCAACTGAACGGAGATAAGCAGCCCCCATTTTTCAAAGTTTTCCAGGCGGACTACTATATAGCTTTATGAAGTCCGCTCTATCGTAAATCCACCTACTATCAACTTTAAGTAATAATATAATATACTTTCTATGGATGCAAAGACGTTTTCAGGGTGTCAATCCTAAATGACCATAACTTCGGTGACGAGTGTCACCCCAAACTCTTTATACACCCTGTGACGGCAAATGTCAATTAGGTTTTGGATGTTTTTGGCCGTGGCATGGCCTTTGTTGAGTATGAAATTGGCGTGTTGGTGTGAGACTACCGCATCCCCGACTCGCAGTCCTTTGGCTCCTGCTTTATCGAGTAGCTCTCCGGCCGTCTTTTCGTGGTGGTCGGGGTTCTTGAATACACATCCTGCGGTCCGTTCTTCGTAGGGGATTTTTTCTTTGCGAGAGTGAAGTAGCTGTTCCATCTCCGGTTGTCTTTCGTCGTAGTCGAGTTCGAACTCGACTTCTAGTACTATTTTTCCGGGTTCCCTGAACGGGCTTTCTCGATATCCGAAGGCCTCCGAGAGATCCGATGTTTTCCTCACCTTCCCGCTTTCGTCTATAAACGAGACTGTTTTTAAGTACTCGGATATTTCCTTTCCATGGGCCCCGGCGTTCATGGCGACCCCGCCGCCGACGGTACCCGGTATTCCCGTAAGAAAATTCAAACACTGACTGCCGTATTCGTTAGCGGTCACCGCGAGTTCGTTCAGGGATGCCGTGGCACCAGCTCTGAGAGTTTTACCCTCTACTTCTATTCCGCCGAGACCGCTTCTCGGGTTGATTATTAATCCCGGATACCCTTCGTCTCCTATTAACACGTTACTTCCATTGCCGATGATCCTGTACGGAAGCTCCTCCTCCCAGGCAAAATCCACCGCCGCTACTGCTTCTCCGATTGAATCCGGCGCGCAGAAGAACTCTGCGGGTCCCCCGACCCCCCAGGTCGTTAGATTCCCAAGAGAAAATCCTCTCCTCAGGCCGTTCTGGAGCTTTTTCGCTAAAAGAGAAACCACTTTGCCCCCTCTTCTGTGATTGAGCTTTCTTGCCCAGGTAGAGCTCTTAATCCTTCGCTATGGATCTGGTGAACTGGTTGATATCTCCCGCACCTAAACCGATCAAGAAGTCGCCCTCTCGTAGTTCTTCGTTCACGAAACTATAGAGTTCTTCTCTTTCGAGTATACGATAAACGTTCCTCTTTTTAGTCTTCTCAACTGATTTCTGGATTAGTTGAGAGGTGACCCCCGGAATTGGTGTCTCCGACGCCGGATAGATGCCCGTTATAACTACCATGTCGGCGTCTTTAAAGGAATCTCCAAACTGACCGTTTATGTGTTTGGTCCTGCTGAAACGATGAGGCTGGAAGACCGCCAGGATTCGGTTCGGATCCCAGCCCCTTTTGACGGCATCCAGAGTTACCTCGATTTCCTTTGGAAGATGGGCATAGTCGTCGACTATGATAGAACCATTATTTTGCAGTACCTGAAATCTCCTTTTTGGCAGCTGGAACTCCTTCAGTATTTCAGCCATCCTGTCGAAGCGCATCCCGGATCTATATCCGAGGGACATAGCAGCTAGGGCGTTGTAGACGTTGTGTTTGCCGGGTGCAGGCAACTTTATACTGCCGACTTCCTGGCCGCGGAATTGCAGGTCAAAGCTCGTCCACAAACCTGACTGCCGGATTCGGCTTGCCTTCAGGTCGGCCTCCTTTTCAATTCCGAATGTAAATGGTTCGTGAAGATCCTCGTATAGCTTTCTGCTGTTTTCGTCGTCCAGACAAATTATCGTTTCTTTCGACTGGTTGACGAACTGACGAAAACCCGCCAGGATCTCCTCTTGATTCTTGTAAGTATCCAGGTGGTCTTTCCCGATGTTTGTTATGACGGAAATATCCGGGTGGAGTTCCGTAAAATGTCCGTCGGATTCGTCTACTTCGGAGATAAAATGCTGCCCCTCACCCAGCTTGGCATTGCCTCCCAACTGTTCGCAGCCGGCGCCTATCATGAATGTCGGGTCCTTCCCGCCGAATTCAAACAAAGTGGAGGTCATGGTGGTAGTCGTAGTCTTGCCGTGAGTACCTGCAATCGCGACGCTTTTTTTCTCCTCCATTAGCCCGGCCAGAGCGGCAAGCCTTTCTTGTACGGGTATTCCTCTCCTTTTTGCCTCCTTTACTTCCGCGTTGCCTTCGGGTATTGCCGACGAGACGACCAGAGTATCCACGTCACGGGAAATGTTGGATTTCCGGTGTCCGATGTAGACCTCGGCGCCGGAGCTGCGTAAAAGCTCCGTGTTTTTGCTCTCCCTGATATCCGAACCAACCACGCTCGCTCCGATCTGCAAGAGAACCCGGGCTAGCCCGCTCATGCCGTCCCCGCCGATACCGACCAAGTGGTATTTATTCTCCGGGTCTATCGTCAACATGGTTCTACTTCCCCGACGATTTCATTGATTGTATCGACAACTCCGCCCGTTCCACTCCAGTTAGTGATTTCCGCATAGCTCCTGGACATTTCTTCCAACCTCCCATCGGTCGTAAATATATCTTCGAGCGTCTCCAGCAAGGATAATCCCTTCCATTCCTCTTCTTCGACCAACAACGCCCCTCCTATTTCTTCCAGATAGCGGGCGTTGTGGAACTGATGGTTTTCTGCTGCACCCTTCCAGGGTACTATTATGGCCGGTTTTCTCGCTTCTATTAACTCGGCCATCGTGCCTGCCCCGCCCCTTGAAACCACCAGATCGCTTAAACTATAAACATCTCCCATGTTTTTGATATAGTCCGTGATCCGTATTTTTTCGGTTTCCAGCCGTTTTAACCTATTTTCGAACTCGGAATAGCGGTTCTTTCCGGTCTGAACTAAAAACTGAAATGACCGGCTGGCTTTGCCGCGGGCCTCTTCGAACGACCGGAACACTTTGTTAGCCAGGATTCTGGATCCGTGTGAACCCCCAAATACGAGAATTATAGGAGAATCCGGCCTTAAACCAAAGTCGTTCGGACCGAGGTCTTCGGAGGGATTACGGATCTCCTCCCGGACCGGAGTACCTGTAACCTTCGAATTCTTTCCGGACAACAGGTTCTCGGTCTCCGGAAAGGAAAGCAAAACCTTGTTCACGAAACGGGAAACAACCCTGTTGGTTATCCCGGGTTTTAAGTTTAACTCGTGAGTAATTACGGGGACCCCAAGCAGTATACCCCAGAAAGCAGGGGGGAAAGTAGTATAACCGCCGGTCCCGTATATCGCGTCCGGCTTGAAGCTAATTACAACCAGAAGAGTCTGGATCAGCCCAACCGGCAGAAATGCTATTCCCTTAAGAAAACCCAAAATACTACTTCTGCTGAGTCCGGTGAGAGTAATGATGCGGAAGTCTAACCACTCGTAGTCGGGGGCAACCTCGGCCTCGAGACCCTCTCCCGTACCTACGTAACATATTTGATGTTCGTTTGTGCTCGCTTTTAGGGCTTTCATGACGCTGAGGGCCGGATAAAAATGACCTCCCGTGCCTCCTCCAGTAACCAGTATTCTCATGATCTAGCTATGTTCACGAGGACTCCCACCATGGCCAGAGTAACGATTAACGAAGTTCCTCCGTAACTTATAAAGGGCAAAGTTAACCCCGTCACCGGGATTAACCCAAGCGTGACTGCGAAGTTCAACAACGCCTGGAAACAAATCAGGAAAGTGAAACCACTGGCTATTAAACCCCACGTTAAGTTGTCCTGTTCAACGGCTATCCTGAATCCTTCGATCCCGAAGAAAGCAAATAAAATAATAAGTACAATTGAACCGACAAAACCCATCTCCTCCCCGACGATAGAATAGATAAAATCGTTATATCCCGCGGGCAGGTAGAGAAATTTCCCCACGGACCCCCCGAGGCCTTTGCCGAAAATCCCGCCGGAGCCAAAAGCGATCAGTGATTGTGTAAGCTGATAACCGGTCTCCTGAGGGTCCCGGCCCGGCCCGAAAAAAGAAATTAGCCGCTGTAATCTATATGGTTCTATCACAAGGAGCCCGCCGAGCAGCGGCAATCCCAACCCCAGAACCTTTCCGAGGTCAATAAGACGTGCTCCGCCGATAAACAGGAGAAAGCCGACCGTGGCTATCAGGATAAAAGTAGTGCTGAAATCCGGTTGAAGTAGCGTAAGCAGGGATAAGGACCCCACTACAACCAGGAACGGCAGGATCCCCTGCTTGAAGTCCTTAATCCTCCTACCCAGATCCTCGATTCCGAACGAGGTCCAGATGATCAGTCCGAATTTTAATCCCTCGGTCGGCTGGAATGCGAGAGGGCCCAGGTCGAGCCAGCGCCCCCCCGCGGAAAGGCCGGGTACGAGGGTTAAAAGCGTTAGAAAGGTAAAACCCGCCAAAATATAACCACTGAGGGGTAAGATTCGAGATAGATCGATGTTGATGAAGAAAAGAAGTGCTCCAACTCCAAGCACTCCCGCCACGGACTGTTTTAGCAGAAGATAATAAGAATCTCCGTAATGGTGGTCCGCGTAAACCCAGCTAGAACTGTACACCATGATCAACCCGAATACGGTTAATAAAAAAGCGCTCAGCAATAAACCTGTGCTTGGACCGTTGTAATTGACCATTAGTTCACCCACCTGGATTGTATTTTATATCCCTTGTGTCCCCTTTCTGCAAGGACCGTCGTCTTTCTTCCCCTTCTTGCCTGTCATTTGGGAGGGTGATTTATGTCGTAAGGATGAACTGCGCCAAGAGCCAGTTAGAGGTTTTGGGGGTTTGTCTTCCCGTTGTCGTTGGCTTCCTTCACGATTCTGGTAAATTCGGTTCCCCGCTCCCGGAAGCTCGAGAATTGGTCGAAACTGGAACAGGCCGGAGAGAACAGGACGACCTCGCCTTTTCGTGAGTTTCCCAATGCTTCTACTACCGCCTTTTCCATGGACGGGTAAGAAGTGAAGGTTTCGTAACCCTGTTCTGACAGAATTTCCCCCAGACCGGTTCTGGCGTCGCCGAATAAATACGCCTTTTCGACCGGGGCTCCCGACATTTTTTTCGCCAGGGCGTCGTAACCCGCATTTTTTTTCTTGCCTCCTAACAATAGGTGGATTGGTCGGGTAAAGCTATCGAGCGCCGCAATGGTGGCCGAGGGGTTAGTCGCCTTTGAGTCGTTTATGACCTCCTTACCGCCGATAACCGAGATCGTCTCGAGCCTATGGGGGATGTCGATCGTTTCCGTAATTTTTTCCGGATTGATGGCGGAGGGTAAGTCATCTCCTACCACACATTCAGCCGCCGTGATCGCCGCGCCCAGGTTTTCCTCCTGGTGGGGTGGAAGTTCTATTCCCTGGAGGGCTTTCCGTTCGAACTTCCTGACCGTGGCTCCTCCCGGGAGATTTTCTACGTGGAGTCCCTCCTTCACCACCGCGTAATCTCGAGCCCCTTGATTGCGAAAAAGGTTGAGCTTTGCCTCCCTGTAGTTATTAAAGGTGCCATGTCGTTTTAGGTGGTCCGGCTCTATGTTTAAAAGGACCGCCACGTCAGGGCTGAAGTCGGAGGTGTACTGTAGCTGGTAGCTACTTACCTCTACGACGGGGATAGTTGATGGCGAGAGATCGGGAATTGCTCCGATGAACGGATCACCTGTGTTACCGCAGCCAAGGGCCCGTCTCCCTGAAAGATTTAGCAGCGTTTCTATCAATTCCACCGTGGTCGTTTTGCCGTTCGTGCCGGTTACGGCTACAGTTGTTTTGCTCGGCGATAGTCGACACCCGAGTTCTATTTCCCCCATGATCCTCAAACCCCGGGCCCTTGCTTTCCGCATTAGCTCGCTTTCCGGTGGGACGCCCGGGGAAACTATTAGGCAATCCGAATCAAGAGCACGGTCGGTATGCCCGCCTTCTTCGAAGTCGATCCCGCCCTTCAGGAAGTAATCTCGTGTTTCCCGGTTGATTTCTCCCTGGTCGGTGACAAACAAACTAACCTCAGTTCGATCCAGGTACTCGACGACGGCGCGTCCAGTCACCCCGGCACCGACCACGGTAACCCTTTCCGCGTCCGGTAGTCCGTCATTGATTTTCATGCTTGAGTCCCCGTCGTGGCTCCGTTTCTCCTAGCACTTTTCCATACATTCTTGAAGTGCTGTTAAAATCAAGATAATTAAACTTTAAAAAGAGTCAACATTTCACTTTGCCGGTAAAAGTTCCGGCTAAAGGCACCAAGTACCTTTGTCTCGTTATTATGTCTAGGATCCTTATCTCTACGTAAATTCAGGCCTTCACTGGAAGTTCAAAAAACTCCGGCTTGGATTTCTCAAACTCCCTCACCAGGGTCCGACCAAAGTTAAACCGGTACTGGAGTTTGTTAGAAAGTTATATTATTCCTTTGTAGAAGAGAGAGCATCCGAGTTTACAAAAATTTGGGCTACCCACATTACCGGGGTAGCCCCTTGACTTTCTGAGCCCTGCTTGAGGTATTGCTTTGTTTGTCGGTTTCCGGTCCTAAATTATCTCTTTTACCCTCGCTTCGAGCTCTTCGGGAGAAGCGAGTTCTACGTAATCCCTGGATTCCTTCATTCTGGATTTTGCCTTTTCCTTGAACTCGTTAGGGACTACCAGAATGACGGGAATGTCGTGTCTCCTACAGGCAAAGAGCCTGTCGTCAATCGTCACGTGCTCCATACCGGAGACCGAAACGAGCTTGTGAAGATACGCCACGACGACGTCGAAGCCGTCGGACTTCGTGACGTGGGCGATGTACTTGCCGTGCCCATCCGTTCCGTTACCCAGTGGTGCGGTGTCGTGTCCCTGGGCGCAGAGACTGCTGAGAAGATCCGGGTCGGTTCCCTCCATGTATCCTATTAAAGCCATCGAAATCACCTCAAGAAGATTATATGGTTACGGGTGGACCTGATTCAATAAACCGAGGTGATGCTGGCGGAACGGATCTATCGAATTCCAGTTTCCACGGCTTTGTCCGTCCGGTAGATTCGTGGAACTGGAAGTGGATCACTCTCCAGTCGTGATCCGTAAATAGAGGTGGGTAACCACGAGAGTGAGCCAAGTCTGGAAGGCAGTTCCAACCACGACGCTTAAAGTTGCTCCCCACCCGGGCGGTAACCCGCCGAGCGAAAAGCTGAAGAACAGGAGCGGTATTTCGAAGACGAGGAGGATCTTAAATACGGTCAACCAGCGCCCTTCGGTGTGTTGCCAGCTGCTTTCCAGGGCGGACGTCAGATCTGTCTCCCCTCCAAGCAGGACTTCCTGGGTGGTAAACACGAACTTTACGTAGAGGTAAATCCCCGGGAGGATGAAGAGGAAGAGACCGAGGACAGTTGCCATCAGTGCGACGAAGTTGATCAGGACCAAGGGAAGGTACTTCCGGCCGACCGCCGTGAACGCACCCGCGAGCCCGGGACTCTTCTGGTTACTTATCATCCGATCCAGAAATACTGTCATTCCTGCCGCCAGGGGGGTTAATAGTACCAGGATCATCAGCCTAAGGACCAGGCTGCCTCCAGCCCCCAGAGCTCTTATGAACGCGTCGGATGCCAGGACCCCGTTGAGGAAGGAGGTAATGAAAATCGGACCAAAGAGCATGGGGAAGTTTACCGTTTCCCGGGTTACTTCCTGGATTGACTCTTTTATGTCCATGTAATTAATCTGTCTCTTTTTCGGCCCTGGCTATGGCCCGACCGATTACGGCCAACCCCCTTTCGAGGTTTTCTTCCTCTATCACGAGCGGGGTCAGCAGTCTTAACACGTTTTCGTGGAGCCCGGCGACCGGCAGGATCACCCTTTCTTCCAGTGCGTACTGGACCACCTTCTCGGTGATCTCCGGTGCAGGTTCTCTGGTATCCTCGTCTCTAACAAGCTCGATAGCGTTCATGGCACCGAGCCCTCGAACGTCCCCGACTATTTCGTGCTTCTTTTTCAGCCGCTCGAACTCTTCGAGAACGATTTCCCCCACCCAAGAGGCGCGCTCCAGCAAGTTATCTCCCTCGATCACGTCGATTACCGCCAGAGCTGATTGGATTGCCAGAGGATTGCCGACGAAGGTACCGCCGATGCTTCCCGGAGATGGGGCATCCATGACCCCTTCCTTGCCTATAACTCCTGATAGTGGTAAACCCCCTGCCAGGGATTTGGCCACGGTAACGAGGTCCGGCTCCACGTCGAAAGCTTCGGCTGCAAAAAAATTACCTGTTCTGCCCATGCCGGATTGTATCTCGTCAAAGATAAGATTGATGCCGTACTTGTTCGTCAGCTCCCTGAGATAGGAAAGAAAGCCGTCCGGGGGGACGAGAAAACCGCCTTCACCGATTATCGGTTCCACCAGCAGCCCCGCCACGTTTTCCGGGTCGACCATTCTCGTTAACCTGTCTTCGAGCTCCCGGTAGTCGAAATCGGATCTGTAACTGTTGGGGTAGGGGAGACGGTAGACGTCCGGGACAAAGGGGCCGAAGCCCGCTTTGTACGGCTTCGCCTTGTGGGTAAGTGTCATGGTGAGCAACGTTCTTCCGTGGAAAGCGTTTTCAAAAACCACGAGAGCTCCTCTGCCCGTATCAGCTTTGGCGAATTTTACGGCGTTTTCCACGGCTTCCGCGCCGCTGTTAAAGAAGGCCGCCTTTTTTCTCGTCTTCCCGGGAGCAAGTTCAGAGAGTTTCTTCGCCAGTTTCGGATAACTACGGTAAGGTACCGCGCTGTAATCGGTGTGAAAAAACCTTTCCGCCTGTTCTCGGACCGCGGCTACTACTTCCGGGTGGCTGTAGCCGACCGCGAGACAGCCCCAGCCGCCGCTCAGATCTATGTATTCCTCCCCGGTTTCGGTGTAGACGATCGCCCCTTTGCCTCTATCGATAAAATCAGGTACCAGGGAGCCTATTGGGTCAGGGATGTACTTCTCTAACTCCGACTCTGTCATGTTTCCCCCTCGACTTCTAAGATTAGGATTTCGGCCGTGACCGGAAAAATCACCAAGCCCGGCATAGAAGTACCTAACGCCGTGACGATATGATAATGAAGGGAAAGGACGGTTGCAATTAGAGACGACCGGTCGAGGGGACGTCTTTTCGGGGTTTTGATCGTTTACCCCGCATCGGGTAAGATAGTCCAGCCTGGAGGCGATAAGTATGTGCATCAAAAAAAGGCTACTGATCCCGCTTTTTGTTGGGGTTTTCTTGGTTTCTTCTTTTCCCTTCTTAATTGAGGGACTTGCGCTCGAAAAGAGTATTTTAACTTTGTATCAGAACGGACCCGCGGGCCTCGTACGGAAAGAAGAGGTGGACCTCGGGCCCGGTACAAACGTTCTAACCAGGACTATTCCCGAGAGGGCACGGACGAGCACGATATTCCTGGATAGCCCCGATGTTACCCTAAAAGGGATAACTATTGAACCTGAAATAAAGGGTGAGAAGGGGATGCTCGAAGCACGGATTGGGAACCCCCTGGAGGTCAAGGCAAGCGGCGTTGAAGATACCTGGATCGAAGGAATGCTGGTAGCAGTGGTGGAGGGTAAGCCTTTACTGGAGATTTCCTCCAATAAATACAGGTTGATAAGGGATCCCGCTGAGTACAGGTTCGAGGGTTCCTCTCCTCCGGCAGACGGTAAGAGGTTAGAAATCGAGGTAAGCACGGAGGAGGAAGGAAAGCGGACCCTAACCTATGGCTTCCAGGTGGAAGGGCTGAGCTGGACACCCGGGTATTTTGGATTTCTAAAAGAAGAGGAACAGCTCCTGCGGTTCCGCGGTGTAGCCCATATAGAAAACGGGACGGACCGGAAATTCGAAAATACGGAATTGTACCTTCTGGCGGGAAGTCCGGCCAGAGAGGACCAGGGTCCAAGGTTTTTGGCTGCCCGAAACGTGGCTCAAGAAGAAGACGTCAGCGAGGAGAAGGCCTTCGAGTACTATCGATACTCGCTTCCTTCCACCCTGGATCTCGGGGCGGGGGAAGAAACCCGGGTAGGTTTCGTCAAAGAAAGAGACGTCGATTACCGGCGATATTACGAGTTTGAGCCTTCTGTCTCGTCGGCCGTAAGAACGTTTTTAGTGCTTGAAAACGACGCCACGAAAGGTCTTGGCCTTCCCCTTGCTTCTGGTCCGATCCGAGTTTACCGGGACGACGAAGAAAGGACCTTTCTGGGGGCTGCCACGCTACCCAAGTTACCAAAGGGAAACAGTGCCGAGCTGGCGCTGGGGGAGGCTTTCGACCTCGAGGGTGAAAGGAAAAGGCTGAAACACGAGAAGCTGGACGATAACTTCTGGAGGGACCGTATTTCAATAACGCTGACGAACGGAAAGGATACTCCGGAGAAGGTCAGAGTTATAGAAAAATTAAACGGTAGCTGGGAGATAACCGACTCGAGCGAGGAGTACGAGAGGATCGATTCGAACCGGATACTTTTCGAGGTCGGAGTGCCGAAGGATGGGACCGAGAAAATTTCGTATACCGTCGAATACAGATATTGAAATTACTGGAATTATTACCCTTTAAATCTTAAATTTAACCCATGTCAGCCAGTGAAGAAGCTTTTAACTACGAGCGCTATGCCGATGCCGTTGAAGAGGCCCTGAACAGAGTGGCGGCAAAGAACGGGACCGTACGGATCAGACAGATTCAGCTGGAGACCTCGGTTCCCAAGGATCTTATTCTGGAAGTTCTCAATAAAAAGATAGTCGAGTTTCCCGATAGAGTTGACAAAATCGTGGATAGCGAGGGGGGAAAATCGTGGAAGAAGTAAGTTTCGGTACTGACGGTTGGCGAGGAGTTATAGCTGACGATTATACCTACGAGAATCTGGGGAGGGTGGCAAGAGCGCTGGCGGATTATTTGAAGTCCCCGGAGCGCGAGGAGCTCCGGGTTTACGAAGAATGGGGAACCCCCTACAGGTCTCACGACGAAGGGGTAATAATCGGTTACGACGGGAGGTTTGCCTCCGAGGATTTCGCGCTTTTCGTGGCCAGGGTTTTGATCGATTCGGGGGTGCCGGCTTCCGTTACCGAACGGATGGTTCCGACCCCTGCTCTGGCGTTCTCCGTGAAGGAGAGGAGCGCAGCGACTGGAGTAATGATAACTGCCAGCCATAATCCACCTGAATACAACGGTTTCAAGGTAAAGCTGGAATCCGGTGCGTCCGCGCCGCCGGAGGTCACCGACGCGATCGAGGGCCGGCTGCCGGAGGATTTTAAGGAGGTCGATCCGAATATCAGCGTCAACAGAGTGGATGCTTCCTCCGATTACGTCGAAGCCCTTACCGAAATCGTCGATGAGGAAAGGATGACGAGGAACCCTGTTCTAGCGGTAATTGATTCGATGTACGGTTCCGCGGCCGGATTTACCGCCAGGGTTTTGGACGAGTTCGGCGTTCCTCATGTCGGCGTTCGCCAGGAGTACAATCCTAGCTTCAAGGGGGTCAGGCCGGAGCCACTGGAAGAGAACCTTGAACCACTGAGGGCAGAGATCCTCGAACAGAAGGCCATGAACGACGTACCCGTTATGGGTGTCGTAACCGACGGGGACGGGGACAGGATTTCCAGCATGGCCCAGGACGGTTCTTTTATCGATGCTCACAGGACTTACGCACTGTTGATGAAATATCTCGTCGAAACCAGGGGTTGGGAAGGAAAAGCAGTGAAGAATTTTCCCCTTACCGACATGATCTTCAAAATAGGTGAGAAGCACGGAATAGATGTAGAAGAAACGGCCGTCGGGTTCAAGTTTATAGCTGAGAAGATGGTCAGAGAAGACGTGCTGATCGGAGGAGAGGAAAGCGGCGGGATAGGTTTAAAGAACCATATTCCCGACCGGGACGGCGTGCTTTGTGCCCTGCTTCTCCTAGAAATGGTCGCCGACGCGGGCAAGCCTCCTTCCGAGCTGGTTGACGAACTCCTGGCGGAATACGGAGGTCATTATTACAGGAGAAACGACATACATCTGGAGGGCCGTAAGGAAGTCGCCGAGATGGTAGAGAAGGACCCACCAGATGAAATCGCCGGGCACGAGGTGAAGAGCGTTGAGACTACGGACGGGATCAAGCTCCGTTTTTCGGACGGTTGGTTGCTTATTAGGGCCTCCGGGACCGAACCACTCCTGCGCCTTTACTGCGAGATGGACGATGAAACGAAACTGGATGAAATACTAACCGAGGCGGAAAAATACTCCAGAGATCTGGTAGGTGAACCAAAGAAATGAATGAAGCGCCGGAAGAGTACGACTTCGAGGAAATAGAGGACAGATGGCGGGATTACTGGGCCGAAGAAGAGACCTTTAAGGCCGATCTGGACGATATTGAGAACAACTTTTACTACCTCAACATGTTCCCCTACCCTTCGGGAACCATGCACGTGGGCCACGGTAGGAATTACATAATAGGCGATACCCTGACACGTTTTATGACGATGAAAGGTTTGAACGTGCTGAACCCGATGGGGTTTGACGCCTTCGGCCTGCCGGCGGAAAACGCGGCGATAGAACGTGGTGTACAGCCGGGGGAATGGACCGAAGAGAACATAGCCGACTTCAAAGAACAGTTCCGGCAGTGGGGTATCGAATACGACTGGGATAGAGAGGTCAGAACCCACGAACCCGGGTACTATCAGTGGACTCAGTGGCTCTTTCAGAAGCTTTACGAAGAAGGTTTGGCTTACAGGGACGAGAGCCCGGTGAACTTTTGCCCGCACTGCGACACCGTCCTCGCCAATGAACAGGTTATTGACGGGGAGTGCGAGCGCTGTGGTACCGCCGTAGAGGAAAAACAGCTGGAACAGTGGTTCTTCAGGATAACGGAGTACGCGCAGGAGTTACTGGACGATCTCGAGGAGCTTGACGGCTGGCCTGACCATGTCAAGAAGATGCAGAAGGACTGGATCGGCCGCAGCGAAGGGGTGGAGATCACCTTTGATCTGGCCAACCGCGACGGTGATCTGGAAGTGTTTACTACCAGGCCGGATACCCTCTTTGGTGCCACTTTTATGGCGCTTGCGCCGGAGCACCCGCTGGTGGAGGACGTGATCTCCGACCAACGGAACGAGGAAAGGCGTTCCGAGCTAAGCCAGTTTGTCGAAGAAACCAAGCGGATCGATCAGACCCGAAGGGCTGGCGGCGATCTCGAGAAGGAAGGGGTGTTTACAGGGGAGTACGCGGTCAACCCGGCCACTGGAGAGGAAATACCGATATGGATCGCCAACTTCGTACTGACCGAGTACGGTTCCGGGGCCATAATGGCCGTCCCGGGCCATGACCAGCGTGACTTCGACTTTGCGAAAAAGTACGATATACCTATCGTGGAAGTCATTGCTCCAGAGAAGGGCGAACCGGTCGGAGAGCTGGACGAAGCTTACGAGGAACCGGGATACCTAGTCAACTCCGGCGACTTCGACGAGTTGGATTCCGAGACCGCCTATCAGAAGATCGGGGAGTGGCTGGAAGAACGTAATAAAGGCGAGTTCACGGTAAATTATAAACTCCAGGACTGGCTCATCAGCAGGCAGCGGTACTGGGGTGCGCCCATTCCGATGGTCCATTGTCCGGAGTGTGGAGTCGTACCTGTTCCCGAAGAGGAACTCCCTGTGAAATTACCCGAAGTCGAATTCATCGGCAACAAGGGGCTTTCCGAGATTGACGAGTTCGTAGAGACCACCTGTCCGGAGTGCGGGGCCGAGGCGGAAAGGGAGACGGATACGATGGATACCTTTGTCGACTCGAGCTGGTACTACCTGCGTTACCTCTCGGCCGGGAACGACGAGAAGATATTCGATTCCGAGACTGCCAACGACTGGCTACCCGTCGATCAGTACGTTGGCGGCGTGGAACACGCCATACTCCACCTGCTCTATTCGCGATTCGTAACCAAGTTCCTGAAAGATATAGATCTCGTTGACTTTAAGGAGCCCTTCGAGCGCCTGTTTACGCAGGGGATGATCTCGCATCAGGCATATCGCTGCGAAAAACACGGCTGGATCATGCCTAAAAACGTCGTTGATGGGAATAAGTGCCCCGAATGCGGTACAGAGCTCGATGTAACGATGGAGTCGATGTCGAAATCGAAAAAGAACGTGGTTTCCCCCAAGGAACTGATTGATCAATACGGGGCGGATACGGAAAGGATTTACACTCTCTTCATAGGTCCACCGGAAAAGGACGTGGAGTGGAGCGACAAGGACGTAAAAGGGAGCCACCGTTTCCTCGCAAGGGTCTGGAGGCTGGCTGTACAGCACATGGAGTTGTTCGAGGAAGAGCACGCCCTGAATCCCGGGGATCTCAGCGATCTAGAGAAGGATTTATGGCGGAAGATAAACGAAACCATCAAGGAAGTGACCGAGGACCTGGAGGACTTTAGTTTCAACACCGCGGTATCCTCGATAATGGAGCTAACTAACGAGTTTTACGGAGCAATTTCCGACGAGGAGATAGATAAAGGGCTCCTTAGGGAGGGAATAAAGAAACTGGTGTTGATAATCTCCCCGTTTACTCCCTTCATGGGCGAGGAGCTCTGGCATCGAATGGGCAATGAAAAACCGATAATGGAAGCGGACTGGCCCGGATGGGAGGAGGATGCCCTCAAGCAGGAAGAGACTGAACTCGCCGTCCAGATCAACGGCAAGATACGTGCCCACATAGAAGTTCCGACCGAGATCGAGGGTGACGAGGAGGCCCTGCGAGAGAGGGTACTGAAGCTGGAGAGGATAACCGAGAGGCTCGATGGAAAGGAAATCAAGAAGTTCATCGTCGTTCCGGGCAACCTGGTAAATATCGTAGTTTGAGCCTTCGGACACTGAATTCCTTCTGGAAGACAAAAGAGGAAGCCGCTACACCGGACGTCTCGAAGCTTGAATGGTCGATCTCATGTACTTATAATACTTCAGATGGCGGCGTAGCCAAGGGGCCCAAGGCAGGGGATTGCAAATCCCCCATCCCCGGTTCAAATCCGGGCGTCGCCTCTCGTTCTAATTGAATTCGATAAGGGTGGTTAGCTCAGCTGGGAGAGCACCTGCTTGACGTGCAGGAGGCCGCTGGTTCAAGTCCAGCACCACCCACCACACTTCTATTATTCCCTACCATCGGCGCTTACGAGAGCAAGTTTAAAATTTCTCTGCTTCCGATTTTTTACATGAACTGGAACAAGCAGGCGTATGGTAACGGCCCTAAAAATGGCGGTAATTTTGCCGAAAACGATCATGAATTTCCCGAAGGTTCTCTGAGCGAAGACCTTCCACTTGAGCAAGCTATAGAAGACTTTAAAATGATGGCCAAGGTGGAAGGTAGGGCAGAAAAAACTCTGAATTTGTACGATTACGTCTTCGATCGATTTACCGATCTTGTAGATCCGGAAACTTCGATAGGAAATATAGAGAAAAGGGAAATTAGGAATTATTTGGCCTCATTAATGGACGAGGGCCTTAAAAACACCACGGTTTCAATTCATCACAGAGTCCTCAATGCTTTCTTCACTTGGCTTGTAAAAGATTCTTACCTCAAAAAGTCTCCCACGGAAGATGTAGAAGAGCCAAAGACTCCGGATAAATTTCCAAAATATCTTAATGATGAGCAAATAGATACCTTGCTTGAAACAGCCAAACAGAGAAGAAGAGAATGGTCCGGCTACCGAAACTATACCATGCTGGTTGTCTTCCTGGACATGGGCCTGAGACTCAACGA
>JBKGZT010000058.1:0-7466 GCA_046543235.1 Candidatus Acetothermia bacterium | reverse complement strand
CTATCGTTATCTTTTGTAAAATCACCTTTGTTTTGAGACGTTTTTCGATAGGCGGCCCTTTCCAGGGCCGCTGTGATGCTTGGTTGAAGTGTTTTACTAGATCCTCGCACGACACCAGGGTTGGAAAACCCCGGCGATCGTCGATTTTAAATATTTACCTACAACGGGATTCCTTTAAAATGAATTTATGACACGGAAGATCATAAGCCGGTCTTATGTCCATGAAAAAATTGAGTGGGAAAGACTTGAGTTCTTTTACTTCCAGCTTTTCGGGTAAAGGGCCACCAGCACGGGCATTATCTCCAACCTGCCCAGCCACATATTTAGTATGAGTATTAACTTGGAAGCCGGGTGAATGGCGGAGGAGGTAATCCCGACCGACATCCCGACCGTTCCCTCCGCGGAAGCGACCTCGAACAGGGCGTCGACCAGATTTGTCCCTTCGAGCCAGATCACGCCCAGAGTAGAAGCCACCATGATGATCAGATAGATCAGTACAAAGGAGATGATCGATTCGGCCTCGACCTCGTTAACCGTGAGGTCCCCGAACTTGAGGGGCAATTTGGCTTCCTTTGGCAGTAGTGTGCGGAAGAAGGCGACCCTGATAAAGCCCAGCAGAATCAGGAGGCGAAATATCTTGATGCCTCCCGCCGTCGATCCGGTGCCCCCGCCGATAACCATTAAGAGGATCGTGACGAACTTGTCCCCTTCGGGCAGAGACCCGTTCGGAACCGTATTGTACCCAGTTGTCGTGATGGCCGTAGTTGTCTGAAATATTCCCGGTACGATGTCTCCGGGGGTCAGGCCAAAGCTGACGGTGAAGATTATCGACCCTATGATAACCATGATCAGCAGAGTCTTTACCTGATGGTCCTTGAAAAACTGGGCTATCTCGCCTTTTGCCGCCAGGTAGTAGAGCGGAAAACTTATCGCCCCCAAGATCATGAAGAGGCTAACCGTGAGGGAAATTGCCTGGCTGTCGTAGTACCCGATGCTTTCCGAATAGAGGGAGAACCCGCCGGTCGGTATTGTCGTCATTATGTGGATCAACGCGTCGTATAGCCCCATTCCGGCCAGGGCAAAGGCCCCGAACCCGATCACGGTAAGGGAGAGGTAGACCTTTATTACTGCCTTCGTAGTCGAGACCACGCTACCCAGGATGTTCTTTTCGCCGAACTCGGAGGAGTAAAGTTTGAACGCTGTTTTACCGGGCCTGAGCAGGATCGCCAGGGTAAGTACTATTATCCCCATTCCACCGAGCCACTGGGAATAAGCGCGGAAGAAGTGGAGCGTGGAAGGCAGGGTAGTCTCGTTGACCATCGTCAGTCCCGTGGTGGTAAACCCCGACATCGCCTCGAAGAACCCGTCCATAAAGGATTTTATCGGGAGGAAAGGGACCGCACCCAGCAGGCTGAACAGGAGATAGGAGAGGGCCGTTACTATTAACGCGTCCGTTATCTTCATTTCACCGCCCTCTAAGATATTCAGCCGTCTGGCTCCGAAGCCGACCAGTATCGCTCCAAATGCCATCGGGCCGAAGATCCAGCTGTAGGTAGTTTCCCCGAAGACGAAGGAGATGAAAAAGGGAACCAAAAATATAACGCCGAACAGGCCGAGCACTCCAAGTAGTTCGAAGACTACCAGGTGCCAGTCCGCCGGTCGGACGTGGTCGCTAATTTTCATTTATCTGGTCGGGCCGTCGGGAAGTTTTGAGCTGGCCGAACTTTTCCTTTATCTCTTCCTCCTTGCTCTCCTCCTCCGTGATTATAATCAGGATGTCGTTTTCCTGAAGTTCCGTATCTCCTCGGGGTATATGGGCGACGCCCTCCCGGAGTATGGAGGCAATGAGTGTCCCTTCCGGTAGCTCTATCTCGCTTAACGTGTTCCCGGAGAGTTCTCCCGGGGAGATCTCGACGAGTCTGGCCCCTCCCTGCACCAGCAGAGAAAAGTCCAGGACGTCGTAACCGTGCAGCAGGCTGGATATCTCCGTTGCTGCCGATATCTTGGGAGATATAACGTGGTCCACGCCGAGTTCCCTGGCGGTGGTGCGCAGGCTGGTTTTCTGGAGCTTTGCCACCACCCGCGGTATCGAGAACTTCTTTCCGAGAACGGCAATTACCATGTTAAGGGCGTCCGAATCCGTCGTGGCAATCAGGGCGTCGGTTCCTCTTGCGCCTGCGCTCTCCAGCAGCTCGGGCTCGGTCCCGTCTCCGTGTAAGACGAGCGCGTCGAATTCCCCCGACAGATCTTCGCACTTCTCTTCGTCCTGGTCGATTAAAACGAGCTCGAAACCTTTTGTGACGGTTAGGTCTTCGGCCAACTGCGTGCCGACGTCTCCCAGACCGGCGATTATTACTCTCATATCACTCCTCCTCGTATATTTATGACCTCTTGGATTTTTTATCGTTCCAGGGCCCGTTCAAACCCGGACTTTACGTGTATCCGGGTCGTGTCCAGAACCGAAATGCTCAATTCACTTTCGTCCAGCAAAAGCGGTAGTTCCGTACAGCCGAGAACGACGCCTTCTATTCCCTCACCTTCCCGAAGCTCCTGGATTATCTCGATTATCCGGTTCTTCGTGCCCTTCTCGAACTCGCCCACGACCAGCTCGTTCATTATCTTGTCGTGGACGAACTCTCCTTCTTCTTCGGCCGGGACGATCAACTCCACTCCACGGTTCTCGAATTCATCCTGGTAGAAACCGGCGTTCATGGTGAAGCGGGTTCCCAGCAATACGGCCTTCTCTAGCCCCCTGCTTTCCGCCTCTTTGGCCGCGGAGTGGACTATGCTCAAGATGGGGATCGAGGCTTCCTCCTCCAGCTGTTCGAAGAAGAGGTGGGGAGTATTGGAGGCCATCATGGCGAAATCAGCTCCTGCTCCGGCCAGATCGGAAAGTTTTTCCTGCAGCAAACGAATTACTTGATCGTGCTTTCCTTCGGAGACGGGCCGGCAGAAGTCCTCGAAGTTGAGGTTATAGATCACGATTTCCGGGTAATTACCCTTCGGTGTTTTCTCCTTTGCCAGTTCTATAAATTGCCGGTAGTATTCGAGCGAGGCCTCGGGCCCCATGCCCCCCAGGATCCCTATTGTCTTCAAGCTATTACCCTCCTCATTTCCCCCTTTCGGGAATGTAACGATACGGGCAATCCGTCCTCTCGCAGCCGACACAGGAGAAGAGGTCCTCAACCTGTTCGACCTCCTCTCCGAGTCCGATTGCGAAAGAGTTCGACTTCTTTGGACTCATCGTGAAGGAGGAGGTTAGTTTGACTCCTATTTCTTCCGGTTCGAGGTATTCGAATATCAGCTTCTGGTTCTTGACCTTCCAGTGGCTGGCGCCGGAACCGGGCTGAAAGGCCCTCGTCGTGTTTAGATCCCTTTCGTGGGCGTAACCCAGCAATTCCTCCCCCAGCCGGTCGGAAGTCTCGTCCACGGCGGCCGACCCGACCGAGTCCAGTACGTTGCTTAGCGTGTAATCGCCCTCTTTCATGAGCTGATCTACCCTATTTTCCAGTTGACTTCCGATAGTACTTATCCCAAAACAGAGAAGTTCCGATTCCTGAAGTGGTTTCGGGAGGTTGTAACCCTTGTTCAGGGATTCGGAATTCCGCGCGACTGCGTAGACCGCGCGGGGTTCAACCAGATCGTTACCCTGCCTGATTCCGTCGCTGATGTACTTCTCTATGGCACTTCGGCCGCTGTTTTTCAGGTATCTGGATACTTTACCTGTTTCCACGGACAGGTCTAAGTCGTAGGATAGAACCTTAGGACTGATCTCGTAATTTCCCATGACCACACCCCTTTACTGTTTTCGTCGAATAAAGATAGGAGGTGAGTCGCCTCAATGCAACTTTTCCGAAGTTCCAGGCTGGTAGGTGGGCCGATCTAACTGAAGCTTTCGGGCCTGCAGGGATTGTTCCAGTAAGATAGTTCGATTGGAGGATAAAGTCAGTATCCCCCCAGGTTGGGAGGGATAAAAGAACTGGGATGATACGGGATGATCGGAACCCTTCTCGTTGGGTGATGGGGGACGGCTAAGCGCCCCCCGATTCAGTTCATTCTTCTAAAGATTTCCCGAGGTACTTGGCGAGGACCAAAAGAAAGCTGATTCCCCGTCTCACTTCGGGATCGTTTAGCTGTCCCAGCAAGCTCATTACTCCCGTTGATTTCGGGAGGTTGTCGGTTTCGGAAGCTTCCCGTGTCGCCCCGAGCAGGTTGTCCAGGCCCTTCACGGTACCGGGGTCAGCTGCCGTATCTACCAGTTCTCCCAGCCTCGTAGCCACCCCGACCAGGGTTGTGACCATCTCGTCGTCCATGGCGCTTATCCCGAGGTCGGCTACGTCCAGTACCTCGTTGACGAGATCGAGTCTCCGAATGAATCCGGCTAGAGCTTCCGGGTTTTCCTCTATTGCCTGTTTCAGTTCGACGTTTACCTCGACCGTTGCTGTATCGCCTGATTGAGAATTGCTCATGAGATCACCTCACAAAAGTCCTTTGGCGGTCAGCCAGTAGGCTTCGTTGTAGGAGTGTTTGGCCCAGTGGATGAGCTTTGATTCCTTGGGAAGGTCCGGTTCTTCGCCGTATTTGAACTGGATGAAAGTTGCCTTGTCGCCGTCAACTCCGTCGACGAAACAGACCGTCTTTCCGTCGTACCGGGCCGTCGGAGTCTGACCCCGTGCCTGGCTGGCCAGTCTGTCCGCGACGACGCCGCTTTCGTAGTGGGCTACGCTTCCCGCCTTGCTCGTGGGTACGTCAGCAGCATCACCGATGACGTATATGTCTTCTGCCCTGGTTGCCTCCAGCGTATGTTTGTCGACCTCGACCCACTCGTCGTCGCCCAGGTCTGCCGACTTTACCAGTTCGTCACCTTTGTGTGGCGGTATGGCAACCAGCAGGTCGAAATCCAGTTCGGTACCCTCGACGGTGTGTATCGTCTTTCCGTCCGGGTCGACCTTTTCCGGGTTGAAGAAAGTCTCGGTCTTGATGTCCCGTTCTTCCATCAGAGGCCTTGCCCAGTCCGCTATCGGGTCCATTCCAAAGATATCGTTCATCGGGTAGGTGTAGACGATCTCAACGTCGTCACGTTTGTCCCGCGTTCTAAACCAATCGTCCGCGAGGAAGGCAAATTCCATTGGCGCTACAGGGCACATATGGGGTACGCCGATGACGCTGACCACTATCCGCCCCTCGTTGAAGTTTGCCAGTTCTTCCCTCAGCTCCTCCGAGCCTTCCGGGCCGTAAAAATGGTGTCCTGCTTCTTTCAGTCCCGGGACCTCGTCCATGGCGAGTGTGGAGCCGGTGGTAAGTACCACGTAGTCGTAATTACACGTACCTCCGTCCTCCAGGGATAGCGTTTTGGATTCCGGATCGATGTTCACCGCTTTCCGTTGCCTGAACTTGACCCGCGGATCCAGCAGGTCCTCGACCGGTCGCTTTACCTCGGAAACTTCGCTTCTCCCGAACGCCATGTAAAGAGTGGCTGGTTTGTACAGTTGATAGGGTGTATCGTTTAGCACTACGACTTCTACCTCTCCCGATTCCAGTTCGGGCCTCAGGTTATCCGCGAGACGGTTTGCCACTATCGTACCACCAGAACCGCCGCCGACTACGCATATCTTCGTGCTCATGATTTCTCCACGTAGATACTCCAGTAATCTCCCTGGTCGACTACCTCGAGCAGCTCGTGGCCGGACTTCTCCAACCAGTCCGGCACGTCGTTTTTGGAGCCCTCGTCGGTCGTCTTAAGCTCCAGGACCTCTCCAGATTCGGCGCTCTTTACCTGACCGATTAGGTCCATCAGCGGGCCCGGGCACGCTGCGTCCCGGGAATCAATTACCCTGTCAGGTTCGTAGTCCTTCTCACTCATGATTATCACCTCAAACGAAGATAACGTTTTTGTCTTCTGCTGCGTTTATAAATCCTGATACCCCGAGCTTTCCGTCGAAGAGGTCGACGAAGTCGCCGAGCTCCTTGCCCATTAAATCCATGGTCATCTCGCAGGCGTGGATCGATAAGGGGCCGAGGGTTTTGGCCTGTTCGAGCTGTTCGGTGAACAGGGGAACGTCGACGTCCTCGGCGTTCATCATGGCCTCTGCTGCCCTGCCGCCTTCGAAATCCCCGTTTTCCACTACTTCTTTTTCGAACGGCCTGAAACCGTTCATCGTCACGAATATTTCCACAGGTATATCCGAGGCAGCCGCGATCGAACTAATTATACTTACGGCCTGCACCCGCTCGAGCTCTTCGGAAGCCAGCACTATCGCGAAACCTTCCATAGGTTTTCACCCTCCTAAAAATTTAAATGTTTAGAACTAATTACGATAATAAGTTATTATATTCACATTAACTTATTTTAGACCACGCGGCTTTTAATTTCAATGTTTTAAGACTGTTGAACTAACTGCGTCTAGGATCCTTTCCCCACGGAGGAATACTATAATCTTAGATGACGGTCACTCCCTTCCAGGTTGGATCTAGGAAGAAATATGTAACGCAATACCTGTTGTTGCCAGATATAGTTTATATCTGAGTACCTAAGACAAGACATTTAACCGGTAATTCGGATTTTTCACCCCTACCAATCAAACCTGATTATCGACTGAGAAAGCTTTGGTTCGGTTCCTGGTACTCCTTCGCTAACGCTAGTCAGATATATGCGGACTTTCTTCAAAGCTTTCTCAGTCGGTAAATCCTGTCTTAATTTGGATTAACCGTGGTGAAAGAATTGAGGTAAGGGAATTATGTTGGTAGAGGTAGGGACTTTAGTTGAAACCGAATAGAATGATTGTTATTATAGTTACAAATAACACGAATGACGAAAAAGTAACACATAGGTGGAATAGCCATGGCCGAGACAAAGCGATTTGGGGTTTCCATGGACGCGGATCTTCTGGAAAGGTTCGACGATTTGATAGATGACCGGGGCTACGACAACCGGTCGGAAGCGATTCGGGACGTGATACGTCAGAGGCTGGTGGAGCGGGAATGGGAAGAGGACGAGGAGGTCATGGGAGTGGTCACGTTGCTTTACAACCACCACGAGAGCCGGTTGTCCGATGAGTTAACGGAAAGGCAACACCGCTATCACGAATTGATCGTTTCCACGACCCACCTCCACGTAGACGAGGACAACTGTCTTGAACTGGTTGCGGTTAAAGGCCGGGGTAGCGAAGTGAAGGAGGTGGCGGATCAGCTTATCAGCACCAAAGGGGTCATTCACGGAAGGCTGCTGGCGACGTCGACGGGAGAGGAGTTGAGCTAGGTCTTATTTAAGAATCGGGAAAATGTATTTTATTTATCTTCAAATCTTTGCTGACCGTTCGACAAAACCGGGGGCGATTTCCCCAGCGTGGAAATCGCCCCTTCCGATCTCGGCCTCGCTCTCCACCCTTTCTTCTTTTTTTAGCGACAAAGGAAGGGCCCCGAACCGAGAAAATTCCAGCGACGCGGCGCATATGTCTGACCGATCC
>JBKGZT010000057.1:0-7492 GCA_046543235.1 Candidatus Acetothermia bacterium | reverse complement strand
TATAAAAACCTATAATCTCCGATCATCCCGGAATGGACACGATCTGTCTCCAAACGGGGTTCCCAAATCGACGGATCGAGGATGCCTAACCCCTTCGACATTGTTATAATTTATTTACCTTCCGTAAAGGGGGTCCTAAACTCGGGTGATAAAAATGAGGAAATTTCTGGGCCTTATATTCGTGATCGTGGGTTCGCTAATAATTCTGGGTAATTTCTTTCCCGATTACACAACCTACCTAGAGGGACTTAGCGCAGTAACACAAGTCCCCTTTTGGGGGGTTATCCTCGTAATGGCCGGTGGGTATTTTCTGGTGAAAAACGAGAACGCTAAAACCGGGATCGGTGTCCTGCTGGTGTTATTCGTGGTAATATACCTGCTGGGAGCGACTGCCGGATCCCCGACCTTTGAGGTCTGGGGCTGGTCCGTTTCCACCCTGCTCGGCGGGGACGAAAAGATAGAAGCCGACGTCCGCTCAATTGGATCGTACGGGGGGACGGAGATGGAAATAAAAAATATCGCCGCTGACATCCGTTTCACTGATGCCAGTGGGGGAAAGACGGAGGTAATTACCAACCTTCCAGTATCAGCCGACAAATCAGGAGACGGACTTCTGTTACACTGCACCGGCGACTGTAAGAAGTTCAAGAACGGCGAGTTGACTCTGAAGGTGGGCAGAAACCAAAACCTCGAAGGCCTCGTCGTTAGAGACACGGTAGGCAATATCAGCTTGAACCTGAGCAAACACCTGAAAAACCTGACCGTTTCTGACTTCGTGGGGAGGCTGGAGGCCGAGGGCCTCGCCGTCGAGAAAATGGAAGTGCGGGATTTCATCGGCGACCTCGCCCTGGGAATTAGCTACATGGGCCAGTTCGAAGGGAAAAACGGCATCGGCGACATAAAACTCACGCTACCCGAGGATTATAGAGTCGAGCTGACGTCGGAGTCTCTGCTCTCAAAAATCGACTCCCAAGGGGAAATCCATCAGGGCACACGGTCCGTGAAGTTCGGGATAAACAACGTAATCGGCCAGGTAACGCTGCGCAAACTGACCCCTGAGTAGTATTTCGACACCACCCATAAAATACTCGCTTCAGGAGGTAGCTATGGATACGGACTTGAGGAATAAAACCGTCGTTATTACCGGAGCTTCAGGAGGAATAGGGAGTGCAGCGGCAAGGGAATTCGCCGGAGAAGGGGCCAGGCTGGCCCTGCACGGACATACGCGAATGGATCGGCTGGAAGAGCTTGCCCGGGATTTACCCGTCGAGTCCTCAATTCACCAGGCAGATCTGACGGACCCGACTGAGACCAAAGAACTGTTCGAGGAGGTTACTTCCCGACACGGGACACCGAACGCCCTGGTGGCCAACGCCGGGATCTGGCCCGAGGAGGAAAAACCGATCCACGAAATGTCCCTGGAACGCTGGGAGAGAACCGTCGCCACCGACCAGACTTCCGTATTCCTCTGCAGCCGGGAATACTTCAAAGCTCTACGGGATTCCTCCCTCCAGAAGGCATCCCTGGTTATAGTGGGCTCGACGGCTGCGGTCTTTGGAGAAGAAAACCACTCCGACTACGCCGCCGCCAAAGCCGGGATCACTTACGGTCTGACCAGGTCCCTGAAAAACGAGATCGTCAGGATAGCTCCGGAAGGAAGGGTCAACGCTGTCTGTCCGGGCTGGACGAAAACGGAGATGGCCCAATCGGCGATGGAAGACCCGGACTCCGTCAAGGACACCCTGCAGACTCGTTCTCTAAGGGCCGTCGCCCGGCCGGAGGAAGTGGGAAGGAGCATAGTTTACCTCTCCTCTCACCGGCTTGCGAGTCACGTCACCGGCGAGGTCTTGACCATAGCGGGAGGTATGGAAGGGCGGCTCCTTCACGAACGCAGTGAGCTCGATCCCGGGTCGGCCTAGCTTCCCGAACCATCTACGTTCAACCGCCGGCCCGGACTCCATCGGGTTTAATCGCCACCGGGTAGCCCGCCGGGCCACAGGGGTTCCATTCCCGCCTCCCGGACCAACCTCTCCATCTCGTTCTCCGAGGGACCGGAACCGGGTTCGAAACTTTCCGCAGCTTCCAATACTTTAGGCAGGATTTCGGTATCACTGGCCGTCGGGATAAATACCGGATATTCGTCCAGAACCCAGTGAACCGCCTTCTCTATATACTCCTCGTCCTCGAGCGGCCTGTACCAGGTATCCCTAATTCTGTCCTCATCGTCCCGCCAAAGCCTTCTGGCTACCGATTTAATTGCCTGCAGGGCAACGTTTCTTTCCTCACAGACCCCGAGCAGCTCCTCGAAGCTGGCCTTGTATTCGGGGTTGCTCAACAGGGGATAATTGCAGGGCAAAAGCACCGAGTCAAAGTCATACTCCTCCAAGCTTCTCAGGTGGCTCCTGGGCGCTTCAAGAGTATGTCCAGTTACCCCCAGGTAGTCAACCAACCCTTCCTCCTTTGCCTCTACCATCGCCTCCATCGCGCCGCCGGAGGAGAAGGCCTCTTCCCACTCCTCGTCGGTGGTGAGGCTGTGCATCTGCAGCAGGTCCAGCTTCTCGGTTCTAAGTCGGGAAAGCGAATTCTCGATCTGGCGGCGGGCCCCCTCGTAGCCCCGTTCGTGAATTTTCGTCGCCAGAAAGAAATCCTCACGATGTTCGTCCATCCAGGGACCGATCCGAAGCTCTGCATCCCCGTAAGCGGGGGCCACGTCGATGTGGTTAACCCCGTACTCCAGCAGGGTCTCCAGAACCCGGTCCGCCTCGTCCTGACTGACCTCCGCGAGGGCGGCTCCACCAAATATCGCGACCGAACTATCTTGGTCGGTCGGACCGAAAGACCTCGTTTCGATCGTATCACACCCCTATATTCGTGAATGTAAGTATCCAAATGATAACCATCGCGGCCCGTTCAGTACAACATCCCGGCCCGGATTCCCGCCGGGCACCGTTATCCACATCTGGCACTACTATATATCAGCCAGTAAAAGGGCTACTTAACGGCCGACCTTTCTCCGACCGGTCACCCGACCCAACTAAGTCCCCCTGACAGGGGATATTTTTCCCCTCCGGGACGGTTACAGGTGATGGTAAAAAGGTGTACTTTCAATTACACATGGACTACACTACCTGCAGATCTAGCCGCTGGCCAGGGAGTTACACCTCCCTGGCTGGATTTCCTTCCGGGCGTCATCTCAGATTTAGTAACGGAAAACTCGAATTAAGCCAAGAAGTCCGGGAATTGATTCTGACCAGGACAACCACTAGGCTATATGAGGGAAAGGGATTTCTGTGCAAGGACAAAATTCAAATCAAAACGCCTCTCTGTTTGACGTTCTCTGGGAATTCGACGGTATAGAATGAATACTTTCATATTTGCAATTGACGGGGCAACCCCTCGCCTCATCCATGACTGGATAGAACAGGGGCACCTACCGAATCTGGAGAGAATAAGCAAACATGGCTTATCCGGCAAGCTTAAAAGCACCTTTCCTCCTCTGACCGGCCCGGCCTGGGCGTCCTTCCAGACCGGAGTAAATCCGGGGAAGCATGGAGTTTTCAACTGGCTGGACCTTTCCGAATCCTACCAGGGAAGGGTTATCAACAGCAGCTCTATCAGAACGAGGACGGTCTGGAACTTGATTAACCGTTACGGTAGCAAGGCAGGCCTGTTGTCGCTTCCGGTAACTTACCCACCCGAGGAAATAGATGGTTTCGTGGTACCGGGCTTTATGACTCCTGCCGAGGATAAAGAAGCCGGATATCCTGATCAACTAGCGGATTCTCTCTTTACGGAAATCCCGGATTTCCGACACCACCCTCCTTTTTTTGCGCACAACCAGGAACCGGGAGACTGGGTGAACGAATTGAAAAGAACGATCCGGAAGAGAGGTGAAGCCGGGAGGTTTCTTTACAAGAAGTATCTTAACGGGGAAGAGCCGTCGACCTTTACGGTTCATTTCTTTTCCACCGACCACGTGCAGCACAAATTGTGGAATCGCAAAGGGGGCGAGCAGGACCACAGGTTGGAGGTCTTCAAAGAGACGGACAAACAGATAGGAAAAACCATGGAGCTTGCCCCCGAAGATACGACTTTCCTAGTTATGTCAGATCACGGCTTTGGTCCGGTGGAAAAGATTTTTAACGTAAACAACTGGTTACACGAGAAGGGATTGCTGAAGTTCAAAAGCAATTTTGGGTCCCGAGCCAAAAGAAAGTTGGCCGAAATCGGGCTAACTCAAAGGAACCTTAAAACTATAGGAGATAGGCTCTATCCCCTGGCAGAAAAACTCGGCCTTATAAGCAACTTCACGACCGATCCGTTGACCGACGAAATGTTGAGCACTTACTTCCTGTCCCACAAGGATGTAGATTGGGATAGGACGGCTGCCTATTCCCGATCCGACGTGGGTCACGTAAGAATCAATCGAAAAGGAAGGGAGAGAAGGGGAACAATTGGGAAAGAAGACTATAAAGACCTTCGCGGAGAAATCATCGAAAGCCTCCGGAAAGTCGAGCTGCCAGAAGAAAAGAAGCATCTAACAAGTTGGGTTCAACCCAGAGAGAAGGTTTACTCGGGGCCGTTTCTGAACAAGGCACCGGACATTCTATTTAATCCGCTGCCGAACAAGGCTCTGGGATATGGCGGAGTAATGTTTATGTCTAAAAACGTGTTCGATCTCAATTCATCCTTCGATCCCGGCCACCACAGGAGGGATGGCGTCCTTCTGGCCTCCGGACCAACGGTTCAGGACGGTGAAAGGGACGCCGATATCACGGATATCGCGCCAACCTTGCTGAACCTCTTCAACTACCCCATCCCCGAACAGATGGACGGTGAAGTGATTCGAGAGATCGCTCCGGATGAACCAAGGTACAACAGGCCGAAAGATTTTTACAGAAGCAGAAAGGTAAGAGCCGAATTCGAGGACTCCCGGGAGAAATTGGAGAACCTCGGCTATCTATAATTATTTTCGCACAACTACAATTTTTATAGCTCTAGACGGAGATAATCATAATCGGCAAAGAAATCGCGGTGCCGAAGCCAGCCCAGACGTAAGGGTCCGCTCAAGAGTAAACCAGCCAATGCCTTTCTAGGGGTGAATTGGAATTGATCACCCCGAGCCATTCAGCCAGCAGGTAAGTGAAACGTCTTTGCATCGAAAATCCCGGATCACCAGCTGAGTGGCCCTCTCCAGCCCGAGGGTTAATTCGTTCCCGTGAAAGGTCATGAGCAGCTCCCGGGTCGACAATACCTGACCTATCTGGGAAAGAATTCCCAGGGTGAAGACCGACCAGACCTGAGGGAGGAAGTGCTTCTTCGGGATCGAACCGCTCATTGTATCGAAATAGTCCCTGGTCTCGAGAAATATTTATCGGTCTCGTCAATTGTATAGGACATCAGGTTACAGAATGTCCGAATCCGGTCTTATGCCTCGGGATGACCCACCGGAATAATATAAAGAGGTTCTCGTTCTACCAAAGAACAATCGGGGGATAAAGGTTAAAAAGATGTGAATGGGCCCCGGCCAGAAACTTGTATTAATCTCCCCGATTTGATATAAATCATTTTAAGAGCTACCTCAAACTCTAACTCTCTAAATATCACAAGAAACTTCCAAAGCGGGCCGAGAGACCGACCGAGGTCACGAGAAGTAAGAACTCGCAGTAGAGGAGCACATGTTAGCCCGAATTACTGCCGAGTAGCTACAGAACGTTAATGTACCACTCTAACGGTTATAGTTGAAGGCCCATTACTAAAAGCCTACTTGGAGAGCCCTAAGCCGTTCCTGAAATTAAGCCGATAGTACGGAAGATTCGGACTGAACATCAACGAGAGGTGATCCCCGATGGGCTGGCGAAAATTTGGTGCGGCAAGTCTGGTTTTCCTGAGCCTAGGTTTAATGGTCCTTCCCGGGGCCGGACAGGCGAGGCGGCAAGCTGAAATCGAAGTACGGCCCGCAAACCCAACCGAGGATGATTCTATCACTCTCGTTCTTTCGGGCAGATGGCCGAACTCCTGTACTCCCGAATCTCCCCGGGTTCGCGCTACAGGTAGCAGAATAACTGTCGAGACGTCCAACTCCAGTGAAGCCTGCCTGCAGAAGATCACTCCATGGGAACTTAAGGTACCCGTCGGAGAGTTGTCGGCCGATACCTACCGGGTGACTGTAAACTTCGAGGGGGAGACCATCGGCCGGGAGAGGTTTGAGGTAGAGGAAAGCGAGCCTGAACTCGTAGATCTCGAAGTTGAGCCTTCCAGTCTCGGCCTAGGTGTAGGAGAGCAGGAACAATTGATCAGCTGGGCGATATACCATCATAACGGGTTAGGTGAAAAGAAAGACGTAACCGACGAAGCACGCTGGCGTTCTTCGGATACCTCCGTGGCCGTAGTGTCCAAAGGACTGGTAAGTGGGGAAGGTCCAGGGGAGGCACGAATAAACGCCATTTACGAAGGAGAAAGGGGTAGTGCCTCAGTTGCCGTGGAGGCCGAAGAATACTTACTCGACGTGGATATCCAGGGGGAAGGAAAAGTGCGGAATGGGGAGATCGATTGCCCCCCGGACTGTTCCGAGACCTACTCTGCAGGTAGCAGGTTGAGTCTCACAGCTGAGGCCCCGCCGGGCTGGGAATTCGACCGGTGGACAGGGTGCGATCTGGAGACCCATGACGGCGCGTGCAGCCTGAAAATGGACGAAGACAGGGAGGTACTCGCGATCTTCGAGAAAGAAACGGAGGAATGCGTTCTCGAGGTGACCTCCTCACAAGGGGGGACAACGGAACCCGAACTCGGTAGCCACACCTACTCCTGTGGAGAGATGGTAGAGGTGGAAGCCATTCCTGTCGAGAGCTGGGAATTCACCGGTTGGGAACTGACAGGAAGCGTGGCCGATCAATTTCCCCCCTTCCCCAATGATAACCCTATCAAATTTGAGCTTCAAAAGGACGGCGAGTTCGACTACGATGCTGGTCTCTTCGCACATTTTGCCCAGGTCGAGGAGCCTACTCCCCCCTCGGCCAGAGAAGTTAACGTTGAAATACTGCCTGAAGACGCTGAACCGGGCGAGCCCGCCACTGTTCACGTCTACGGCACCTGGGAAAACGGCTGCATTCCACGGTACGACGACCTCGAAGTCGAGTCCTACTCGCCAGGAATCATGATTAATACGATCAACGAGTCCGAACACTGCACCATGGCTATCACGGATTTCGACTTGGAGGCCGACGTTAAAGAATTACCGACCGCTTTCCACGTGGACGTCTATTACGAAGACCTACCACAGGATACTCTGGAATTAATCGCCTCCGAGTGGTTTAGCCAGTAGGTAAACCCAACACCTGTAAACTGGGGGTCAATCGGAGGTGAAGATTGGCAAGCCAGCTGGATGCCTCTTCCTGTTATAGTTCATCCTGAGAGGAGGTTAATAAACGGAACACGCACTTTCCTGGGTTCAAATAGGTGATGGTACGAGGAATGAAAGTCCTGGCTCCCC
>JBKGZT010000056.1:0-7529 GCA_046543235.1 Candidatus Acetothermia bacterium | reverse complement strand
ACCGCGTTGCCCGAGACATAGGTCGTACTCGAAGCGTAAGCTCCCGAGTCGAAGGGTGTGAAGTCCGTATCCGAGGAATAAACGATTATGTCTTCCAGCTCTACCCCCAGGGTCTCGGCGGCCATCTGAGCCAGGACGGTGTCGCTGCCGGTGCCGATATCCGTGGCTCCGACGTATAGGTTGAAGGAGCCGTCTTCGTTTAGCTTTAACCGGGCTCCGGCGAGATCTATCAGCGGTATCCCGGACCCCTGCATGTTGACGGCAAGACCGAATCCCTTTGACTTGCTCTCGTTGCTCCCCTGTTTCTCGTTTCGGTTCCCCCAGTCTATCGCTTCCGCTCCTAGGTCGATACATCTGTCCAACTCGCAACTGTTGATATGCTGGACCGTCCCCTCCTTGCCTTCGCCTAGTTTTTCGAAGATCGGCGATGTTTCGCCCTCCCTGATGTGGTTCAGCTTTCTCAGTTCGATGGGGTCCTTCCCGACCTCTTCCGCCAGCTTGTCCATCGCGGTCTCGAGGGAAAAGTAGCCCTGTGGCGCCCCGTAACCCCTGTAAGCTCCGGGTACGGGCAGGTTCGTGTAAACTGCGTCCCCCCGGAACTGGACGTCCGGCGCCTCGTTGTAGAGAGGGAGGGTCTTGCTACCCACGTTGGAAAGAACCGTAAGGCTGTGGGCACCGTAGGCGCCCGTGTTGCTCAGGGCCTCCATCCTGATAGCCCGGAGTTCCCCCTCCTCCGTTGCGCCGAGCCGGACCTCGACTTCCATCGGATGTCGGTTGCGGGAAGAGACGAATTCCTCTCCTCTGCTGTATTCCATAGTTACCGGTCTACCCGTCCGGAGCGCAAATACCGAAACGATGTCTTCCAGAAGGAGTTCCTGCTTGACCCCGAAGCCGCCACCGACCCTTGGTTTAATTACCCTGATTCTCTTGATGGGGATATCCAGGATCTGAGAGAGGATCCGCCTGACGTGAAATGGCACCTGGGTGCTGGTTCGGACCACGAGCCGGTCGTGTTCGTCCAGGTAAGCCGAAGAGACGTGGGGCTCAATTGGTGTATGCTGGGCGAACTGGGTTTTGCACTTGTGAGAAATCACTACCTCCGATTCCTCGAGGGCGCCCTCGGGATCGCCGACTTCTATGTCGACGTTTGCCGCTATGTTCCTCTCCGCGTCGTAGATACCGGAGGAGTCGTCCTCGTCGTGGATTGTCACGGGGGACTCCATTGATTTTTCCGGGTCGAATACCGGATCGAGCTCCCTGTATTCCACCTCTATTTTCTCCAGCCCCTCTTTTACGGTTTGGCGAGTTTCTCCGGCGACGGCCGCCACCCTGTCCCCGACGTACCTAACCTTTTTGTCAAAAATGTACGCGTCGTAGGGCGAGGGTTCCGGATACCCCTGGCCTGCCGTGGTATGGGGAACCCGTTCGACGTTGCCATGGTGGAGGACGGAAACGACCCCATCTACCTCTTCCGCTTTCGAGGTATCGATATGAACGATCTCGGCGTGAGCTTTCGGGCTGGTCAGAAGCCCCGCAACAAGGCCGTCCGGGTAGTCAAAATCTCCCGCAAAGACGGGTTTTCCGTTTACCAGAGCTTTTCCGTCGACCCTGGGAAGGCTCCTATTTACGACCTCAAAGCCGGACTTCTCTGCGTTTTTCTCAACCATCTAATTATCCTCCATTTGATTTGCGGTCTCTTTTATCGCCTCGATCTGTTTCACGTAGCCGGTACAGCGACAGAGGTTGCCGTCAAGAGCTGCCTTTACCTCTGCATCGGACGGATTCGGGTTTGAGTTCAAGAGGGAGTAGGCACTAATTAAAACTCCAGGTATACAAAAGCCGCACTGGACCGCTCCGACTTCCAGAAAGTTCTCTTTCAACCGTTCGGACAGATCGTCCTTAATCCCTTCGACGGTTTTTACCTCCCTGCCGTGAGCCTGTGCGGCAAAGAGAGTGCATGAAGTCATCGCCCGACCGTCAACAAGCACCATACAGGCTCCGCAGTCACCGGTCTCACAACCCCTCTTGACGCTTTTGTAGCCATTCCGGCGCAGAACGTCCAGAAGGACTTCACCCGGTTCCACGTCCAGCGTCTTGTCCTTGCCGTTTATCTTTAAATCTATGTTCACTTTGAAACCTCTTTTGAAACCTCTTTTAACGCTTCGTTCGTCATCTTATCCACGAGCGTTTTCCTGTACTCCCCGCTGATCTTTTTGTCGTCTTTTAGCTCCAATTTCCTCGCGGCCATCTTTCCTGCATCTCTTGCGATTCTACCTCCCAGTTCTTCTCCGATTAGAGCTTTCTCTACATCCCTGGCCCTTCTGGCTTTCATCGGCCTGGCTCCGACTGCCAGCCTGGCCTCTTTTACTTCTCCGCCTTCCTGGGTTATCCGGCAGGCAAGGTTGAGGGCGGCCACGTCGAACTCGGACCGGTTGAACTTTTTAAAGACCCCGGCGGAGTTCTTTTCTTCCGGTAGGTCGATCGTAATCTTCTCGATTACGGAGTCGTTCAGAGTTGATCTGAAGCCGTCTTCGTAAAGGCGGGAAAAGCTCCGGGTGCCCCTCTCGCCGTCGTGGTAGTAGGTGACTGACGTATCGAGGACGGCAAGGATCGGCAGGACGTCGGACCAGGGGAATGGACGCACGAGGGATCCGCCAAGGGTGCCTGCGTTGCGGATTGGGTAACTTCCTATTTCCTCCAGGCTTTTCGAGAGAAAGCCGCCGAGGACCGGCCTGACTTCCTCGCTTTCCACGAGCCTCTGGATCTTAGTAGTCGCCCCAATAGTCAGTCGGCCCCGCTTTTTGTCGAGTTTCAGGTCGTTCATCTCAAGCCGGCTTACATCGATTAGCTCGACCGGACGAGTTGAGTCCGATAGAGCCAGGGCAGTACCGCCCGCGATAAAAAACGACCGGCTCTCCCGATCGTGTAGCTCGTAAGCTTCGTCGAGAGAGCCGGGATAATGGTAATTAGTTACGTTTTTTAACATTAAATACTGTCCTTAATCTTCCGGTTCGTCCGGCCAGGGTCCTTTGACGTTCGGGTATGCCCACTGTATCTGCCAGAGGTCGTCGTGGGTTGCCCATTCGCCCTGCTTTAACCTCTGAGTTCCCTGCCTGTCCTCCATTGGACCGATGTAAGGATCGAAAGTAACTCTGTCGGCCTTCATCTGCTCCAGCCTCTTCATTACTAGATCATAGACGTTTATCTCGCCGAGAACAGGATCCTCGACCGTAACCGATTTGAGCTGGTCCTCGTACTCGGGGTTGATCTTCATGCCGGGTTTTGCCTGCAGAACCGCGGCGTCTTCCTTCAACAGCCACCAATAGTCGACGTCTTCGAGGTTTTCGCTCGTGTAGATCCCGTAATAGACCTTATAGAGTATGTCTTGGTATATTGCTCCCCATTTGGATACCTGTCCGCTGAGGGCAGCTTCCTCGGCAAACCTGTACATCGGGTTGTAGTGGGCGAAGGAAAAGGCGTCGTTCTCCTGGGCGGTCTGTAAAACTGCGGGAGAGTCTTCGGTGTAAGCAAAGCCGTCCGCTCCTTCCTCGATCAGGGCCTCAGTTGCCTCTTTCGCCCCGCTCGAGTCCACCCATGCGTTAAGCCAGCGCACGTGTAGGGTGGCATCAGGGTTGACTTCGTCTATTCCAATTGCGAATGCGTTTATGTGTCGCTTGACCTCCGGTGTGGGGAATGCCGCCACATAACCGAGTTTGTCCGTTTCCGTGAGGGCTCCGGCCATCAGTCCGCTCAGATAATAAGTCTGATAGAGGCCTGAAAAGTAGGTGCCGACGTTCTCCGCCCGTTTGTAACCAGAACAGTGGAAGAATATCGTATCCGAGTATTTTTCGGCAGCGCTGATCGTCGGATCCATGTGGCCGTAACTGGTGGTGAATATGACGTCGGCGTCCCTGTTGTTGACGAACTGGTCTATGGTCGACTCCACGTCGGAAGGTGCCACGTTTTCCACGTAAAAGGTTTCCAGCCAGGGAAAGACCTCTTCTACGTGTTCTCGTCCTACGTCATGGGCTTTCGAATAACCGTAATCTTCTACCGGACCTACGTAAATAAAGCCGGCTTTTAACGTTTCTCTTTCCTGGGCAAATGAGGTCCCTGAGAGACCGACAACCAGGAGACTGGCTATAACCAAAAAGACGACTGATAGGTGCCACTTTTTTTCTAACATCTTTAACCTCCTCGATGTCTTGACGAAAACTGACCTGTTTTCTTGAGTAGACATGATCTGACGAAGATTTATTTAAGACTATGAACTGCCTGTAACCACCTCCCGCAGTAATAGGATAATTATTTTTCGCCTCGAATGTAAGGCTGTTGGAGGGCATTTGGTGCCCCCATCTTTTTCTTCAGGGTGCCAAATGAAAGGATCACTAGGGCCAGAATTGCCGATCCGTATGGCATCATCTTTAATAGCTCCGGTGCAACCCAGGGCTGAAGCCTGTACGATAGATGCAGTAAAGCTCCGAAAAGGAGCGCTCCCACCAGCCCCCTGGAGGGATTCCACGAGGCGAATATCGTCAAAGCTATTACCAGCCAGCCCATTCCGTTGGTCATTCCGCTGGTCCAGGAGGGCCTGTAGGCGATGGAGAGGTAACCTCCGCCAAGCCCGGCGAGAACACCGCCAACCAGTACGCAAAGATAACGGACTTTCCAGACGTTTATTCCGACTGAGTCGGCCGCAGAAGGGTTCTCGCCGACGGAACGGATCGTAATTCCCACGGAGGTATGGAAGAGGATAAAGGATAAAATCGGAGTTAGGGCGAGAGCTATGTACAGGATCGGGCTCTGGTTGAAGAAGAGTATCTCGCCCAGGTAGGGGATCTCTCTCAGTACCGGAACGGATACGTTCGGAATCGTCGAGTTGAGGGATTCACCCTCAAATCCTGCCCCAAATAGCCCGGAGAGCCCGAGCCCGAGCATGGTAAGTGCCAGTCCGGATACTACCTGGTTCGCCCGTAAAGTAATTGAAACGAAACCGTGAAGCAACGAAGCAACTCCTCCTGCTACCCCAGCGACCAGCATGCCAAGCCAGGGATTGCCAGTGATAAAGGCCGTACCAAAAGCGCTGACGGCGCCCAGGATCATCATCCCCTCTACGCCGAGGTTCAGCACTCCGGATCGTTCGGAATATATCTCACCCAGCGTGGCGAGCAAGAGCGGGACTCCGAAGGCCAGCGTCCTGCTTAAGGTTCCGACGACCCAACTCTCCATCAGTTTTCCCTCCTCCATTCTATTTTATAACTCATGAGTAGTTCACTTCCAATCAGGAAGAACAGTATCAACCCGTTAAATACGTCCGTGATCTGAAACGGTAGGCCCAGTGAGACCTTGAGGGCGTTTCCTCCGGCGAAAATTGCCCCGAAGAAGAACGAGGTCAGTATTACCGCCAGCGGGTTCTTGCGGGCCAGCCAGGCAACTATAATTGCCGTATAACCGTATCCGAGAGATAGTTCGGCCGGGTTCATCAGCATATGGTGGATTCCGGCTACTTCACCTACTCCTGCCATGCCGGCCATGCCGCCGGAAACGAACATTACGAGAAAGGTGGTCTTTACGTAACTCATTCCGGCAAAACGTCCTGCCGCCGGACTGCTGCCGAGTACCCTGATTTCGTACCCGGGGGTGGTCCTTTTGATGAGGAAATATAACAGGACGGCAGCGATTATCCCGATAAGTACGGTCAGCCAGTGGACGTTCGTAGAGCCAAGAGTTGAAAGCTCGGCAGAAGCCGGAAATTCATCAGTATAGGGAAAACCCCACTGTGCTTCGCCCTTCCATGGACCCTGGACGAGGAAGAGGACCAGGTTAATGGCGACGTAATTAAGCATTAACGTCGTTATGACGTCGTTTATTCCCAGCTTACTCTTCAAAAAAGCTGGAATCAGACCATAAGCCGCACCGGCCAGGAAGCCGAAGAAGAACATCGCGGGTATTATCAAAGGATCCGGGACCGGACTGAATAAAGCGACCCAGCTTGCCGCAATTGCACCTAGAAGTAACTGGCCCTCCGCCCCTATATTCCAGAACTTAGCCCGGAATGCGATGACAAGCCCTACACCCGCTAGCAAAAGTGGCGTCGCACGGCGGACCGTTTCTGATAGCTCATAGAGGCCGCCGAAGGCGCCGTCAAAGAGGGTCTTGTAGGCAACGATGGGGTTCACACCGTAAGCCCAAAACACGATACTGGCCACCAGAAAGGCGCCGAGGAGAGCGAGAAAGGAAACGGTGATTACTGCAAAACCAGAAGGATTTCGCCTTTTCTTGATCTCGAAGGGCAACTTCTCTTTCACTGTTCGACCCCCGCGGAGTCCTTACTTTTCTTCAGGTCTTTCAGCCTCGTTCCCGCCATCAACATACCCAGTTCCTCTCTTTCCAGCTCTCCGCTCTCGACGGTACCCATAAGCTCGCCCTCGAAAAGAACGGCTATTCTATCGCTGATCGAGGTTACCTCCGTAAGGTTTTCGGAAATCAACAATACACCTACCCCCCTTGCTTTCTGCTCGAGCAAAAGCTGCCTGATCTGTTCGGCAGCGGCCACGTCGAGTCCGTAGGTCGGGTGTGATGCTATAATCAACTTCGGATTGGAGGAGACCTCGCGCCCGAGGATTAACCTCTGGATATTCCCGCCGGAAAGCAGGTTTGCTGGAGTATCGGTATCCGGAACCTTGATATCGAAGTCCTTTATGATTTTTCTCGTACGTTCATCCACCAGACTATAATTAATTAGTATTCCGTTTGAAAAAGGTTTTTTTCGATAGGCCTTTAGAATGACGTTGTCCTTGAGGGCTAAATCCCCCACTATTCCCTGTTCTAACCTGTCCTCCGGAATATGAGCGACCTCTCTGTCAGCAATTTCCCTGGGAGAGTTGTTGGTTACGTCTTCTCCTTCGATGAGCACTCTGCCAGATGTCGCCTCTCTCAGACCGGTCAGAACTTCAGCCAGTTCCCGCTGGCCGTTCCCTGCGACGCCGGCTATACCGAGAATCCCCCCCTGGTGGACGGTAAAAGAAAGATTCCGGAGTGCTTCTACCCTTTTGTCGTTTTCCGCGTTTAAACCTTCGACCTCCAGAATTGCCGGTCCTCTTTCGTTGGAGGGTTTTTTCAGGTCGAAGAGTACCTCCCTACCCACCATCTTGCGGGAAAGCTCTGACTTGTCCGTCGCATCGGTTTCCACCGTGTCCACGACTTCGCCCTCTCTGAGCACAGTTACGACATCGCTGATTTCCATGACTTCGTCCAGCTTGTGGGTTATAAAGATTATCGTCCGCCCCTCGGATTTCATCTCTTCCAGTACGGTGAACAGGTTTTCCGTCTCACCCGGAGTTAAGACCGAAGTCGGCTCGTCCAGGATTAGTATTTCTGCCCCACGGTAAAGGGCTCTCAATATCTCAACCCTCTGCTTCTCACCGGCCGAGAGCTGCCATATTTTCGCCTCGGGATCGACTTCCAGGCCGTATTGTCCGGCAAGTTCCAGCAGTTTTCTCTTTATACCGCTGGTTGGCCTGATTTTG
>JBKGZT010000055.1:0-7651 GCA_046543235.1 Candidatus Acetothermia bacterium | reverse complement strand
CGCATAGGGCTGAACTGGGGCGAGGTTGGCGAATTTCCCTCGGACGCCCGGCGGAAATGCAGATTACAGTAGTAAACGCCGGACTACGCTTCAATAAATGCAGTAAACGGAAAAAGGCAAAGCCAGGTGAGGGATCACCAGGAGGGATAAAATTGACGCCTCTGAACTACGTTATCGATAGCTTGCTGCTTTTGTACACCCTGTATTTTCTCGTCTTCGTGGTACTGGGGCTATTTGATAACGACGTATTTGGGGAGAAGGAAAAGGATTACCCGGACCCGGAGAAGAAGTTTGCGGTATTTATTCCCGCCCACAACGAAGGAAGAGTCATATCAAAGATATTAAAGAACCTGCGAAAGCTGGATTACCCTTCTAGCCTGTACGACGTCTTCGTGATTGCGGATAACTGCCAGGATGACACGGCGGAAATAGCTCGCCGGCATGACGTCAACGTGCTGGAACGGACGAACGAGGAAGATAAAGGAAAAGGGTACGCGCTAAAGTATGGTTTCAAAGAGGCCGGGTTGCTCGATGGCAGTAGCGATTACGACGCGCTGGTGGCGTTTGACGCGGACAATCTGGTAAAGGAGAACTTCCTCCGGATAATGAATTCCAGGTTATTGGACGGGGAAAAGTTGATTCAAGCGTATGTCGATTCGAAGAACCCGACGGATAACTGGGTAACAGCCACTTTCTCGATGACTTTCTGGGTAACCGATCGGTTTACCCTCCTGTCGCGTTATAACTTCGGACTTTCCGCCGTTCTGATGGGTACCGGCATGTGTATATCCGCCGATACACTGGAGGAGACCGGTTGGGATACGTCTACACTGACGGAAGACCTCGAGTATTCTATTCAGGCCTTGTTTAGAGGGATAAAGACGACCTTCACGAGGGAAACCAAGGTGTTCGACGAGAAACCGGTCTCGTTTTTAGCCAGCTGCAGGCAGAGACTGCGCTGGGCCAGGGGACAGATGTCCGTAATCAAAAAGTACGTTCCCCGGCTGCTCTTCCAGGCAGTCAACGAGAAGAGCCTGGTCAAGTTAGATGGGACTATCCGGTTGTTTCAGACGCCTTTTATCATGTTTTATTTCTTTGTTAACCTTTTACGTTGGACTTTACCCAGCCTCTTCTTCGGGCCGATATTCATTTACATTCTTTCCAACCTGAAAATCTTTGGAATTATCTTCCCGCTGATACCGTTTATCATGCCCGTTTCCGTCTTTTTGCTGGATAGAGTTCCCGAGAGGGCGTTTAAGTACGTGCCTTTATTTCCCGTCTTCCTTTACAGCTGGGCACCGATACTCTATTACGCGATATTTACCCTGAACAGGACTCACTGGATCCACACAGCTCACTTCAGAAACATAAGTAAGGCTGATCTAAAATCCAGGGAGCTTGCCTCAATAGTCAGGTCCAGAAACGCGGAGAAGGAACTTTCCAAAAAGGCTGCCATTCCTTACCCGTCTAAGATCGCCATGTAAACCTTTTCCTTTCTTCTTTGCCGGGGGTAGCTCGGGTTCCCGCTTGCGAAAGATCTTTCCATTTCTTAATCTCTTTTAAATAAATTTAAGTAAAGTTTCGCTGTCGGGACGTCGAAAATTGACACCTGGTGGTGATCTAATTGCAAGGAGGCCCCGAGCTTTCCGATTGTATGGTTGATGGTCACGGCTGCATTCTTCAGGATCGGGACGTCAGGAGCTTTCTGTCGGAGAGAAACCTGGCCCGGGTATTCGATTTCGCAAAGGGTGACAGGGTTTTCGAGGCCAAGAGGAAAGTCGTTGGTTTTTATCTGATCTGTGAGGGGATCGTGAGGGAAATATCTTACTCCTCGTCCGGGGAAAAAGTGACTTTGAGCCTGTTCAAGCGGGGAAACGTCCTCTTCGGGGACGATTTCTTTCTGGACGAGAACTACCGGGAGACCACTGCCGTGAGCGTAACTTCTTCGAAGGTACTAATGATAGAACGGGAAGCCTTTCCAGAACTTATGAGCCTGGCCGGAAGAAGGCTGGGTAGAAAAATCGCGATGAACAAGCGGAGGTTGAGGCGCCGGCTGGAGCTTGCCCCCTGTTCCGTTCTGGAAAGTATCGCTTTCTGGCTGATGAGATTGATCTCGGATTCGGGTGAGCTGACTATTTCGATTTCCAACAAGGAACTGGCCGACATCGTCGGTTGCTCTCCGGTTACCCTTTCCAGGAAGCTGGGCGAGCTTCAGGAAAAAGGGATGATCGACAAAAGCGGCCGCGAGCTTAAGGTAACTAATAGAAAAGGTCTGGAGGACGAAATCGTTTGCGTAAGTCCCTCATAGCAGGGTGAACCGAATCCTGTACTGACCTATGAAACTCCTGGATACCTCCTCCGGCCGGGCCTGTCAGGAGGTCATGTAGATCCCGCCGTTGGCGTTGATCGTCTCGCCGGTTACGTAGCTTGCGTCGCTTGAAGCTAGAAAGGAAACTACGCTCGCGATCTCAGGAGATTCCGCGACCCGATCCAAGGGAATCTTCTCTGCAATCTGGTCCTCCTTTTCTTCGAAGGCTTCGCGGTTCATCGGCGTTCGTGTGTAGCCAGGCGAGATCGCATTGACGGTTATTTCCGGGGCGAGCTCAAGCGCGAGCGATTTGGTGAATCCCAGTATTCCCGCCTTCGAGGAGGCATAATGTGAGCCGTGGTCGGATCCGGTCATCGCACGCAGGGAACTAATGTTGATTATCCTGCCCCATCCCAGGTTCTGCATCGCCGGGGCGGCGGCTCTGGCGCAGTAAAAGGGCCCCTTAAGGTGGACGTCCATACTTCTCTGCCAGTCCTGGTCGGACAACTCGTCCAGGGTGGCGTGATGGGAGAATCCGGCGTTATTCACCAACACGCCGAGTTCGCCGTACTCGTCCAGGGTTTTTTCGATCATCTTCTCCACGGCTTCTGGATCCGAAACGTCTGCTTGAACGGCGAATGCTTCCCCTCCGTGATCCTCGATGGTACTGACGGTTTGTTCGGCTCCTTCTTCGTCCTGAGAGTAGTTTACCGTTATCCGGAAGCCGTCCTGTGCAAGTCTGATCGCTGTTGCCCTCCCTATACCTCGTGAACTCCCTGTGACGATTGCACCTACGTTTTCCACTGTTTCACCTCTTTATTGTTCAAAAGATAAAGGCGGAGGCCTACCCTCCGCCTTTATCGCTACTGTAGTTAAACTTCAATTGCGTCTACAGGGCAGAGGTCCGCGGCTTCCTCACAGCAACCCGCTTCATCGCAGTCAGCTGCGTCTTCTTTTACCTCGGCGTACCCTGCGTCGTTGTTTAACACGAAAACCTCGGGACACGTCTGAGAACAGAGCCCGCACGCTATACAAAGGTCTTCATCTACTGTCGGTGATGCCACTTGTTTCCCTCCTTTATTGTTTTGAAAACTGTAAAGAATATAAGGGTCATCCCGGGCCCGGTCAAGTGGAAAGGGGGTCTGAAACCCCCTATCAAGCTTTTGTGGTGACGATATGGAAAGTTTTGAAAAGGTGGGAAATCAAGATACCACCGGGTTTTCCAGAACGCCTATTCCGTCGATTTCCAGGCTGACCAGGTCCCCAGGATGGATTGGTGCTATTCCTCGGGGAGTTCCGGTGGAAATGATGTCTCCTTTTTCCAGGGTCATGAAGGAGCTGATTTCTGATATGAGTTCGGGAATACCGAATAAGAGTTCTGCGGTGCTCCCCGTTTGTCTGAGCTGGCCGTTGACTTCGAGGCGGAAGGAGATGGGGAGTTCGATCTCTTCGGTTGGAACCACCGCGGGACCGACGGGAGCGGCCGTGTCGAAACCCTTGGCCCGAACCCAGTTACCTTCCCACTCCTGGGCGTCCCTGTTCGTAACGTCGTTTAATCCCGTAAAACCCCTGACGTATCTCATAGCCTCGTCCACTTCGGCATTGCGGCACCTTTTGCCGATCACAATAGCCACCTCGGCCTCCGGGTCGAACCTGTTTTCCTCCGAGATTACTATCGGATCTCCCGGACCTACTACGGCGCTTGGGGGCTTGAAGAAAAGCGACGGCTTTTCCGGGAGTTCGGAGCTGGTTTCTTCTACGTGGTCCTCGTAGTTAAGGCCGACGCAGATTATCTTTCCAGGCTTGACCGGGGATAGAAGACCTACCTTCCCGGGGTCGAAATCTTCTTGCCGGGTATGGACCACCCCGTCCTCGAGCTTTCCTCTGGTTGCTCTCCCAGTTTTTGGGTTCCGTATTCTTACGTATTTCATCCTATCACCTGGACCTTTCGACGTCTCCAAGGCGCGACCACCCCAAAGGGGAGATTTCCCCCCTTGGATAGAAAGGCAAGGGACCGGAACGATTCCGGTCCCTTGCCGATGTTTAATTAGGAAAGTTCGATTACTTGACGAGCTTAACCACTGCTGCCGGTTCGAGGACCCGGAAGCCGAAGCTTTCAGTGATGAATAGCTTCACTTTCTTCGTCGTATGATCCTCGTAGCCTATGGAAAAGTCCTGGCCAAGAACGAGCTGGAGGTCCTCGTCATTCGTGGATACGAAGAGAGGATTTTCTACTTGAGGGCTATAAATTATCGAACCACCGATCAGATCTTCGAGTTGCCTCTTTAGCGGATAGCCTTTTGAAGCCCTGGCAACCGACTTCCACAGGTCCTTGTCCACTACCAGGGAATAGGGACCTTCAATGGCTTCTTCCTGAAAGACGGTTACGGCTTCGGAGGCGGCTTCTAATATCCCCGAAGAACCATCCGGGAGGTCTATGGCCGTCTCGGCCGAGGGTAGCAAACCCTCTATTCCGGCTTCCGACAACCCGTGGTAAACCACGTCCTCCTCGAACCGGGCCGCTTCGGCCGCTGCTTCTTCCAAGGGTGAAAGGTCCACGTCTTCAGCTCCACGCGTCACGTCGTCCAGTTCCCAGATATTGAGCTCAAAGGACACCCTCGTTTCGACCAGTGGGGTGACCTCCCTTACGCCGTATCTGACCTTTTCCGGGGAGTCCTCTTTTATCGAGAGCCTTCCCTCGGAAATTGCAGAATGTTCCCATCCCTTGGGTTCAATCGTATTGACGAATTTCCTGGCGGTTAGCCTGTTTTCCAGGACTTCAACTGCCTGATCGTCTATTTCTTCCCATGCATCGTCTGTAACAGGGGCCAGCGAACGCTTTAAAATATCCATCTTTTACACCTCTTTTATGTCTATCTCGTTATTCTAGATTACCTAAACCCAGATCCGCGGGTCCGTCTTCTCCACCTTCTTCCTCTTCGCCTTCCTCGTCTTCGATTTCGGTAATTGGTTCCTCGGAGAACAGGTAGGTCCTCAATTCCTCGTCCCAGCCGTCCATATTCCGTCTAAGCCACTCCAGTGCCATGGCTGCGTGCTCGATCTCCTCGTCCCTGTTATGGGCTAGTACTTCCGCTACAGTTTCGTCGTCCGTTGCCGAGACCCTTTGTTGATACCACATTACTGCCTCTACTTCCTCTTTCAGGCTCATCAAAGTTCGCGTGTAGTTTCTGGCCTCTTCGTCGAGTTCTTCTACGGGTTCGTGATATTGAGCCATAGATATTACCTCCTTTTTCACAATGAGGATAACCTCTGAATAAGTTTTACTCAACTGTGGGTCATATAAAACTCACTTTCATCAAAGCGGGTATCAAGTCATCTGGGGTCAACATCTAACTAATAAATTTCGTCTCAGGATTTTGGCCCCCTCACCAAGTTTTGATCAAGGGGGGGTGGTCCTTTTCGACGGAGATTGTTTTTCAATTCTAATTTTTAACCAAAACATAACTTGGAATATAAAACTCAAGATAGTGTAGCATTAAATATGTAAAAGCGAGCAATTAGCTTTACACTGGATTCTTTACAGCACAAAGCTCAAACTTATAAGTAGCCGGCAATACCGACTTTATTGGTAAAAGGTAGGTATTTCGGTACTGAAATCGCCGAGTACCCTTTAGGGATTCACCTGAGAATGAATCAGCTAATTTTGGTTGAGAAACGTCCAATTAAGGTCAGTTTTCCTGCCATCAAGATCCGGATTACTGATGATAATCGGTCTGTTGAACTTGTGAAAAACGGCCCAAGGGGATAGTCTTTTCTTACCATGCTGAAATACGAACCAAAAGAAGTCTGGCGTTTTTTCGAAGAGATAAGTGCAATACCTCGTTGTTCCGGAAACGAGGAGAGGATTAGGGACTACGTTCTGGGAGTTGGCGAGAAAAACGGGCTCGTATCGGAAGTCGACGAAGCGGGAAACGTCCTATTGAGCGAGACTTACGATGCGGGGGGTGTGAACCTAGTTCTTCAGGCCCACATGGACATGGTCTGTGAAAAGAACGCCTCCGTCGACCACGATTTTTCCTCCGATCCGATCGAACTTGCCGAGGAGGACGGCTGGGTTACCGCCCGGGGAACCACTCTCGGAGCAGACAACGGTATCGGGGTGGCCATCGCTCTCGCTTTGGCTGCCGGGGACTACGGTTCCGGGACTATCGATTACCTCTTTACGGTGGATGAGGAGAGGGGGTTAAACGGGGCCCGGAACCTGCCCGCCGACTTCGTTCGGGGAGATAAACTGATAAACCTGGACAGCGAGGAGTTCGGGTCCTTCACTATCGGATGTGCTGGCGGGGGAAAGACCGAGATAGCTTTGCCCGTCGATCGGATCGAAAACGGGGCTGCTTCCGTCGTCGTTCTAAATATATCGGGTCTCTCCGGAGGGCATTCAGGGGAGGATATCGACAGAGGTCGGGCGAACGCGAACAAGTTGCTGGCCAGGTTGTTGGACGGTCTTAGGGAAGAATTTGACTTTAAGCTGGTCGAGGTCAGAGGGGGCGACAAACACAACGCCATCCCCAGAGAAGCGACCGCGGTTTTAATTTCCGAAGGAGAATACGAGAGAATAGAAGAGGTAGCTCGAGAACGGTTTGACGTCTTCCGGAAGGAATTCAGGAAAACCGAGCCGGAGATGAATCTGGACGTCGGGGAAGTATCCCACTCGGGAATAGACCGGGCGATTTCGGAAGAGGCAGGCGGGAGACTTATTAACCTGTTGCTTGCACTGCCAAACGGTGTCATGGCCTACGATCAGAGGTTCGAGGACGCCGTGGAGACCTCGACGAACCTGGCTTCCGTCCGTACTACAGGAGAGCTATTCAAAATTTTGGTCAGCTCCAGGAGCAGCAGGAGTTCCCGGCTGGAGAACCTGAGGAGGCGGATAGAACTAATTGCACGTTCCTACGGGGGAGACGTAGAGCATAACGAAGCCTATCCGGCTTGGCAGCCCGACAGGGAATCCGAATTGCTGGCCCGGGCGGAGGAGACGTTCGAGGAACTCACCGGAAATTCCCCGGAGGTCAAGGTCATTCACGGCGGCCTGGAGACCGGAATAATAGGGGAGAAAGTAGAAGGGCTGCAGATGCTGGCGATGGGGCCTACGATAGAGTTCCCACATTCCCCTGACGAACGAGTGGAGATAGAGTCCACCCGGAAGTTCTGGAGTTTTCTGCTCGAATTGATCGAGGATATTGGTTGATATCAGTACCGCCCTCGTCTCATGAACTGGTGTTTTCCCAGCTCGTAAACTTCGGGTCCTAAATTTTTTTGGGCGAAGGTTTGAGATGATCTTACGACCGAGGTGAAAAGGACATAGGGTAGCATTTTACC
>JBKGZT010000011.1:0-29421 GCA_046543235.1 Candidatus Acetothermia bacterium | reverse complement strand
AAGTTAACTCTAAATTTTAGAATTACAGATATAAAGGTAAAAACAATAATTTTTTTATAAGTTGGTTGTCTGCTTTACCAATAATGGCTGAGTACCCTCAGGGGGTGCCCGGGGGCTTCCTCGGCAAGTTTTGGTGGTTAAATTTGAAACCTTCAACTGTCATGGGTTCGGAAGAATACGATCTCGTGGTTATCGGTGGCGGGATAACCGGAGCGGGAGTGGCCAGGGATGCCGCGTTGCGCGGGCTGGACGTTGCCCTGTTCGAGAAGGATGATTTTGCTCAGGGTACGAGCAGCAGGTCCACCAAGCTGGTCCACGGTGGACTGAGGTACCTGGAAAACTACGATTTCCGCCTGGTCCGGGAGGCTCTGAGGGAACGGGAGACCCTGTTAAATATTGCCTCTCACCTGGTATATAAATCCAAGTTCTTCTTCCCGGTCTACGAGGAGACTCGTGTATCGCCGTTGATCCTGCGAGCCGGGCTCACGTTTTACGGCCTCCTGGCTTGGGGCAGGGGGATCGGCAAACACCAATTCATCGGACCCGAAAACCCGTCGGTGAAGGGGAGGTCCCGATCAGGGCCCAGGTTTATTACTCCGTTACGAGCGAGATGAGCTTCCGGCCCGAGGACGTGATGAGGAGAAGGACGGGACTTTTCCTCCAGGATGAGCCCGATCCGGACCCGGTAAAGAGTATTATCGATTCGCTGGATTTCGCGGAGATAGAGGTCAGAAGGGGAGAATAGGTGCTCCAAGTGGATTGTCGGTCCGGTTGATGTGTATTTATTCAAGCCATCACGGTATTATATTTAAGCAAAATCGAGGTCTGTTGGAAGAGAAGTTACGGCGAATTATCAACTATTTGACTTTGAGGAGGTCAGGATGTCAGCAAAAGTAGAGATAGATGAAGACGCGTGTATAGCCTGTGGAATCTGTTACCAATCCTACCCCGACGTTTACGAATCGGACGATAACGGGAAATCGAGGCTGGTGGCGGAACACCGGACGGAAGACGAAAGGACTGGCGAAGTTTCGGACGATTTGGTCGATTCCGCCCGGGGAGGAGAAGAGGATTGCCCCGTGGATGCAATCGAAGTGAGCCAGGACTAGCAGAACAAACCTTGAACCCTCGCCTAATAGTCGGGGATAGCGTGATCCAAGGTTTTTTCTTAAGTAACGTTTTAACTATTTTGGCTTATACGTAATAACGGCTCTTGAGTCCGGCTGTCCGCGCGAAGATAAGTTAAAGGATGACCGAATTGGGGTAATGGGTTGAGGCCATGACTTCGGACGAAAGGCAGGGCTTTCCCTCCATCAGTGGGGAGAGCAGATTTAAATCAGGGGCGAAGTTTAGGGCTGGGTCGGGAGCTGTTTGAAACGGGATACAAAACCACTACAATATACCGATAATTGTTCTCTTAGTTACAAGTAGTTCTTGATGTAGGTGATTAGTTTAGCAAGAGTATTAAAATCCGAAGCTGGGAGTGGATAAAGTGAGCACGTCAAATCCCGTACCGGAAATGAAGAAGAAGATGAAGCAGTCGGTCAGCACTCTGCAGGAGGAGCTGTCGAAGATCCATGTCGGCCAGGCGAACCCCGCCATGATAGAGGACATCGAGGTGGAGTATTACGGTACCGATACGCCGTTGAATCAGATCTCCAATATCTCCGCTCCAGAAACGGGCCTTCTGGTGGTCCAGCCTTATGATAGCAGTCAAATAGAAGCAATAGAGCATGCACTCATGGAGGCGGACCTGGGACTAAACCCGAGCAACGACGGGGAAGTGGTCCGGGTGCCGGTTCCTAAGCTCTCCGGTGAAAGGAGGGAAGAGCTGGTAAATTTGATAGAGGACAAAGCGGAGGAGACGAAGGTAGCCATCCGCAACATACGTCGGGATACCAACAAGAAAATAGAAAACCAGGAGGAAGAAGGGGAAATTACCGAGGACGACATGTACATGTTGAAGGACGAAGTGGACGAAGTTACTTCCTCGATGACGGATAGGGTTGACGAGCTGGTCGATGGTAAAACGGATCAGGTGAGGGCGGTCTAGACGACTTTAGCTTGATTTAAGAGGTCGTAATAACTGGTTTGGCTTAGCGCTCCGGGAGAAGAATACCTAATCGCTTTTTCAGAATTATTTCCAGTAAAGTTAATTATAGTAGTAGGGCTTGTAATAGGAGAAGCGCTTTTCTTTGCGATCGGAAGTAGCTATGCTTTTGGTTTCTGGTACGGGCTCGCCGTGGCGCTTGGGTTAAACGGGTTGCTGGCGACCTGGTCCGCCGGAATGGCGGAGAACGACGAAACGGAAAAGATAGCCAGAAGGGCCTCTTCGGTTGCCCTGGTCAGGCTTATATTCTACGGTCTGGCTCTTGTATTAGCGACCCTAACTGACTGGTTGAGTTTTTTCGCGGCGGCGGGTGGGGTGTTAGTCCCCGGTTTCACGCTGCGATTTAAAGAGGCCCTCAAAAACCGGTAATTCGGAGGTAAAAAATGCTGGAGCATCTCGGGGAAAAGCTCGTTCTGAAATTTGGCGGTCCGGACATGTTCGGGCTGGATATAATCACGTTGTTAATGTCCTGGGTCGTTATGGCGCTAATAATTGGGTTCGCCTGGTGGCTCAGAAAGGGGCTCGAACAGGACGTCGAGGAGGAGCCCTCCGGCAGGCTGATAGTTCTGGAGTCACTGATCAACCTGCTTGAGGAACAGTTCGCGGATGCCTTCGAGTCCGAGCGGCTCCGGACACAGCTCTACTCCTTTATCTCGACGCTGTTCCTCTTTATTACCGTATCAAACTGGATTTCTATCGTTCCTGGCCTTTCTTCACCGACTCAGGATTTCAACATTCCGCTCAGCTTTGCCCTGCTCGTATTCCTGGTTTCTCACTACTACGGTATGAGGATAAATGGAACGGGAACTTACCTGAAATCCTTTGCTGAGCCTTATCCCTTTATGTTGCCCATGAATGTAATATCCGAGATAGCCAAGCCTATTTCGCATTCTTTCAGGCTTTTCGGGAACGTGTTTGGGGGGGCTGTTCTGATAAGCGTCTTGACCGCGAGGTTAATCCCGATCCTGCTCCCGGCCTTTTTTCAGGCCTTTTACGGACTGTTTATCGGGGCAATTCAGGCTTTTGTTTTTGCGTTGTTGGCGGTTTCGTACATAAACGTGGCAGTTCAACAGTAGTAATCACTTAATAAATCAGGAGGTATTTATTCGATGGAACTTTCAGCTAGCATCACGACGGCAGCCAAGTACCTGGCGGCGGGGTTCGTAATGGGAATCGGTTCTATCGCGGCCGCTTACGGCGAGGGGCAGGTTGCCTCTCACGCGATAGACGGTATGGCACGCCAGCCGGAAATGGAGGATAGCTTGTTGAGGACGATGGTAATCGGTCAGGCTATTACCGAATCTACGGGTATATATTCCTTGATCGTCGCCATAATGTTGCTGATGGTCGTTTAATCGAGGTAACCCATGGGACTAGAATGGCAGACGATTATCGAGAGTTTCAATTTAACTATCGTTGCCAACTGGATAAATTTTGGTATTCTCGTGGTCGTTCTGTCCTGGCTGCTTTTCCGCCCGGCGAAGGAATTCATTCAGGAAAAGCGCGAGAAGATAAAATCGAGGATAGATAACGCCCAGGAAAAAGAAGAGACCGCCCGGCAGTTGAAGAAGGAGAGAGAAGAAAAGCTGAAGGAGGCAAAACGGCGCCGGAACGAGATTATCGAAGAAGCCGAGCGCCGGGCGGAAGAAATCATCCAAGAGGGAAGGGAAGAGGCAGAAGAAGAGGCCGAAAGAATAGTTGAACAAGCGAGAAAAGAAGCCAGGCAGGAAAAGGAAGAGGCCTTTAAGGAGCTAGAGGAAGAGTACGTGGATATGGCACTGACCGGTGCGGAAAAGGTCCTGCAAAGGGACATCAAACGGGAGGATCACGCGAAGTTCCTCGATTCCCTATTTGACGAGCTGAAGGAAAAAGAGCTGAACACGGGATGAAATCAGTAGAAGTCGCGGATAGATATGCGGAAGCGCTATACGAGCTCGGGTCGGAAGAAGGTAAGCTGGATCAGTTACAGGGGGATCTGGCAGAGGTGGCTCGGTTGGTGGATTCAAACGACCAGTTGATGGATTTTCTCATTCACCCGCTCGTTCCGAACGAGGATAAAGAAAGCATGCTGGACGAGATCCTTGGGGAATCCGTGCTTCGGGAGACCCTGAATTTCCTGAAACTCCTAGTGAACAAGGACAGGGAGGATTACCTCCCGCTGATCTACGAGAGGTTGCGGGTGATCAGGAGGGACGAGGAGGAAATAATCGAGGTAGAAATTACGGTCCCTCCTGATCTCGATGGAGGAGAGATCGCGGAAGAGGTCAAGGGTAGGCTGGAAGAAATTATGGAGAAATCCGTTTTCGTAACCCAGATCAGGGAAGACGCCGGGTTGATAGGTGGAATCAGGCTCAAGGTCGGGGAACATATCATAGACGGCTCGGTCCAGGGAGAGATTAGAGGTTTGCGGGAGCACATCTTAGAAGGAGGAAGCAATGGTAGAAATTAAGAGCGACGAGATTACGGGCTTAATCAAAGAGCAGATAAAGGGCTACGATTACTCCCTTTCCATGGAGGAAGAGGGAGTGGTTGTGGAGGCCGGCGACGGTATTGCCCGCGTCTTCGGACTGGAAAATGCCATGTCCATGGAAATTCTGGAGTTTCCCGGCGGGGTAAACGGGCTGGCAATGAGTCTGGAGGAAGATAGTATCGGCGCTATTCTCTTTGGAGACGTGGAGGAAATCGACGAAGGCGACAAGGCAAAGCGTACCGGAAAGGTACTCGAAACCAGCGTCGGCCCGGAACTTCAAGGCCGCGTCGTAAATCCCCTTGCCGAACCGAAGGACGGTAAGGGTCCGGTTGATGCCGATAGAACCAGAGATATAGAGATAAAGGCACCGGGTGTTGTAAAGAGACAACCGGTCGAAGTCCCTCTCCAAACAGGTTATAAATCCATCGACGCCCTGACCCCGATCGGGAGGGGACAGCGTGAGCTGATAATCGGGGATCGCAGGACCGGAAAGACCGCTATTGCAGTGGACACCATCCTGAATCAAAAGGATACCGACGTGCACTGTTTCTACGTGGCCGTCGGGCAGAAGACCTCCACGATCGCAAAGACGGTGGATACCCTGAGGAAGAACGGGGCGATGGAGTACACGACGGTTATCGCGGCAAACGCCGAGGACCCGACGCCGATGCAGTACATAGCGCCCTATGCGGGAACGGCGATGGCCGAGCACTACATGTATAACGGTGAAGACGCCTTCATCGTTTACGACGACCTCTCTAAGCACGCCGTTGCCTACAGGGAGATTTCTCTGCTCCTCCGGCGACCACCGGGCCGAGAAGCTTACCCGGGGGACATATTCTACACTCACTCCCGGCTGCTGGAAAGGTCTGCCAAGCTTAACGAAGAAATGGGGGGAGGGTCGTTAACCGCCTTCCCGATCGTGGAGACCAAGGCCGGGGATATTTCCGCTTACATTCCGACCAACGTGATTTCCATCACTGACGGGCAGATATACCTGGAATCGGACCTGTTCAACCAGGGATTCCGCCCGGCGATAAACGTAGGGGATTCGGTCTCACGTGTAGGTGGTGCCGCACAGAACGAGGCGATGCAGGAGATCGCAGGGGAGTTACGGTTGGAAATGGCTCAATACCGTGACCTGGAGGCGTTTGCGGAATTTGCCTCAGAGCTCGACGAGGAGTCCCAGGCGCAGCTCGCCCGCGGTGAGCGTGTGATGGAGATGCTGACTCAGGACCAGTATCAGCCGATGCCGGTGGAAAAACAAGCAGTTTCGCTTTACGCCGCGGTCAACGGCTATATCGACGACCTCGAAGTCGAGGGAGTAAAGGATTACGAGGAAGCGATGCTCAAACACGTCGAAACCTACTACGAAGACGTGCTTACGGAGTTAAAGGAGACCGCGGAATTGACTGAAGAGATAGAAGAAGAACTCAAACGAGCGCTCGCCGAGTTCGACGAGGAGTTCAAGGAGGGGGGCGATGGCTCAGGCTCGGGAGATTAAGAGCAGAATAGGGAACATAAAGGACATAAAGCAGATTACCAAGGCGATGAACGCGATCGCCATGGCGAAGGTGACCAGGCTTAAGAACAAGCTGAAAGCCGCCCGGCCCTACCAGGATATTATGAACGAGAAGTTAAAAATACTACAAAGAGGAGTCGGGCGTAAGGAGGGGAAGCCAATAAGCCCCCTGCTGGAAGAGGGTGACGGGGATCGGATCGGTTTAGTGGTATTCAACTCGGATCGGGGGCTGGCTGGAAATTATACGATCGACATAAACCGTGCGGGCAGGGACTTCATCAACTCACGGGACCGCGAAGTGACCATTTACGCCGGTGGCGAAAAGGGGCACAATTTCTTCAAAAACCGGGACGGGTTCGAGGGAAGCTGGGTCGATTTTTACCAGGATCCCGATTTTCACAAGGCCGAGGCCATCGGGCAGGAGCTCCTGAACCTGTTCGAATCGGGAGAGTTCAGCGAGCTCTGGGTGATTTATATGAAGTTCAACTCCGATCTCAACCAGGAGCTGAAGGTGGAAAAAGTCCTACCTCTGGCCACTGAGGCTATCGACGAAGAGACCGAGAGTTCGGAAGAAGGCCCGGGGGGAGATTTTCAGGAAGAACGTATCTTCGAGCCCCGTCGAGAAGAGATCCTGGCGAATTTCCTTGAGGAGTGGTTCCTGGAGAGGATTTTCTGGATAACCCTTAATACGAAGACGAGCGAACACGCGATAAGGCGCAAGGCCATGCGTGACGCTACGGATAACGCGAACGAGCTCATTGACGACCTGACTCTTACTTACAACAAGGCAAGACAGCAACAGATTACGAGAGAGATAGCGGACATAATCGGCGGGGCGGAGGCCCTCCGAGAAGAGGCTTAAACGAGGTGGCAATATGGTAGAAGACGTAGCAAGTGAAGGAAGGATCACGGAGATAAAGAGCGCCGTCGTGGATGCCAGGTTTAGTACCGAAGAAGGTGTCCCGTCGGTAAACAACGCCCTGAAAGTAGAAAGGGATGGCGACCAGAAGGATCTCGTCCTCGAAGTGGCGAAGCACCTTGGTGACGAGGAAGTCAGGGCCATCGCGATGGATTCTACTGACGGACTTCAGCGCGGCCAACCGATCTATGACACGGGTGGACCGATCAGCGTACCTGTCGGAGAGGAAACGCTGGGAAGGATGTTCGACCTGACCGGTAGCCCGATCGACGAAAAGGGCCCTCCGGATACCGACGAAACGTATCCAATTCATCGGCCCGCTCCGGATTTTACCGACCAGTCTACTAAGGACGAAATATTCGAAACCGGAATAAAGGTAATAGACCTCCTTGCGCCCTTCCCAAGAGGAGGTAAAATCGGGTTGTTTGGTGGAGCCGGTGTCGGTAAGACCGTTCTGATTATGGAGCTGATCAGGTCCATCGGCTACGAGCACGAGGGCTATTCGGTCTTTTCAGGGGTCGGAGAAAGGACGAGAGAGGGAAACGACCTCTGGCTGGAGATGAAGGAATCGGGTGTTCTGGAAAATACCGCCCTGGTTTACGGACAGATGAACGAGCCCCCGGGAGCCAGGTTCCGCGTCGGGCTATCCGGCGTCACCCTGGCGGAGTACTTCCGGGACGAGCAGGCCCGGGACGTCCTGTTATTTATAGACAACATATTTCGTTTCGCTCAGGCCGGTTCCGAAGTATCCGCTTTGCTCGGTCGGATGCCGTCCGAGGTGGGTTACCAGCCCACCCTGGCGACGGAGATGAGCGAGCTTCAGGAGAGGATTACCTCGACCAAAGACGGTTCGATTACTTCGGTCCAGGCAGTTTACGTGCCGGCCGACGACCTGACGGATCCCGCCCCGGCGACGGTCTTTTCTCACCTGGACGCGACGATCACCCTGGCCCGGGACATAGCGGAGAAGGGGCTCTATCCCGCCGTGGACCCGCTCGATTCGGATTCGTCCATGCTTGATCCTCACGTTATTCCCCAGGCCCACTACGACGTGGCACAGAGGGTGCTCGAAAACCTGCAGAGGTTCGAGGACCTCCAGGATATAATTGCGATAATGGGTATGGACGAGTTATCCGAAGAAGATCAGGTGACCGTGGAAAGGGCGAGAAAGATTCAGCGGTTTCTCAGTCAGCCCTTCTCGGTGGCGGAGCAATTTACGGGGAGGGAAGGAAAGTACGTGAGCCTGGACGAAACAATTGAGGGATTCAAAGCCATCGTGGACGGCGAGCTGGATCACGTACCGGAACAGGATTTTTACATGGTAGGATCGATCGAAGAAGTAATCGAAAATTACGAGAGCGAATAGTTCAGGTTTGCCTGAACGAAGAAAACCCCGCCGCTTTCGGCGGGGTTTTCGTATTATAGGGAAATATTTGACTTAGAAAACTTATCTTAAGCTGAAGATAAAGTCTACAGGGCTTCGTGGATGTTTACTGGTGAATCAGGTACCTGTAAGCCCCCAGGGCGGCCTTCGCACCTTCCCCGGCGGCAATTATGATCTGTTTCTCCGGCACGCTGGTTACGTCACCAGCCGCGAAGAGTCCCTCCACGTTCGTCTCACTGTCGCAGCCAACTACGATTTCTCCCGCGTCGTTGGTCTCCACCAGGTGGTCCACAAACCCAGAATTGGGGATCAGTCCTATCTCCACGAAAATCCCCTCGACTTCCACTTCCTTTTCTTCTCCCGTATCCCTGTCCCTGAGACTCAGTCCGGTTACCATTTCGTCCCCGAGTATCTCAAGGATTTCGTGTCCGTAGTATCGTTCGAGTTCGACTTCATCCAAATGATCGGAGTTCTCGACGTGTCTCTGAAGAACGGGATCCGCTATCGGTTCCGGGGCTATGTCGACGTTCACAATCCTGTTGGCGATGGGCAGTAGGTCGATGATTCCCTCGAAGGCCGAGTTTCCTCCACCAACCACGGCCACGTCAGCTCCGGCGAAGAGGGGGCCATCACAGGTTGTACAGTAACTAAGACCTTTGCCGGAGAATTCCTCTTCTCCTGGAACGTCCAATTTCCTCCACTTGGCCCCGGTGGCTATAATTAACGTCCTGGACCGCAGTTCCTCGCCTTTATCGAGCTTCAGCCTGAATTCTTCGTCCTTTTCGACGTCGAGTACTTCGTCCTCGATCTTCTCTGGTTCGTACTTGTCCACGTGGCCCCGGAACTTCTTTACCAGTTCAAATGCCTCGACGTCAGGTACCCCGAGGTAGTTGTCGATTTCGCTCGAATAAAGGAGCTGTCCACCTTCTTCCTTGGCAATCATGGCGGTTTTTAGTTCTTTTCGCCTGGCGTAAAGTGCTGCTGAATGGGCTGCGGGACCACCGCCCACGATAGCCACATCGTAAAGGTCGTTTTGTGTATTTAGCATCGTTTGTCTCCTTTTTAATTTGGTATCGATAGCTTAGGATTTAGCCGCCCAACCAGTTGCCTGGCTTCCTGGGCTTTCCGGCTCCTGTTGCTTTTTTGAGAAGTTAATTACCCCGCAGCAAACTACGGGGCTTTCTCGGCAAGTTTTGTTAAATAGCCGCTGTTTAAATTTCAAGTATGATAAAACAACACGTCGTAATTATAATAGTGTAGAACCTTTGAACGATCAACGGTATCGAACCAATAAATTTAAAAGGTTTTAATTCGGAGGTGAAGGCATTTGAGTTTATCCGTCTCGGATATGTCAAAGGGGATGACCGTCGAATACCAGGGAGGACTTTACAGGATAGTCCAGTACGAGCACTCGAAACGCGGCAGAGGAGATGCTTTTGCGAGGGTCAAGTTGAAGTCGTTCGACACGGGAAAGGTGCTATCAAAGACGTTTAAAGGAAAAGAAGACGTCAAAAAGGCATATCTGGACAAAAGGCCGCTTAAGTTCCTTTATAGTTCCGGCGAAAGCTATAACTTTATGGACCAGAAGGATTACTCGCAGTTCGAGATTCTTGAAGACCAGCTGGGAGATAAAGTAAAATACCTCAAGGATAACCTCGAAGTCAAGGGTTTGTTCCACGATCAAAAGTTGATTTCGATCGAATTACCAACTTTCGTGGAACTCGAGGTCACCGATACGAAGCCCGGAGTAAAAGGCGATACTGCTTCCGGCGGAGATAAACCCGCCACCCTGGAAACGGGCCTGGAGCTGAAAGTCCCTCTCTTTGTAAAAGAAGGAGCGACGATAAAGGTAGATACGAGGCAGGATAAATACGTCGAACGCGTCTAAACGATCGGGGCAGCTAAGGTTTACCGATTATCCCGAAAAGGAGGGAATTCCATGGAGATGGAGGAGGAAGAGTACAGGTCGTCGATGGGGCTGGGGGAAATCGAGATATCCAAGGACGTCATTACTTCTATCGCGGCGGTGGCCGCTATGGGGGTCGAAGGTTTGGTGGAACGGGAGGATAAGTCGGGTATTTCATCTGTTTTTAACAGGGGAAGTACCAAGACTGTGGAGACGGAACTGGAGGACGGTCACGTCAAGATTAACGTTAATATAGCTGTTAAGTACGGGTATCCCGTCCACGAGACGGCCGAGGCCGTCCAGGATAGCGTCCAAAAAGAAGTAGAAGAAATGACCGGATTAGAGGTCAGTGAAATAAACGTAGACGTCTCGGCCCTGGCCTTTGAGGGGGAAGAGACGGAACTGGAGGACCTGGAGGAGCAATAAAGTGGACACTTTAAGGAACCGCTTCGTTGACGTATTCTACGTACTGCTGGCTTTCATCTGGTTTTTCATAGCCGCGGGGTTTATAGGCTACGCCTACGGCTTCTTCCCCGAGTATGACCTTCAGGCTTTTCTTGGCGGGAGGCCTGGAACGCTGCTGCTTTACGCGATTGGGGCCCTCTCCGGTTTTGTCGGTCTTTATTTTGTCAGAAAGTTCGTGGTCTCTTATACGAGGCAAAGGACCTTCGTTCACGAGGGCGATTTAGGGAACATCCACATCTCTCGTCACGCGGTCAAGGAGCTGACCGATGAAATCCTCAGGGTTGACCTTGATTTGAAGTCCTTCCGGACGAAGTTAACTCAGTCGGGAGGCGGGGTCAGCATAGAGGTTAATGCCAAAGTCGGGTCCGAGGACGATATAGGTGAACTCGGCGAGAAAGTCCAGGAAACACTACGAGAGAAGGTTCACGAGAGGACCGGTTTGAACGTGGAAAGGATCGATTTCTATACAAGGGGAGTTGAAAGCTCTGACATCAAGGATTCCTCGACGAAAACGGAGGTCGAGGGCCCCGAAGAGATAGAATTCGAGGGAGATGAAGATGAAAACTGACTATAGGTTTATCGGTGCGGCAGCGGGTTTTGTCGTTGCCCTGTTGTTTATATTTTTCAACTGGCAGGTGGTCCTGCTTATACTGGGCCTCAGTTTTCTGGGCTACCTCGGCGGGTTGTACTTGGAAGCGGGTAAACAGGTGAAACGAAAGCTGAGAGAGCTTTTTTCCCTCTTTTTCGGTTGACGTTAAGAGATGCTGCGGCACGAGGCCCGAGAAGAGGTTTTGAAATCGCTGTACGGAACGGAATTCGTCGAAGACGAAGGGGTAATTCGCGAAAGGGTGCTCGATGACAGTTCCTACGGTGACCAGGAAGAGTTCATCAGGGAGATATTTGAGGGGACGCTGGAGGACCTAGAGAGGATTGACGAGCTCATCTCGGAGTTTACGGTCGGCTGGAAGGTCGATCGTTTGGCCTTTCTGGACAGAAATATCCTAAGAATGGCTATTTATGAAATGCTCTTCTACGACGATACTCCGGCCGAAGTCGTGATGAACGAAGCGATAGAACTCGCCAAGGAATACGGCACGGATAACGCCCCGGAGTTCGTTAATGGAATTCTGGACAGGATCTGGAAGGAAAGGAGCGAGAAGGAAAAGGCCTGAGCTGTGTGGCAAATAACCTGAAAAGGTTTATAAATCTAATACGACCCATTATAATTTGGAGCATCCCGGAGAGTGGCGCAGCTTGGCTAGCGCGCAGCGTTCGGGACGCTGAGGTCGCCGGTTCAAATCCGGCCTCTCCGACCAGTATTATCCGAGCGGGAGTAGCTCAACGGTAGAGCACTGGCCTTCCAAGCCAGGGGCTGCGGGTTCGATTCCCGTCTTCCGCTCCAGACTGACTTTAATTATAAATTATAATAAGAAGGACAGGCGCCTGTAGCTCAGCTGGACAGAGCAGCGGCCTTCTAAGCCGCAAGTCGGGGGTTCGAATCCTCCCGGGCGCACTTGTGTGTATCCTTGACCAATTTAATTTGATAATAACTTGAGGAGCGTAGCTCAAAGGCAGAGCACTGGGTTGTGGTCCCAGTTGTTGCGGGTTCGATTCCCGTCGCTCCTCCCACCCGCGCCCGTAGCTCAGCTGGACAGAGCGTCGGTCTTCGGAACCGAAAGTCGGGGGTTCGAATCCTCCCGGGCGTAAATCCTAAGCCCCAAGTTTTTCTGCTTTACTGTCGCCCCAGAACCAGTATGAGAACGGAAGCAATCAGGCCGGCTCCGAGAAGCTGGAGAACTGACCGATCCACTCCAAAGACCTGGGGCTCCCTTTCCGGCTTGTTTTCTTCCTCAAAAGTGACCAATCTAAAGTCGTCTCCCTGAAAGTCGCCAGTGGCAAACAGGTTGTACCTGGTGCCTTCTTTCAGAGTTATCTCCCTTTCCGCCAGAGTCCGGCCCGTTCTGGATTCCGTGAACTTCAGCACGTATTCGTCCGGAGGTATGAATTGACAGCCGCCGCTGGTGCGAAACGATAGCCCTTTGTAAAGGACAGGGCCGTACCTAATAGAGAGATCTATTGCCGGGGAACCGGGAACCCCGTCGGTGAAGTTGAGCTGGGCCAGCCTTTCTTGGGGCGGGCAGGAATCTATAGAGGTAGTCAACTGAAGTTTATCGCTTTCACGGCCGGTTAGCGAGATAGTATAGTCCTTGTCCTCCCGTAGGGGGTACTGGCTATTGAGGATAACCGGGTCGTCTTCTCCTGTAGTTTTACAAACTATCCTGTTCTCCCCTGGTGAAAGCTCGACGTACCCGGTATCTTCCAGAAACCCAAGGCTTTCGTTAATCAGCCGGCCTTCGACCCAGACCTCTACCTTCCCGGCCTCCGGTGCCAGGTGCAGGACCCTCACCCGCGTAGCCCCTGCAGCGTGTGCGGGAAGGAGTAAAAACGACGAAACCAGGGCAACCAGAATAAGCAACCATACCCGCTTGTTATATACTGGCCGTGTCTGGAACGCCGTCTCCAAAGCCTGCCGAAAAAGCCCCGGGGTACACCCTGGGGAGAAATCGGCAAGTTTCCCTCCAGCAGTCAATCGGGGGGGAGAACCCCCATACTGTTTCTCAGTAATTTGTGAGTTTATTTCCATAACGGGTTTAAGGCAATAAATGGACTCGATCGACTGCTGGGTCCTTCCTCGGCAAAGAAAAAGGTTTTTAACCTTACGGGTTTGGGGTTACAGACCTCGCGCCTTGGTCCGGGGTAATTGACCCGGTTTTTCTAGTTTGGTTAAGTGATGAAAATTTAAGGAGCTAGCCCGGCTATTCTTCGGAGTTCTCCCTGGTGCTGATAACCTTATCAATTATGCCGTATTCCTCTGCCTCTTCCGGGGCCATGAAGAAATCTCTTTCCGTATCTTCCTGGATCTTTTCCAGGGGCTGTCCGGTATGTTCGGCCAGTATGTTGTTGACTCTTTTCTTGACCTTAACGAGTTCGTTGGCATGGATTTCTACGTCGGTCGCCTGGCCCTGTGCTCCACCCAGCGGCTGGTGAATCAGCACTCTGGAGTTCGGCAGGGCGTATCTCTTTCCGGGTTCTCCGGTTGCCAGCAATAAAGCCCCCATGCTCGAGGCCTGGCCTACGCAGATTGTCTTTACTTCCGGTTTCACGTACTGCATGGTATCGTAGATTGCCAGGCCACCGGTAACCACCCCACCCTGGGTGTTGATGTAGAGATTTATGTCCTGACTCGGGTTCTCCGCTTCCAGGTATAGCATCTGGGCAATGATGACGTTTGAGAGCTCGTCGGTCACTGGCCCTTTCAGGAATACTATTCTATCCTTGAGCAGTCTGGAGTAGATATCGTATGTCCGCTCGTGACCGTCGGTCTTGTCGACGACGAAGGGAACTTGAGCTTTTGGTTCAGTCATTATTATCCTCCTCCGTGATCAGTTTAGCTGAATCCAGCAGGTAGTCGAGCACCTTTTCCTGGGTCAGGGACTCGCGGAAGGATTCCAGCTGGTCCCCTGCCTTAAGCTGGTTTTTGAACTTTATCGGATTGACGTCCTGTCTGTTTGCTTCCTCTTCCAGCCTTTCTTCGAATTCCTCGTCGCTCATTTCGATTTCCTCTTCCTCGGCGATCTCGTTTAAAACCATTAGACGCTTCAATTGTTCCCGCGCGGATTCCTCTATATCGTTGGCGACTTCCTCCTCAGTCTTTCCCTGCTCCTCGAGTATTTCCGAGTACTTCCGGGAACCGAGCCTATCTTTGGTTTCGTTTACCCTTTTGTCGACCATGTCCTGAATCATGCGTTCGGGCGGGGAGAACTCGGTTTCTTCCAGTAACTTATCCAAGATCCTTTCCCTTAGTTTTTCCGTCCTTTCCTCTTCTTTCTCCTCGAAGATTTCCGACTTTAGATCAGTACGGAGGCTCTCCAGGTCTTCGTGGCCGAGGTCTTTTGCAAATTCGTCGTCCACCTCCGGAAGTTCCAGTTCCTTGATCTCCTCTACTTCTAACTCGGCCCCCTCGCCGTCGTCCGAACCGATCGTTACCCGGTCTCCGACGCTTTTTCCGATCAAGTCCCCGGTCGGATCGTCTTCCCCCACGTTTACCTGCTGAGTATTTCCGTCGGAATCGCTTACCAGGACGTAATCACCGTCTTCGACTTGTTCTCCTTCCTTGGGAACGAGCTGACCGTTTTCTTTGCGGATTTCCTCGATCCTCTCCTCGATATCATCCTCGGTAACCTTTTCGGTACTTGGGTCCTCTATTTCGAGATCCGTGTAATCACCCAGGTCCAACTCGGGCATCACCTCGACGGAGGCTTCGAAGGTAAAATCCTCGTCCCTTTCGAACTCGACGATCTCCGTCTCCGGTTGCGAAACCGGATCTATCCCGTTCTCTTTGAGTGCTTTGGGAAGGTATTCTTCCAACAGTTCGTTCTGGGCATCTTCGTAGAATACGTCGTCACCGAAACGAGCTTTTACAAAGCTTTTGGGTACGTTACCTTTTCTGAAGCCTGGTAGATCCAGTTCCTGAACTGCTTCGTTATATATTTCATCGAGTTTTTGGTTTACGATTCCGCTCTCTATTGTGACCTCGAGCCTGACCTCCGAATCCGCTCTTTCTTTAACTGTGGATTTCAACCTTTTTACCTCCAAGTAACGAATAATAATGGTAAATCAATCAATTATAGACCTATTCTGGAATCCCTGCAACGGGCGGAGGTTCAAGGTAGCTAAAGGAGGTCTCCGGAAGAAGAAAACGGGCTGCTGAAGTCACGGGTTTCCTTTAGTTACCGGGTGGGCCGGTCTTAATTTGGAAATCAGGATCGGTAGCTGCGTTTTGTTATTCGAAAGTTAAGACCTTAAACTAATTCAACAGACACGAACAAAGAGGAGGACGGACCAAACATGTCAGAAGTTGAGGAAAGAGATGCCTTAAAACAGGAATACAAGTGGGATCTAAGCAGCGTCTTCGATTCGGACGAGGAATGGGAGGAGGAGTTTGAATCCGTAGAGGAGCGACTGGAGGATTTTGGGGGGTTCGAGGGAAGGGTTCTCGACAGCGCCGAGAAATTGCTGGCGGCCCTTCGTTTGAGGGAAGAAGTTTTTCGAAAGGTGGACGTCCTGTTCTCGTACGCGCGGATGAGGAGCGACGAGGACACCCGGAACCAGAAGTATCAGGCTATGTCCTCCCGGGCCCGAGGTCTACACTCCCGGGCTAAGTCAGCTTCCAGCTTCATCGAGCCGGAGATCCAGGATGCCAGCGAGGAAGAAATAGAAGAACTGATGGAGAGTAACCCTGATCTTAGGACCTACGAGCACTACTTCGAAGACGTGCTAAGACAAAAGCCGCATACCCGGAGCCCGGAAGTCGAGAGTCTGGTTGCAGACCTGGAGGAAGTTTTGGCCGCTCCGGGAGAAATATACAATTACCTGACCAACGCGGACCTGGAGTTTCCGTCGGTAGAGAGCCCGGAAGGGGAAGAGGTCAAGATAACCCTGAGCAACTTCATCAACCTGCTTAAGCGGGATGACAGGGAGTTCAGGCAGGAGGTTTACGAGAAGTTCTTCGACGGGTTCAAAGGTCTTAGCAACACGATTTCCGTTTCGTACGAAAACAGCGTCAAGACGGACAACAAGCTGGCCAAAATCAAGAACTACGACTCCGCCCGCGAGAGATCCCTTGATCAGAACAAGATTCCCGTAGAAGTCTACGATAACCTAATAGAGGTTGTGGAAGAGAGACTAAGCTCCCTGCACCGTCACCTGGAATTAAAGAAAGAAGCCCTTGGTTACGACCAGCTAAAAACCTGGGACCTTTACCTACCCATGGGGGGTAACGACCTGAGGGATGTTTCGTACGAGGAGGCCAGAGATTACGTGCTGGGCGCGGTAGAGCCCCTGGGAGAGGATTACCGCGATGAAGTAGAAGGAGGGTTCGAGTCCCGCTGGATCGACGTCTACGAAACCCCGGGAAAAAGAGCCGGAGCGTACAGCGGCGGATCCTATGATACCCAACCGTTTATCCTGATGAATTACAAGGGAGACGTCTCGTCCCTATACACGCTGGCCCACGAACTCGGACATTCGATGCATTCGAAGCTGACTTCCGAAAATCAGCCCTACGTTTATGGTGATTATTCAATCTTCGCGGCCGAGGTAGCTAGCACCACCCACGAAGCTCTCCTAACGGAACACCTGCTTGATGAGGTGGACGATCCCGCTTTCCGCCTCCGGGTGCTCGATCATTTCCTGGAAACCTTCCGCACCACCCTCTACCGCCAGACCCTGTTTGCGGACTTCGAACATCGCGTACACCGGGCCGCGGAGTCGGGGGAAGGGTTAAATGCCGAACGGCTGGATGAACTTTTCCTGTCCATAAAAGAAAAATACTACAGGCCCGTAAAGCTGGACGAAAGGATCGGAAAAGAGTGGATGAGGATACCCCACTTTTACCGTGCGTATTACGTGTACCAGTACAGCACCGGAGTTAGTGCCTCAATCGCCTTATCGCGTAAAATTCTTGAAGGGGGTTCGGAAGCAGTCGATAAGTACCTGAATTTGTTAAAGGCGGGTTCAAGCGAGTACCCGTTGGAAGCGTTGAAAAAAGCAGGGGTCGATATGAGTCGGCCAGAGCCAGTCGACAGAGCCCTGTCCGTTTACGAAAGCTACTTGGATGAGATGGAAGAACTGGTTTGAGTTCCCGGGTGTTTAACGGCAAGCGGGAGTAGTCTCCCGCTTGCCTGAATTTTCGATGATTTTCAGACCCAGCGGAGAAACCGCGGGATGGACCGGTTATTCTGACTCCCCTTCCTCGTCGGTTACTCCCCGAGCACCGAGCTCCTTGTCCAAAGCAAGCAGACCCGGAGCTGACCCATCCACCATTTCCAGCTTGTCCACTATAGCACCAGTGGAAGCTTCTTCTTCGACCTGTTCCTCGACGAACCAGTCGAGCATGTTGAGCGTGGCCTTGTCGTCTTTCTCTTCGGCCAGGTCCACTAAATCGTTGATCCTTCTCGAGATGTATTGTTCGTGTTCATAGGCATCTTTAAAGGCTTTAAGCGGGGAATTCCAGTCCTGCTTCGGCTCCTTGATTGTCCCGAGCTTTACCCTGCCGCCGCGGTCGTTTAAAAAACGGAATATCCTCATGGCGTGCTCGACCTCTTCTTGTGCCTGAAGCTCCATCCAGTTCGCGAATCCATCCAGAGATTCGGACGCAAAATAGGCCTGCATGGAGAGATAGATATAGTAGGAACCGAGCTCTTCGTTGATCTGTTCGTTTAATGCTTCTTCCAGTTCTTCGTTCATCTTTTTAACCTCCTGAGGTTAAGTTGTGATCCTTCGCCAATTATTTTAATAGAAATAGTTATTGATTACAAACAATTTTTAATAAAAATTAAATGATCACCTTCTGGTCTCGAGCGGTCTCTAACGTTTCGGTAAGCGAACTGGGGAAAAATCCGTATTGTTTGAAACTCACAAATGTAGGTTCCCGCTAAGCTAGGTATCCCAGGCCTTTCAGGCGCTCTTTGATCTCTTCGTCGGTTTCGTTTTCGTCAGCCTCGTCCCCTTTTCCGGGTAGGTGAGATTTAAGATATTTTGGTTCTTGATTTTCCCAGAACTCCTTTGAGAATACCTCTTTCCTGGGTTCTCCGTCCATGTAACTCGGGATTTTCAGACCGAGTGTGTGAAGCACAATGGCCGCGGGATCTGAGATCTTCAGACCGTCGACTTCCGTCCCGGCCCCGTACTTCGGCCCTCTGGCTGAGAAAATCCCGTTCATCCTATGCGTCCCGTTAATTGCAAAGGCCGGAATTATCGGGTCGAGCGTTTTGAAGACGGTCAGACCGCCGGTATCGGTCTTTAGTCCCTTTGTGAGGAAGAGAACGTCGGGACCCTCGGTGGATCTCGGGCCCTGGTAGACCTCCTCGTTCCTCATAACTTTTTCGATTACTTTTTCTCCGGTATAAGGGTTGCGGAGCTCTTTTAGGCCCGCCATGAGGTCTTTCCGAACCGAGTCGGCGCTTTCCGGAGGGACGGAGCCCTGCGGTTCTCTGCCCTTTACGTTCAGTCGGAGTGCGCCGGTGACGCCTCCCCGGGAGTAAGCCTGTGAGTTCTCCCAGTCCACGTCATCGAGCGAGAGGAAGAGTTTCCCGAGTATATCGTTAAAACCTTCCATCTCCCATTCGTTTCCTTTCCCTAGCGGCCCGAGCAGGTCCCCTACTTTATAGAGGTTTTTCTGGTTTAAGCCTAGGCGGGTGGCGGCTTTTTTTATCCTCGTTCCGGCGGAGTCCTTTAGCTGAAGGTACCCTCTGTCCAGAAGCCAGCTGTTTGCGTTAAAGATCCACTCCAGAGGGCCGAAGCCGTGATCGGATACGACGATTATGTGGGTATCTTCCTGCGCCGTCGCCTCGTAGATGTTCTTGAGGGCTTTATCAACGCGTCTATAGACTTCCAGAACAGGTTCTTCTCCTTCGGAGTCTTCCGGTTTTTCCGGAAAGAGATGATGTTTTACCGTATCGGTTTCCATGAAGTAGACCATCGAAATATCCCATTCCTGGGACGTGAGCAGGTGGAGCGCGGTTTTTTCCTTGTTCCCTATTGACTTTTTCAGCTCTTCTATCCATTGGGAGTTGTTTATGGCCATTTCCGCGTGGGTGGGTGCGAACCGGTATTCCCCTACCTCTTTTTCTAGACCCTCCTTGAGTTTAGGAGGATAGACGTAGTCGTCGGCGGTCTTAGGAGTTAAGACTCCGGTCGTCATAAACCCGTTGATCTCTCGCGGAGGGTAGGTTACCGGTACGCCGATAGAACCGACCTTCTTTCCCGATTCACTGGCTATCTCCCAGATCGTCTTCGCCCCGATCGAGGTGGAGTCGACCACCCCCGTGCCGTAATTTTCCTCGCTGGAGCTTCCCCAGTCGAAGACGCCGTGCTTGCCTGGGTTAACTCCGGTTTGGAACGTGGACCAGGCCGGGCCGGTCAGAGGTGGGATCGTGCTGCGCATTTCCCCTCGTACTCCGTCCTCGACCAACTTCCTGAGAAACGGTAATTCCCCTTCCGCAAACCAGCCGTCCAACAGGTCAAAAGTGGCACCATCCAGACCGAAAATAAGTAGTTCTTTTTTTGAAGGCATCCTTCTCCTTTCTCGTGGATCAAAAAACTCAAGAAAGGATAACCCTTGGCCGGTTAACTATCAAAAGACAAAGGGGACTTTTCCCTTCTAAACTTGAAAAACTATATTTTGGGCGATTATCCTATGTTTCGCGTATGAGAAAAGAAAGAGTCGTATTTGACCTGGACGGAGTTTTGCTCGATTCGGAGTCGGACCTGAGCTGGCTGGACAGGGCCTTCAGGAAAGCACTTAAAGAGTTCGGCGTCGAGCCGACGGAAGACAACCTGAAAAAGCTCTATCCCGGCGAGGTGGAAAACCTTGAGGAAGGTGTCAAAAATTTCCCAGCAACTCCTGCCGAAGTCTGGGATACCAGGGACAGGTATTACGTATCCGAAAAGCTCGAGATGATCGAAGCGGGCGAGCTAAGGCCCTTCCCCGACGTCCAGTACCTGGGTGATCTAAAAGGAAAGTATCAACTGGGGATAATTAGTAATTCTCCCTCGGAGGTAGTTGGCTCTTTTCTCGAAAAGTACGAACTTCGCGAGCTGTTTCGAGCCTGGGTTGGGCGTGCTACGGGACTCGAGGGACTGAGGAGGATCAAACCGCATCCTCGCCCCTTTCAGGAGCTGAAAAGGGAAATGGGGGCGGGGCCCTACACCTACGTCGGGGATAGGGAGAGCGACAGAAAATTTGCTGAAAGGACCGGAATGGATTTCCTTCATCTGACCAGGGATGATTGTGGGTTTGCGAATTTGAAGGAGGTTGTGGAGTACCTTTTATAAACAAAACCTCTTTCGTGTCTAATCCCAGAGGTCGTAAAGCTGGTCCCTGACCGGTTCTTTGAAGACCTCGTCTCCAATGACCAGTTCCGGGATATCTCCCGTTTTTACAGTGCCGATGATGGAAGCCGGTATCCCGCTGTTGACAAGGACTTCGATGGCTTCTTCCGCCTTTTCTTCCGGAACGGTTGCCAGCAGGGCTCCGGAACCAAATACCTTGAGTGGGTTTACCCCCATGACCGAACAGAGCTTTCTCGTCTCCTCTCCGACGATGATTTCGGACCGATTTATTTCTAGCTTTACGGAAGAGGCCGCCGCCAGCTCGAATAGGCCATTGACCACCCCTCCCTCGGTTGGATCGTGCATGGCGGTTGCGTAAGGTTTAAGCAACCCCGCCTCCGGCAGAATGCTTAGCTGGGTTAATCTCTCCTCGCCTTTTTCTATCAGCTCGGAGCTTACCGAGCCCTCCAGCTCCTCCCTGAAGTCGGTGGCGATTATGCCGGTCGCTTCCAGGCCGGCTCCTTTGGTTAGTATCACTCTCTCGCCCGGATGGGCTCCTCCCGTCGGAACGTACCTATCGGTTCGGCCGAAACACGTTAGGGCGAGAAACGGTCGCTCGACTTCGGCGATGTACTCCGAGTGGCCGCCGACTATCGCTATTCCCAGTTCCCGGGAAATCCTGTCGACCGCCCTGGTGATATGATCCAACAACTCCCCGTCTCGATCCGGAAGGAGGTAGGTGACCGTCATCCACTCCGGGTCGGCTCCGGAAGCCCCGACGTCATTGCTCGCGATATTTACTCCCAGAGTGCCTATTCGTTCAGCCCCGTAGATGATCGGATCGGAATTTACGACAAGAACCTCTTCTCCTAAATCTATCGCCGCAGTGTCCTCTCCATAGGTGGGACCGACCTGGACGTCTTCGTCAACTGCGCCGACCCGTGAAAAGACGAACTTATGAAGTTCTTCGGGGGGGACCTTTCCCGTCATTAATTTATCCCTCCGTGACGCTCCATATCTTAGGAAAGCAGCCTCTGATTGTCCAGCACCCTCTTGGACTTCGTTAAGAAGCCCTCTACGGAGCCGACATGCTGGGTTCCTGGTTCGAAACCCCGAAAGTCAGTCGTGTTTCAGGTAGTTTCCCGCGTCCGCGAATACGTCCCGGATATCTATACTTCCGCCAGCGGTAGATATACAGAGACCGCAACCGGAACAACCGTAGTAGCCGTGTTCCTCGTAAAACCTGTCGAATTTATCGTAAAACATTTCCTTTATCCGGCTATCAGTGGGATCGTCGGAGTATAACTCCCCGTGTATATCTTTGAGAGTTGCCCCGTCCCAGACTTTGTCCTGAATGGTCGTTCGGCCGTCCTCTCTCTCCTGGAAGTTTTGTAGCGTTCTGGAAGTCGGGCATGCTAAAGTGTAAGCCGTGCAGTAGCAGTTCTTGGTCGCGTATTTCTCCCAGAAGGGGGCGCTAGTTGATACGTTACCTAGCTCCGGGGTAATCTCGAAATAAGAGTTTTTTTCCTCGATTTTTTTCATCATCTGTTTCCGATGAGCTTCCCTCAGTTCAATTTCCTTGTCCGTGGCTTCGGTCAACAGGTGACTAAATCGGTCGGCAATTTCGTGGCCTCTCTCGGAATTTTTTCCGACCTCGATCAGCATGTCCCCGTAGTGGGGCAGAGTAGATATGTTCAGGTCGAATCCGAACTCGGGATAAGGCTGCCCTCCGACCTTGTTGCAAAAACACGGCTCCGCTATCTCCAAGCAGTCGACGGAGATGATCGTCGTCTCCTCTCTCCGCCTCTTGTAAAATGGGTAGGCGAGTTCTCCTTCGTCGAAGGCCTTGTCCAGGACTTTCAGGGCGTCTATGTCGCAGGACTTATAGCCGAGAAGCACCAGCCCTTTTTCTTCTTCGGATCCGGGCTGACCCTCGGGGAAGGTATGCATTATATTGTTTGGGGGAAAGAAGAAGTCGAAACAGAGCGCGTCAGTCCGGCGGCAGTTCAGCTGGAAGCGGGTTTCTTTTGGGTCCCATCTTATGAACTCCCATCTACTTTTCCCCCCTTCGGTCTGCTTGCATTGAACCGGCAGAAAGATGTAGTTATCTTCGGAAAGGTTGTTGACCAGCTTTCTCAGATCCCACTCTGACAAACTATAGATATTACTCATTGGGCACCCCCCTACTATCTGGTGTTGACGGGTTTAACCCCTTCTATCCAGTGGTCTGCCCTGTTTAAACTCGGTGACCGAATTTTCGAAAGTACGTAGTAAACATGTTCACACTCACAATAATTATATTACAGCTTGTTACTTTTACCAACCTGAGCTGAGCTGTTTTAACACCTAAACTGGAAGAAGGGTTGAATGTAAAGGATATTCTGCAAGCTGAACTCGGTCCAGCACCCAGATGAGCTTCGAAACTTGGCTCAAGAGTTTTTACTTGACTACGGTATAGGCTGCCGTGCTTGTTTAGTGGTAGATTATATTTCCAGGTTACTTTTCTCATCTGGGTGCTGGTTAAAAGTTGCGGAAGAGCAAGTTGGTCTGAACCTTTTGGAAGTCACCAACTGGGTGAAGAAACTAAATCACTCAAACAGTAGTTAATTCATCTTTTATACTGACTTAGAAGTTGATCTCGAGTGAGAGAATTACACAACTTAGGACCAAATTATTTCTACTCGATTCTTTCACCTTTTTTAGAAGGTTTTCCTTTTTGTGAGGGAAACGGGGGATACGAGTTATTGAAAGAGAAATCATTAACTGCTTGACAAACCCCTATTCCCCTATATAATGAAGTTGCATAAAGGAACGGTTAATCACGAAGGAGTTTTTAAAAGAGTTTAAAAAATGGCGAAATCTAAGAGTTCTCTAGTGAACAGGAGTCGGGGAAAGCACCTTAATCAGTTGAGGGTATTTAGGGAACTATACTACGATTCCCCTTTAACGAAAAAACAACTTTCGGAAAACACCGAACTTAGCACTCCCACGGTTGCCAAGGCGCTTTCCGGCTTGATCTCCAGAGGATTGATTGCCGAAAAGGGCCGCAAAGATATTCCTACTGGCCGAAAGCCCATTACTTACGGTCTGGATAACAACTCTATCTACGGTTTGGGCGTGGACCTGGAGATTCCGGATCTGCGCGTTGCCCTCTACGACCTTTCGAGAAGGATGGTGGCAAGCAAGGGCACTTACGTGGACCCGGACGACCTCCAGGGCCGGCCGGTTCCATATTTGACCGAAAAGTTGAGTCACGAGTTCCAGGACCTGATCTACCACGAAGGCCTGGAGGAGAGTTCGGTAGTCGGAGCCGGCATCGCGGCTACCGGTGTCGTTCAGGGGGGAAGTTTTAGGCCCTTCAGTCGATTTGATGACCCGCTGGATATAGAACTTAAGGGCCCCCTGGAGGAGGAGCTGGGTTTCCCGACCAGCTTCGGGAACGACGTGGATCTCCAGTTGCTCTCAGAATTGGATAGGCTCGGGCCCACCGAAGACCCGGGACACGTAGCTCTTTACTTTTCGGCCAGGTTGAGCGGGAAGAGAAGGCCGGCCGTCCGAATAGGAGGAAGCGTGGCGATCGGTGGAGATATATTTCTCGGAGGACAGGGTAGTGCGGGGGAGTTTGGTCACATGTCGGTAGGACCAGCAAATGGACAGTTAAGGGTGCCGGAAACCAAGTGTGGTAACACGAACTGCCTGGAAAGCTTCGTTAACGGCAAATTGAGGGAAGACGGCGGAGTTTCCGTGCCCGACTCCGTGGTTAAAGCGGTTGAACAGAATATTAAGGACCTAGTTTATGCCTTTAGCCCGTCGCTGTTAATCGTGGATCTGGATGCTTTTCCGGAGATATCCGATGATGTTTTAGAGGGACTGGAAAAATTTACGGAAGGGCTCAAAGAGACGATGGGGCTGGATGAGATGGAAATCAGGGAGCCCCTAGACAAAGACCGATCGGTAACCCGGGGGGCGGTTATAAATTACTATAACGCGGCCCTCCTCGATCCAAGCGAGTTTTCTTCGTTAATGAAGAGTTAAAAGCAAAACCGGGGGTGAAAACAGAACTAGCAAAATTCTGTTTATTCGAGCTTAACTTACTACTATCAACTCACTATTTACAGGAGGGTGAGAAAATGTTAACGGACAAAAAAGCGTTATTGACCATTATTGCTGTTCTTGCCATCGGTTTGATCGGGACTTCTCTGTTAGCCGCTGCGTCTTCTGACGAAGACGACCTATCCGGAAAGCTTGAAATCTTTTCCTGGTGGTCCGGTGACGAAGGTCCGGCACTGCAGGCATTGATCGACCTCTACGAGGAGAAACATCCTGACGTAGAAGTTGAGAACGCTACCGTTACGGGTGGCTCAGGAGTGAATGCAAAAGCAGTACTGAAAACCAGAATGTTGGGGGGTAACCCGCCGGACAGCTTTCAGGTACATTTAGGAGATGAGCTGATCGGTACGTGGGTAGAAGCAGACAGGATGGAGGATCTGACATGGCTTTACGAGGAAGAAGGCTGGATGGACTCCTTCCCCGAAGAGCTGATCGACCTGGCGAGCACGGAAGAAGGGATATGGTCGGTACCGATAACCGTTCACCGGTCCAACGTCATGTGGTACATGCCGGAGAACCTGGAGGAGTGGGGCGTCGAAGTTCCGAATAGCTGGGATGAATTCCTGGAAATCGCACCGAAGATAGAGGAAGAAGACGTAACACCGCTGGCTCTGGGTACTAACTGGACGGTTAACCACCTTTGGGAATCCGTCGCCCTTGCCGAGCTAGGCCCGGACAAGTGGGAAGCGCTCTGGGAAGGCGAACTGGCCTTTGATAGCGAGGAGGGTATCGCGGTCTGGGAGAAGCTGGACGAGATAATGGAATACGTCAACGACGACTACTCTTCCCTCTCGTGGCAGCAGGCCACCGATCTCGTGGTAGAAGGCGACGCCGCCTTCAACGTCATGGGTGACTGGGCGGCTGGTTACATGGACACCACGCTGGAACTCGAACCCAAAGAAGGCTTTGGCTGGGCCCCGTCTCCGGGAACGAGCGGCGAGTTCATGATCGTCTCCGATTCGTTTGGTCTACCGGATGGTGCCCCTCACAGGGAGAACGCTATCGGGTTCTTGAAGCTGCTGGGGTCCAAGGAGGGATCGGATACATTCAACCCGCTCAAGGGTTCGATCTCGCCAAGGCTGGATAGCGATCTCTCAAAGTACAGCGTCTACTCTCAGTCGGCAGCAGAGGACTTCGGCTCCGACAGGCTGGTCGGTAGTCTGCAACACGGCACGGCCGCAAACGAAGGCTTCATGAACGACTTTGCCGAAGTCATGGAAATGTTCCTGAACAACAGGGACCCGGAACAGGCGGCAACCGCCGCACAGGCAATTGCAAGACAGAACGGCATCGATTAGAGTTCTCTAATTGAGGAAGCTCGGGGAGACCCGGGCTTCCTCTTGTCCTTTTTATTCCGGGTGTTATTTAAACAATGAAGTTCAACGGAGATAAGGCTAAAGCTCTGTTAGTACTCCTCCCCTCGCTGATTCTCATCGGTATATTCGTTTACTTTTTCATCGGCCAAACTGTCTACGTTTCGATGACGGATTGGGGCAAGGGAGCTGCCCTGTCGGAGAACCTGGAGATGAACTTCATCGGGTTGAAGAACTATGGAGACCTGTTCAGCGGGTTCCTCAATTCGAGGTTCAGGCAGGACATCGTTAACGCAGTATTCTACACGGTATTTCTCGTCCTTGGGGCTCTAAGTATCGGTTTGACTCTGGCAATACTGCTGGACAGGGGTCCGAAGGGCGAAGACGTATTTAGAACGATATTTCTTTACCCCATGTCCCTTTCATTTATAGTTACTGGAACTATCTGGCGCTGGCTCCTCGCTCCCAGGGGAGGAGTCAATAAACTACCGGAGATGATCGGCCTTCCTGGCCTCGGTTTCCGCTGGTTAAATAGTCGTTGGTCTATTTTAAACTTCAACTGGCAGGATCTCCCTCGGATAACCGCGATACTGGTAGCGGCCATCTTCCTGTTTATCGTCTTCCGTCAGTGGAGTACCGGGCTTAAAAAGAAGGCTTCTTTGAGCCTTATCCCGGCAGTCTTGCTTCTAGTCTGGGCTCTCTGGGGGGCGAGGTTTACGCCGGAAATACTCCCCACGCCCGAGAAGCATGGCTTCAATCTGGCTACGATAGGGATAATTATCACGGCCATCTGGCAGTACTCCGGCTATACCATGGCTCTATATTTGGCCGGGCTCCGCGGGATATCGGAGGATTTGAGAGAAGCGGCCCGGCTGGACGGGGCAAACCAGTTCCAGTACTACTTTAAAGTGGCCATCCCGATACTCAAACCGATGACCTTGAGCGCGGTTATCATACTTGCTCATATCTCACTAAAGATGTTTGCGCTCATATTTGCGATGACGGGGCCCGACAACGCCGAGACCAGCCACCCCGCGGTACTGATGTACCTGACGACCTTCCGAGCCAACAACTTCGCCACGGGGGCGGCAATTGCAGTCGTTTTGTTCGCAATGGTCGCGGTATTTATCGTGCCTTACCTGGTAAGTGCCTACCGGGAAAGGAGGGCTTAAAATGTTAAAGAAGTTCGACTGGGGTAAAATCGTAATTTATACCAGCCTCGTTCTCTTTGCCCTCATATACCTCATGCCGATCTATATGACGGTCATTACCGCCCTCAAGCACCCGGCAAATATAAGCCTCTCCACCGCCTGGCAACCCCCGGGCGACATTAACTGGGGAAGCTTTGCCGCCGCTTACGAGAATCTGGGACCGAACTTCATGAATAGCCTTTATCTTGCGGTTTCCGCCACGATAATTTCGTCCGTTATCGGCTCTCTGAACGGCTATGTATTCTCCAAATGGAAGTTCCCGGGGAACGAGATCGTCTTCACGCTGGTACTGTTTGGAATGTTCATTCCCTATCAGATCATCCTGATTCCCCTGTTTCGGGTGCTAAGGCATCTCGGCCTTTACGGGGGTATACCGGGTCTTGCGCTTGCTCATATCGTCTACGGTATTCCGATAACATCCCTTATATTTCGGAACTTTTATGCCCGGATACCCGACTCCATGATTGAGTCGGCTCAGATGGACGGTGCGGGGTTCTTCGGGATGTACAGGCGGATCATCTTACCGCTTTCCCTCCCCGGTTTCGTAGTCGTGGTCATCTGGCAGTTTACCCAGATATGGAACGAATTTCTCTGGGGGATTACCCTGACAAGGCACTCCGCTAACCCGATAACGGTTGGACTAGCCCAGCTGGCCGGGGGACAGGCAGTTAGTTGGAACCTGCCGATGGCTGGCTCTCTGCTGGCGGCCTTGCCCGTGCTGGCGATTTACGTGTTGATGGGTCGGTACTTCATCCGAGGGTTGCTTGCGGGTTCGGTCAAGGGATAATTTGGTCCCGGAAACTCGTGAAGTTCGTAGTTCGGGGCCTATACTTTATATCCGGTGAAAACCTTAAGTTCTTGATCGACTCGGGGATCAGGTAGCTGGATTTTCAATTCTCCTCGCGAGGATATCACGAAACATTGGAAGATGTCGATTTGTTTGATGGTTAGTTAGGGTGTTTTAGGAGGTGTGTAGTATCTTGAAAGTCGAAGGCAAAGCAAAGTGGGGAATTCTGGGTACAGCAAAGATAGCGAGGGAGGCACTCGTTCCTGGTATAAGGGACGCGAGCAACTCCGAGCTGGCGGGAATCGCCTCCCGGAGCAAGGAGAGCGCGGGGGAGTTTGCGGAACGGTTTGACGTACCGAATAGCTTCGGCTCTTACGAGGAGCTTCTGGAAGACGACTCAATAGATTTTGTCTACGTTCCTCTGCCCAACCACCTGCACGGAAAGTGGTCGAGAGAAGCGGCCCGGCACGGCAAGCACGTCCTCTGTGAAAAGCCGCTGGGTGCCACTGCCAGGGAGGTTGCGGAGACCTTCGAGGTCGCGGAGAAGGAAGGGGTAACTTTAATGGAAGGCTTCATGTACCGCTTTCACCCTCAGGTCCGTAAGGTGAAGGAATTACTGGAAGAAGGGATAATTGGCGAGCCAAGGTTCTTCCGCGGTGCCCACAGCTTCTCCCTGGTAACCGAGAACCGAGAAGACGACATAAGGTGGAAGGAAGAGATGGATGGAGGCAGCCTTATGGACCTGGGTACCTATTCCGTCAATACCGTGCGTTACCTCTTTGACGAAGAACCGAATAGAGTCTTCGCAGGAGATAGAAAACACCCGGATCATACGGCTGAAGCCGAAACACAGGCTATACTGGAGTTTCCCGGAAACAAGTCAGCCGCTATTGACAGCAGCTTCCTCCTGGACCACCGGGCGAACTACGAGGTGGTAAGCGAAAACGGGAAGATAGAGGCTTTTAACACCTACAATCCCGGTCTGGGTAAGGAAACCAGGATAGAGATAAAGAAAGGCAACGTGACGGAAAAGGAAGCCGTAAAAGGGGTTAACGAATACGCCCTTGAGGTCGAAGGTCTGGTAAATTCTGTTAAGGAAGGCACTAGGCCCCTCGTGGATCCCGAGGATAGCATTAATAACGCTAAAGTCCTGGAAGCGATCAGAGAATCTGCCGAGAAAGAGAAATGGGTGGAGCTCCAGTAAGGCGACCATTACTTTCACCTGGTCCGCTCCCAAGTAATTTAGCGGGCCTTTTCCTGTCCTTTACAGGTTCATGGAATCGAAGTTTGAGGAATTCGTTAAAGAGGGTGGGTACCTGGTTGGAACTTT
>JBKGZT010000010.1:0-29532 GCA_046543235.1 Candidatus Acetothermia bacterium | reverse complement strand
CCTGATCTTTTCAACTCAATTCTTTATCCAGGATACGACCTCGTGGCCGGCAAAAAAACTCTGGAGAAGGTTCGGGTACCCCTGACTGAGCGTTAGAGATGGAGTTTGAGGAAACCAATGAGTTATATTTTGATAGAGGAACTGCGTACTATAAACCCCCATTAATAGACGGATTCCGAAGGACAGCTTTTTTGAACCGGGAGATTCGGTATAATTATCGGGTTAAAGCCGAACTAATGGGAGGAAACCGGGGCAAATATCCATGAAATTTCTCGTCACGGCCGATCTCCACCTTCAGGAAGGAGCGCCCGAACGGATAAAGGCATTTCGCTGGCTGGTTGAACAGGGCTCGAACGAAGACGTGGACGGAATGCTGATAGGGGGCGACCTCTTCGACGATAAAGACGCCTTCCAAACTTTGAATGAAAAGTTACTCCCCTGGCTCGAGGAAGGCGGGATCGAATTCCCCGTTTTGACCGTTCCCGGCAACCACGACTCTCACCTGACGAATTCAGCCCATACCGGGAAGAACTTCAGGGTACTGGGTGAGAACGACAACCCGGCCAAGATTTCGGGAGACGAAGAGGATGCCAGGATAACCGGACTTCCTTACAGAAAGGGGAGAAGCCGGAAAGCCCTTACGGAAAGAAATCCTGACAACCCCGAGGAGGATACCACAATCCTTTTGACCCACGGCAGCCTCGTCGACCCGGAGCGGAGTCGTATTTTCGAGGAAATCGAGCTCCAGGAGGAAGAAAACGACCACCTGATTTTCCGAAGGGATTTTGCTGATTTGGACTACGATTGCGTGATAATAGGGCACTGGCATCAGGCAAGCCACCTGGAGGCGGAGGAAACTAAATTCCTCTACCCGGGATCTCCACTACCGACCAGCAGGAAGGAAAACGGTAGAAAATGGTACTGGCTGTTGAGAACTTCGGGGGGCGAGAAGGTCCAATTCGAGAAAAGAGAAGTTACTTCGGAAGGTTCCTGGTATCACAGGAAGAAATCCCTGTTTTCAGTCCCGGGATACGGCGATGATCTACCCGAAGAGCTTCGAGAAATCCTTAGTAATGCCAAAGGGGACGAGCGGTGCTCGCTAACGGTGGAGATAAACGGGTTCGTTCCCAAAAAGGACTACGTCGAACTAAAAGGAAAATTGGAAAAGGTCAGGAGAGAATTCGAGACCACGTTCCATTCCGTCCAACTGAACTGGAACGCGGCCGCGGACGAGCAACTGGTCGAACCGTTTTCAAGGCGTTTCATAGAGGGAATCGAGCTTCTCGATCGCTCCGAAGTCGACCTGAACGAAATCCTTCAGGAAGACGAAAGCCGTTACGCCGACCTGTTTAGAGAAATCGTCGACGGGGAGTTCCCCGAAATAAAGAAGAGGGCTCTAAAGAAGAGCCTAAAGGTAATTTCGGACCGGCTCAATTGACCTTTAAAACGGCGGGATCCGGATGAGACTGGAAAGGATCACCGTGGACAACTATGGACCTCTTCGCGGACTGGACTGGATACCACCGGACGTGGCTGTCGTTTACGACGACAACATGGCAGGGAAGACAGCGCTCGTGGACGTATTAATCCGTCACCTGTTTATACCGAGAAAGGGGTCAAAACTCTTTCGCAACTACAGTAGATTCAATAACGGAGATCCGCCCCGGGTGAACATAGAAGTAAGAAAAGGCGGAACCAACTTCTCTTTCGGCACCCACTCAAAAGAGGAAATCGAGTTAAAAGAACTATTTGGCTGGCCGGAAGAAGAGCTCTTTCGGCTGCTATGCATACGGGCGGGAGACCACCGACTGGTAAGGGGAAACGGCGAGCGAAATTCGGTCTTCAACGCCGTTGCCTCTCTGGTAGCCGGGGCCGGAACCGACAAGATCGCCAGGATGGACAGGGATTTACGAGAGGAGTTCAGAATAACCGGGAGCAACAACTGGAGCAACAGGAAGACGACTCATCCACCAAAGATAAAGGAAGCCGTCCAAGAGGAAATCCTCCCCTTCCTGGAAGATTTTTCCAGGGCGGAAAAAACGCTCCATCAGGTGAGAAAACTCCGGACCGAGATAGAGGAGCAGGAAGAAACCCTGGAGGAACTGGAAGAAAGAGAGGAGAGCCTCGAGGTGAAACTACAACTCGTTCGGGCCGAGAAGCTGGAGCAGGCCCTGGCCCGGATTGATGACCTGGATAACCAGCTGGAAAAATACGGGAGGATATCATCGGAGGACGAGGAAGCCTGGCAAGAGGCAAAGGAAAAGCTGGAAAGAAACAGGAAGAGGCTTTCCAGGCCTGACTACAGGGGGAAGCGTCCCGAAAAAAGGCTGAAGGAACTAAATAGACGAATCGAGAACAAAAAGGAACTGCTGGAAAACGAAATCGATAAAAGGTTAAGGGAGAAAAGGGAAAGAAAGAGGAACCTAAAGGAGAAAATCGCGAAGGGAAAAAGAGCCGCCAAGGAAGCAAGGCGGAGCGCCTCGACGACTTTGAGAGAGAACGTCCGGGAGCCACTGGAAAGGTTAAACCTCCTTGAGGAAAGACGCGGGGCGCTCGAATTCTGGGCCGACCGCCGGGGAACGATCGGTGCGGTTTCCTTGGCCCTGGTGGCTGCCGGACTCCTGGGAGGACTTCTCTATTACTGGTTTCTGGGGCTTCTTTCCCTGGGCGGCCTCTTGACCATCGTAGTGGCTCTCAAAAGGGCAAGGGACTACGACGATCTAAAAGAAGAGATCCGGATGTTGAAGGAGGAAATACGTCGTGATTTTAACTCTAAATTCGGCTCCCTTTTCGAACGGAGGATCAGGGGAACGGACGAAATCAAACGAGTAATGGAAGAGGTTCCCTTCCGGATGGAGGAAAGGGTCAAGGGGGAGAAATCCCTCGAAGAAATAAAAACGGAAAAAAGTTCCGTAGAAAAAGAACTTGCGGAGCTGAAGGAAAGGAAAAAGCGACTACCGGAAGAGATCGAAGAACTTCAATCCGATCGGGAGAGACTCGAAAAAGAGATCTCCGGGATCAAAGAAAAGATCGAGGAAGGGAAAGCTGAGCTTGCGGATTTAAGGGAAAAGACGAACCTATCCGACCTCTCAAGCCTAAAGGAAAAGCTGAAGGAGAAAGAGGACCTCAGGGAAAGCCTCCGCAGGGAAGAAGAGAAACTGCAAGCCGAACTGGACCTAGAAGAATTAAAAGAGGAAAACCTCCAGTCCCGTGCCCGAAGGAGGATCGAAGAACTCAGGAGAGAGGGAGAAGATCAAGCGCTCGAACCTCGGGAGGAAACCTCCGAGCTAGGAGAACTGGAAAGTCGCTTTACCCGGGACCTGGAGGAGTTAGCTGAGGAAATCACGGAAAAACGTGAGAAGATCAAAGAAAAGCGGGAAGAACTTCGGAGGGCGAAGGCGGAACTGGCCGGGTTCGGCGTGGACTCGAATAAGCCGGGAGAACTTTTTAAAAGAAAAATTGAGGCAGAGAGAAAACTAAAGGAATTCATCAGGGACAGGATCGCCGGTAGCATTGCCCGTGAAACCCTCGAGGAGACTGGTAACAATTACCTCAAAAGTATCGACAGGTTCGTTTCCGGCGATTCCGAAGAGTGCACCGTTCGGGGCCTCTTCGCGCAGGTGATGGGGGAAAGGTTCGAACTCGACTTCGAGCACGAAAACAAGGAATTTATAGTACGGGAAAAGGAACTATCTTATCCCGAAAACGACCTGAGCAGCGGGGCAAAGAAACACTTATTACTCTCGGTCAGGCTGGCCCTGGTAAAGGAGGTTGCCCCCGAGCCCGGCTTCCTCGTGCTGGACGATCCCTTCCTGTTTTACCACGAAAAGAGAAAGAAAAAAGCGATAGAAGCTTTGCGTCCCTTCGTCGAGGAGGGATGGCAGCTTCTTGTCCTTACCGTGGACGAGGGAACGAAAAACGGAGCGGTCCGGGAGCTGGGCGGAAGAGAGCTGTCCTTTCAGGACTTAAAAGGGTAGTAAGTTATATATAGCCCCTCTTCTTCAGGCTAGCCTCGTCGTACTTGCCGATGATGACGTGATCCACGAGGTCGACATCCAGAGTTGCAAGCGACTCCTCGATCCGCTCGGTCACCGCTATATCGGCTTCCGAAGGGTCCGGGTTTCCTCCCGGGTGGTTATGGGCAAGGATTATCCCGCCCGAATTACGTCTTAGACAGCTCTTCACGACCTCCCTCGGTTTGATCTGTACCTCGCTCAGGCTACCCCGGAAGGCGGTCTCTTCGTAAATCAATTCGTTCGCGTTGTTCAGGTGCAGAACTCGCAGCTCCTCCCGTTCCAGCCGTTTAAGCTCCGGGTTCAAATGATCCAGGACGTCGTCCAGTCCGAAGATCTTCTCTCCCGGATCTATCTCTTCCCGTGCAAATCGCTTGCTCAACTCAAAAACTGCCAGCAACCTGCCTGCCTTCGCCTCGCCAACCCCCCTGTAATTGGTTAACTCTTGCATGGTAGCCCTGGAGAGTTCGTCCAGACCAAGGTCATTAAGGAGATCCCGGGAGATTTCAAGGACGTTTTTTCCTTTCACTCCCGACCTGATGACGAGTGCCAGAAGCTCGGAATTACTCAGGTACTCGGGGCCGTGCTGTTTCAGCTTTTCCCTCGGTCGGTCGTCCGGAGGGAGGTCGTCTATCGTATACTCTACCATCGTCAATATAGCCGCTTCAGTTTATGTTCAGGCCAGCTTGACCCGGCTTACATGTTTTCCCTGACCGATTCCACTTTACCCTCCAGGCGGCCTGATTCTTCCCCGGCATCGTCGATTTTTATGTGCGTTTCGACCCTTTCGTAATCTTCCTTCAGTCGTCCGTGGCATTTCTTAATTGTTTCCATTACCTCGTCCCAGTCCCCCTCGAGGATCGTGCCCATCGAGGTTAATTGGTAATCGAGGCCGCTGGACTCGATTATCTTTTCCACCCGGGCTATTTCCTTCCCCAGACCGCGGGATTTGCCCATCGGATACGTGTCGAATTCTACAAGCATCCCATCCACCTCCTATTTAGACTTTTAAACTTTTAAAATTAAATTGAAAAAAACAAAAACTTACGAAGATAGTTCCCCGTTTTCCTCTACCCATTTAAGGTTCTCCAGGACCTGACTCAACTTCCTCTCGATCTTCTCGTCTTCCGTCAGCTCTCGTTCGTTCAAAGCCTCGACTCTTTCCTCGACTGAAACTATCCTTTCCATCGCCCCTTCTTTCTCCCCCCGTTCGAAGAGCTCCAGGGACCGCTTTAACTCCTGAATCAGACCGTTTATTTCCACTACCTGGACCAGGTCTTTCTCTAGTTTATCCACCTTGGCCTCCTAATCATCTTCCCCGCGGTTATCACCGTTTTCTTTAAGCTGATCTTCCAGCTCGTCCAGTACGCGGGACTTTATACGGGATACCTGGCGCTGGGAGGTACCTATGTCCTCCCCTACCTCTTCCTGGGTCCGGGCCTCGTAGAACAGCCCCTTCACTACCTGCTGCTGGACGTCGGTCAGCTTTTCGATGGCATCCGCAATCCTCACCTTGAACTCGAGAGGTAGATCCTCTTCGTGCTTGCTCCTTATCTTCTCGTAATCTATGTACTCCGGCCTTGGATCGGACTCCCTCCTCTCCCTGTCGATGGAGACGTAGGTCATCGAGTCCCGTCCTTTCAGTACCTCCCGGATACCGTCCTCCTCGATATTTAACTCCTCCGATAGCTCCTCTATAGTCGGGAATTCCCCCGTTTCCTGGTATATTCGCTGCTCCGCGTCCTTGACTTTTTTGTTGAGACGTTTCACCCACTGCGGGATGTGAACGGAGGGTTGTTCATCCCTTATCTGGTGCCTGATTTCACCTTTGATCAGGTGACTGGCGTAGGTGGAAAATTTGGCGCCCTGGTTCTGATCGTAGTTTTCCACGGCGTTCAGCAAACCTATATATCCGGCCTGCCTCAGGTCTTCAAATTCCAGCCCGGAATGGGTAAAGTCACCGGCAATCGACTTCACCAGACCGATGTTCTGTTCGATCAGCTGGTCCTTTAGCTTTGAAATCCGCTCCTTTAACTCCCCGGCGGCGGCCTTCCCATCGGTCTTCTCCTTCTCTTCTTCCAGCTGTTTTAGCTCCTCTAACAGTTCCTCGTTGGACCGATCCGGATCTCTCATGGATCACTTCTCCCGGTCAAAGTTCCAAAACTCTAAACGCAGATTTCACTTGCCGACACAAAAACGTGAAAAAACCTCGTCGAGAACCTCCTCCGACAGGTCCTCGCCCAGCAACCGGCCTAGTTTCTTCCTGCCCTCCCGGATATCTATTTCCACGAGGTCGATCGACCTCCCTCCTTCAAGCACTTTCCTTGCGTTTTTCAGGCTAGCCCGTGCTTCCTGCAAAAGCTGCTTTTCCTGAAGGTTGAGAAGGACCAGGCTGTCGTCCTTTCGAACCTCACCGCCCCAGACGAGTTCGGTCAAAGAATCCTCCAGGTCCTCCATTCCCTCTCCTTCCTTCGCCGACAGTGCAACGACGTCGGCCCAGTTATCACCTATTTTATCGGTAAATTCCTCCTTGGGCAAACTATCTACGAGATCTATCTTATTTAAGATCAGCAGGGTTTCCTCCTCGTTGACCTCCCGGGCTATTTCGAAATCGGCTTCCTCTAGCCCGCTCCTGGCGTCCAGCAAAAGAAGAGCGATGTCGGACTTACCCCCTTCTTCCTTGGCCTTCTCTACTCCCTTGCGCTCGATTTCTCCTTCCGGATTCCTTATACCGGCGGTGTCGGTAATTTTAAACGGGATCCCGTTTATCTCCAGTTCGGCTTCGATCGTATCCCTGGTCGTCCCCGGAGTTTCACTTACTATCGCCCTCTCCTCCCTGAGCAGACGATTCAGCAGCGTCGACTTCCCCACGTTCGGCCTACCCAGAATCGCAATGCTGTGACCCTCCCTAACGATCTTTCCGTCCTTGCTGTCCGCGAGGAAATCCGTGATTTCCTCCTCGATCCGGCCTATTTCACTTTCGAGTTCTTCCCGGGGGATAACCGATTCTTCGTAATCCGGGTAATCTATCATTACTTCTATCTCGGCCAGCAAAGAGGTAAGGTCGCTCCGCACGGAATCCACAAATTCGGAGAACTTCCCCTCCAGCCGGTCCACCGAGAGCTCGAGGGCGAAACTCGTCTTTGATTCAATAATGTCGTTGACGGATCTAGCCTGATCAAGAGTTAGCCGCCCGTTTAGGAAAGCTCTCTTGGTGAATTCGCCCGGCTCAGCCGTCCTCGCGCCGTGGTTCAGAACGAGATCCATCGTCTCCCGCAACGGTACGATTCCACCGTGGCAATTGATCTCCACGACGTCCTCGCGGGTGTAGGTCTCCGGGGCCTTCATTACGGTAAACAGAGCCTCGTCGACGTCCATTCCGGAGGCCGGATCGCGGACGAAACCGTAGTGGAGAGTATGTGAGTCGACGTCTTTCAGGTCGACCTCGTCTGAAGGGTGAAACAGCTCGTTCCCCACCTCAAGCGCTCTGGAACCGGAAATCCTGACGATACCGATCCCGCCCTCCCCGATCGGGGTGGAGATCGCCGCTATCGTATCTTTATCATCCATTCTGCTTCGGCTTTATGATGACCCGCCGATCCTCCCCTTCCCCTACGCTGTAGGTCTCCACGCCGTCAATTCCGTTCAAGGTGATGTGTACCCACTTCCTCTCGACGGGGGGCATCGGGTTTAACCGGACCTTTCGGCTCTTTTCCAGCGCCTTCTCGGCAGCTTCCAGCGCAAACTGCTCCAGGTTTTTCCTCCGCGTAAGCTTTACGCCGTTTATATCTATCTGGACGTCCCTGTCGAGGTTACACTGACGTTCGATGAGCACCTCTACCAGGGTAGAAAGAGATCGAACCAGCTCTTCCCTGTCTTCCGAGAAAAAATCGGATTCGCCCTGGATATCCACGTAGAGTTCGTCAGGTGGTTTGGCTTCTATTCCGAGGGTCGGGTATTCCCCGATCATGGAGAAGAACTCACCGAGGTAGGAAGAAATTTCTTCCCGGGCTTTCTCTATTTTCTCACTCATACCTGCGGTACCTAAACCTCCCCTCCTATCCCGGGGGGCGCGCCGAGTCCCAAACTTTACGTCGAAAGGTTAATTTCCCGCTAACCCTCCGACTCCTCCCTTTCCATCTCCCAGTTGATGAAGGCCTGCTGGCCGATCATAAATATCTGCGTCAGGAAGTAATATAGCCAGAGCCCGGCCGGAAAATTCCTCAGGAAAATCCCCATGAACAGAGGAAAACCAAAGCTCATTAACTTATTCTGACCCCCACTTCCGCCAGGTGATTGCATCATCTGCTGCTGGACGATCATCGTAACCACGGTCAGCACCACCAGGATGTAGTAAGGGTCGCTCTGACTGAGGTCACTGAGCCAGAGGAATCCCGGAGACATGTGGATTGCCTCCGCACTGTACATGATTGCCCGCCAGAGCAGAATCAGAATGGGCAGCTGGATAAACATCGGCAGGCATCCACCCATAGGGTTAACGTCCTCTTCCTTGTAGAGCTCCATCATCCTCTTTTGCTGTTCTTCCCTATCGTCGTACTCGTCCTGAATTTCCTGTATCTTCGGCTGGAGCTCCTGCATCTTTGCCATTGACCGGTACATATTACGCATCAATGGATAAAGCAAGACGCGAATCATGACGGTGAAGAGTATTATCGCCCAGCCGTAGTTTCCGGTAAAGTCATAAAGGGTGTTGAGAAAACCGATGACCGGAACCAGCAGCTGGCTGAAGAAGCCGATGTCGTCTATAGCCCCCAGACCCACGTTGGAAAGCAGGACGTGTCGTCTCCGACCTCCGTACAGGGAAAACCGGTAGTCATTCGTTTCGCCTGGCTCCAGAGATGTACCGGAAAAGCTTACTCCGAGGTTCCCGTCACGAACCTGGGGCACCACGTCCTCGGAAGTCTGGCCTCCGGAAGAACCGTCCGGCGTACCCGTTTTCAAAAAGAGAACGAGGTCCTTGCCAACGAAACCGACCCCGCCGAAGTCGTTGTAGGAGCCCTTCGCTAGTTTGCCGTTGCTCGCCTCCCCGTCGAAGAGGTACTTCGTGGTTGGATCGGTTAGCCTGGCTACGTCTTCCGACCCTTCCGTGCTGATTTGAGTTCCCACGTACAATTCAGTTTCCTGGCCGAATTCGACCGGTTCACCGGTTTCGTTCGTAATCGATACCGACAACCCAACGGTATAATTGGGGTTATTGTGGATGATAAATTTCTTTTCAATCCTCAGCCCATCCATCTCCCCCACAAAGGTCACGGGTATGCTTTCGCGATGGTTGCCCTCCGGAACCCTGACTTCGTAGTCGAGTTCCCTGTCAGATCGTCCTCTGACGGATAGTTCGCCGGGAAAACGTATATCATCCTTGTAAGACCTCTGGAGCGTCTCCGGGTCGGTAGTGGTACCCGGCACCAGTTCGGCCTTATCGCTCCTGAAAGAGGAGAAGTGAATAAAGATACTCCGAAGTTCTCCTCCTTCCTGGGTGAACAGGTAATCCGCAATTCCCGTCCTGACCTGAATGGTACCTTCGTCCTGGTTCCTCGTTACCTCTATCGGGTTCTTATAATTCGAAGCGTCCGCGTTAGCAGCTCCCGGCACCAGAGTTAAAACCAGAATCAGCGCCAGGGTGCAGGTCAACAGCTTGGTCTTTTTCAAAGAAGAAAAATGCACTTTGGCTCCTCCTTAGGCTCGGTTAAGATCGAATGGATTTTAATCTACAGGACGGGTCATTTCAATTTCATCAACGACTCCAAGGCTCACAACGGACCGACCCAGCACTCTAACCGGTTGCAAGGGGTTATGGGGTCAAGTAAACTAAATGGTGAAGCCAAGGAAGGAACCAGCGGATTGGCCGCTGTTCAGGTCGACCTATTATTTGAATGAATCAACCTACCCTTACCTAACGTAAAATGTTTACCGGAGTGATAGATCAGATAGGTACGCTTATAGAATCGGCCGGGGAAAGGTTCGTGTTTTCTTCGCCGGACGGTTTTTCCTCCCCGCTGGAGACGGGTGGCAGCGTCAGCGTAAACGGAGCCTGCCTGACGATCGTGGAGTTCGAGAACCGGGGGGAGAAGTTCGCCGTCGACGTATCGGAGGAGACGAGAAGGAGAACTAATCTTGGGAAGTTGAAACCAGGGGACAGGGTAAACCTGGAACTACCGCTGGAGGCAACCGGTCTGGCCGGTAGGCTGGATGGGCACATAGTTCAGGGCCACGTGGATACCGTGGGTAAGATCGGGAGAATCAGGAGAAAGAACGGAGATCGATTATTTCGGATATCGACTTCCAGGAAGTTCGAGCAGTACCTCGCCGAGAAAGGTTCCGTCGCGGTCGACGGGATCAGCCTGACACCCTACGGAATAACGGGTGGAACGTTCTCCGTCTCCGTAATACCCCATACGTTCGACAACACGACTCTGCAATACAGGAGGAGTGGCGCCAAAGTAAACCTGGAATTCGACGTACTGGCCAAGTACGCCCGTGGGAGAGGTCGGACCGAATGAATTCAGCATTTGAGAGGAGTGACACGATGAGTTTAGATCCAATTGAAGACGCCATAAAGGCGATACAAAAGGGAGAGATCGTAATAGTCGTCGACGACGAATCCCGAGAGAACGAAGGCGACTTCGTCATGGCTGCGGAAAAGGCCCGTCCGGAAGACATAAATTTCATGGCCAAGGAAGGGCGGGGCCTGGTCTGTCTGCCGATGGAGCCTGACCGGTTGAGCGAGCTCGAGCTCGATTCCATGGTCGGAGACAACACCTCCCATCACGGGACACAGTTCACGGTATCGGTGGACGCCAAAAGGGGTATATCAACGGGAATTTCGGCCTACGATAGGGCCAAAACCATCAACGATATGGTGGACGAGGACACCGACCCGGAGGACCTGGTTCGGCCCGGACACGTCTTTCCACTAAGGGCGGAGGAAGGCGGCGTCCTCCATCGAGCCGGCCACACGGAAGCAGGCATCGACCTGGCCCGGCTTGCAGGGCTTTACCCGGCCGCGGTCCTATGCGAGATAATGGACGAGGACGGCACTATGGCCCGCCTGCCAGCCCTCAAGGAGATTGCCGAACAACACGATCTGGAGATAATTTCGATAGAGGATCTAATAAAATACAGGAAGAAAAACGAAAAACTGGTCGAGAAAACCGGAGATGCCAGACTTCCAACCGAATACGGCGAATTCCGGATATACAGTTACGTAGACCGGATCAACGAGGACGAGCACGTGGCTTTGGTCAAGGGAGAGGTAGAAGGGAAAGAAAACGTACTGGTCAGGGTCCACTCGGAATGCTTGACAGGAGACGTATTCGGTTCCAAAAGATGTGACTGTGGCGATCAACTCCACAAAGCTTTGAGTACCATAGACGAAGCCGGAGAGGGCGTCCTCGTGTACATGCGTCAGGAAGGAAGGGGGATAGGTTTAAGCAACAAGGTTTGTGCTTACGACCTGCAAGACCAGGGACTGGATACGGTAGAGGCCAACGAGGAGCTAGGTTTCGAGGCGGACTTGAGGGATTACGGTTTCGGTGCCCAGATACTCTCCGATCTGGGGCTCAGTTCAATCAGGTTGTTGACCAACAATCCCCGCAAAGTCGTGGGGTTGAAGGGTTACGGGCTGCAAATTACTGAAACGGTGCCAATAGAAACCGAACCAAACGAATACAACGAGGACTACCTACAGACGAAGGTGAAAAAACTGGGGCACAACATTTCAAAATTTGAAGAGGAAGACGAATCGGAAAACGATGGGAGGTCAAAGTGACAAACAAACTGGAAGGAAAACTGGACGGATCCGGCTTAAAGATCGGAATCGTACTCGGCCGGTTCAACAGCATGGTAACCGAAAGGCTTCTATCGGGAGCCCGGGATAAACTGACCAGGCTGGGTGTAGACTCGGACCATATAGACGTTGCTTACGTCCCCGGAGCCTTCGAACTACCCAGGGGGGCGATGAAACTTGGGGACTCGAGGGATTACGACGGGATCATCGCACTGGGGGCCGTCATCAGGGGCGAAACCCCGCACTTCGATTACGTGGCGAACGAAGCCTCGAAAGGGCTTGCGGAACTCAACCTGGAAGGCGACACTCCCCTCACATTCGGTCTTATAACCGCTGATACACTCGAGCAGGCGATCGATCGTGCCGGGGCAAAACAGGGCAACAAGGGAAACGAAGCCGCGGAGGCCCTGGTGGAGATGATCAACCTGGAAAGAAAGATCGAAGAGGACAACCGATGAAGTACTACGCTCCCAAGGGCCTAAACGACATAACTCCGGAGGAGATGCCCTACTGGCACGCGGTGGAATCGGAAGTACGGGAGACAATGCCGCTTTACGGCTACAACGAGATCAGAACCCCTTTAATGGAGAAAACCGAGGTCTTTGCCCGCGGCGTGGGGGAAGACACGGACGTCGTTTCCAAGGAGATGTACACGTTCGAGGACAAAGGAGGACGGTCGGTCACCCTCCGTCCCGAGAACACCGCTTCCGTCGTCCGGGCTTACCTTGAACACAAGTACTACGGCAAGGAAGAACTTTCAAAGTGGTATTACCTCGGTCCCATGTTCCGTTACGAGTCCCCGCAAAAAGGTCGGTCCCGTCAGTTCCACCAGTACGGGGCCGAAGCTATCGGATCGAACGATCCCGCCCTGGACGCCGAACTGATAGACCTGGGGGCGGATTTGTTAGAGTCCCTTGGGCTGCAGGACGTCGGTTTGAGTTTAAACAGCATTGGCTGCCCGGAAGACAGGGAAGAATACGTAGAAGAACTGGTTGATTACCTGAAACCGCACGAGGAAGAGTTATGCGAAGACTGTCAGGCCAGGCTCGGTACCAATCCACTCAGGATACTCGACTGCAAAAACGAGACCTGTCAGTCCGTCGTCGAGGACGGACCGGAAATTACGGATTACCTATGCGACGAGTGTCAATCCCACTTTGACCGTGTTAAAGGCTACCTGAACGAACTCGGTCTCGACTACGAACTCGACCCGAAACTGGTCCGCGGCCTCGATTATTATACCAAGACGGTATTCGAGGTATATTCCAGCGATCTCGGCGCGCAGGACGCCCTGATCGGAGGCGGCCGGTACGACGGTCTCGTGGAGTTGTTCGGCGGGGACCCGACCCCGGCGGTCGGTTTCGCAGGAGGGATCGAACGGTTGGTCCTCCTCCTCAGAGAGTTAGAGGGAGTTGAACCCGAAAAAAGCAGTCTGGACCTGTATTTAGCCAGTCTCGATGAAGAAACCAAACGAAAGGGTGCCGAGCTGGTCGGCAATTTACGCCGCTCCGGAGTCCGAGCCGAGATGGACTACCTGGACAAGAGCCTGCAGGGGCAGCTCGGATACGCCGACAGGTACGGTGCACAGCTGACCGCCATACTGGGCCCTGAGGAATTAGCGGACCGGGAAGTCACTCTGAGGGACATGGAAACCGGGGATCAGACCCGAGTTCCGGTCGATTCCTTCACCAAAGAAGCCCTAAAACAGCTGGATTATTGACAAACCAAAGTCCAAAAGCCATCAATCGAGGTGGATGCAAGTGAGAAGTGAGCTCAAATCGGCAGCAGGTGTTTCCGTTCCCGCCCTTGGCCTGGGAACCTGGAAGATGAAGGGAGAAGAATGCAAGCAGACGGTAAGGAAGGCGATAGAGGTCGGGTACCGACACGTCGATACGGCGGTATTTTACGAAAACGAGGAGCAGGTAGGAGAGGCAATTGGTAGTTTCGATAGAGAAGACCTGTTCGTAACAACAAAAATATGGAAGGACAAGCTGGGTTACGAGGACTTCAAGAGGGAGACAGAGGCCAGCTTAAAGCGCCTGAAAACCGATTACGTCGACCTCGTGTTAATCCACTGGCCGAACCCGGAAATTCCTCTTGAGGAAACGATCAAGGCCATGAACGAGCTCGTCGAGGAGGATAAAACCAGGCATATCGGGGTGAGCAACTTCAGCGTGCAGCAACTGGACGAGGCAAGGAGCTTGTCGGAACACCCGATAATCACCGACCAGGTAAAGTACCACGCGGGAATGGACAGGTCCGAACTTCTCAACTACTGTCAGGCAAAAGACGTGCTCCTCACCGGATACAGCCCGCTCGGCCAGGGAAAGCTTCTCGACAACGACCTCCTGAACAGGCTGGCAAGCGAGTACGGCAAGACTCCTGCCCAGCTAGGTCTCAAATGGCTGGTAAGCCAGGAAAAAGTAATTGCCATCCCAAAAGCTAGCTCAGAGGATCACCTAAAGGAAAATCTGAACCTGTTTGACTGGGAACTACGCGACGAAGACGTCCATAAGCTTGACGAGCTGGTAATCGAAACCTGAATCCTTGGGCTTTTTAAGAGTCAACTCAAGAAAAGAACAAATTACCACGGAGGTGAATTAACATGGTAGAACTACCGTCTTCCGAAGAAAACTTCGACTCGGAAGTGGAGTACGAATCCGACGTATCGAAGGAGGACTTGGTGTCCTTTCTGGAGGAACTGGTAAAACAGTTGAAAGAGGAAGACTCGATCACCGTTTCCATGGTCGGGACAAAGGCCAAATTCCCCTTCGAGGAGCCAATCAACCTGGAAATCGAGACGGATTACAACAAGAGGCTGGGGAAAAGGGAACTAGAAGTAGAAATGGAATTCCGAGAAGCCGAAAACCGGAGTAGCCAGGGAACGGCATAACGTAGAAAACGTCCCCGGAGACCACTGGTTTCGATCTCCGGGGACGTTTTTTGACACTCGCGTGAACTCGGGACGGAGACTCTCCTGGCCACCGTCACAGGCAACGGACGGCCACCTGTTTCGCTCGATACATTTCACTGACGTCGTGCACCCGCAGTACCTTCGCACCCTTGAGTATCCCAATCACGTTGCTGGCGATCGTACCTTCCACTCGTTCTTCGGTCGCAAGGTCCAGAGTCTCTCCGATGAACGACTTCCTGGAGGTACCGAGCAGGAGTGGTTGATCCAGCCTCTCGAACTCCTCGAGCCTCCTTAATATCTCGTAGTTGTGCTCTAGTCGTTTCCCGAAGCCTATCCCCGGATCTATAATTACCTTATCACGGTCCACCCCTCCTGCTACGGCATCCTCGATCCTTTCTTTCAGAAAACGGATTATCTCCTCGACGGGATCCTCGTAAGTCGGGTTCTCCTGCATGGTCCGAGGGGTACCCTGCATATGCATTAATACCACGGGGACGTCGCGTTCGGCAACCACGTCCCTCAAGTCCGGATCGAAGCGCAGCGCGCTGATGTCGTTGACGATATCGGCCCCTGCATCCAGGGCCTTCTCGGCCACCTCTCCTTTGTACGTGTCGATGGATATCGGGACGTCGGTTGCTTTCCTTATCTCCTCAATCACGGGGACCGTCCGGGATAATTCTTCCTCTAGTGACACTTTTTCCGCTCCAGGGCGAGTGGATTCCCCCCCAATATCTATTATATCTGCACCGTTTTTCTCCATTTCCAGGGCCCTACCGACCGCCCTGTCCTGCTCTAAAAACTCTCCGCCGTCGGAAAACGAATCCGGCGTGACGTTCAGGATACCCATTATCAGCACTTCTCTATTTTCCCTGACCCTCTCCAGCATAGCCATCTGTCAACCTCCTCCGTTTATCGACAAAGATACCTAAAGCAAAGCCTCTCTGGAAGTACGGGCTACTCCTAAATAGTTTCCTGTTAATTCCGTCATGAATCAACTAAAATTCAACCGTATTTGGAGGACTTTTCATCTTCCAGAGGGGACTTGGATCACGGTTTAAGGTGGACGGGGTTTCAGAAAAGGTTCCCCGGACGTAAATAACGGGAAAATTACGACAAAATAGGGGCAAAAAATGGATACTATTGCCGTGCTGGACTTTGGAGGACAGTACTCACACCTGATAGGAAGGAGGATAAGGGAGCTGGGAATCTTCGCGAAGGTTTACCCGCCCGACCTTTCTCCCGAAGATCTTTCCGAAATCGAGGACCTAAAAGGGATCATTTTATCCGGAGGAGCGGCTTCGGTCTACGCGGAGGACTCGCCAAAGCCTCACCCGGGGATCCTCGAAACCGTACATCCGGTACTGGGAATTTGCTACGGCCACCAGCTAATTGCTCAGCTGACAGGGGGGGACGTCGAAGCTGGTGACGTGGGCGAATACGGCACCACGGCTTTAGAACTAAAAGGAAATGGCGGAAAGCTCCTCGCCGGTCTCGAAGAGAAGGAGGAAGTCTGGATGAACCACAAGGATAGAGTCACCTCGATGCCTCCCAGGTTTAGGACACTTGCTTCCACGGATTCGAGCCCGATAGCCGCTTTCGCGGACGAAGAGGCCGGAGCTTACGGGGTTCAGTTCCATCCAGAAGTAACCCACACGGAGAGGGGCGGAATCGTTCTGGAAAACTTCGCCCGCCGGATAGCGGGAGCCAGCACGGACTGGAATCCCGAGGGTCTAACTTCAGAGCTAATCAACCGTTCCCGGGAATACGTCGGTGACAGAAAGACAATAATCGGCCTATCGGGTGGAGTGGACTCCACGACAGCGGCAAGGATAGTCGAAAGAGCGATCGGCGAGAATCTGACGGCCATCTACGTCGACACAGGCCTTATGAGGCGCGGCGAGACGGAATCAATCAAAAGGACATTCGCTGGTTCAAAATTGAACCTCGAGGTCCTTGACAGGAGCGAGAAGTTTCTGAGGGAGCTTAAAGGTGTTGAGGACCCAGAAGAAAAGAGAAATGTGATAGGTAATTCCTTCATCGAGGTCTTCACTTCGGCGGCCGAGACCATCGGCGCGGAAGTCCTGGTGCAGGGGACCATTTACTCCGACGTCATCGAAAGCGGTTCAACGACCCATTCCGACACCATAAAATCCCACCATAACGTGGGGGGATTACCGGAGGAGGTCGATCTCGACATCTACGAACCGCTCAAAAACCTTTACAAGGACGAGGTTCGGGAGATTGCCAGACAGCTGGACCTTCCTGGCGAAATAGTAAACCGGCACGTATTCCCGGGTCCCGGACTGGCAATACGGATCGTCGGCGAGGTGACGCCAGAAAGGGTCGAAATAGTCCGCGAAGCAAGCCACATAGTCGAAAAGGAGCTACGCTCGGCGGACCTTTACGACCAGGTCTGGATGGGATTCGCAGTCCTGCTACCGATCAAAAGCGTCGGAGTTCAGGGGGATCTAAGGAGCTACAAGTACCCGGTCGCGGTCAGGATAGTGGAATCAGAGGACGCCATGACCGCGAACTTCGCGAAGGTGCCCCACGATGTTCTGGAAAGGATGTCCACAGAAATAAGCAATTCCATCGACCAGGTGAATCGAGTAGTTTACGATATATCGAACAAGCCGCCAGCGACGATGGAGTGGGAATAGAGGTTAACTTTTTTCGCCCGAATCGCGTAAAAGCTTGACAAAGTGGGGTTATATTGCTATTCTAGTGTTATGAAACTCAATAAACGCGATACCAAAATAATTAAATACTTGGAAGAGGACAGTCGGACCTCCTTGCGTCATATAGCCAGTGAACTGGACGTATCCCCTACTACCGTAAGCAACCGTGTACAGAAGCTGAAGGAAGAAGGGGTTATCGAAAAATTTGGGATCAAGCTAAATCTGGGCGAGCTCGGCTACTCTTTGACCGCCATCATAAAAGTAAAAGCCAAAAGCGATGACCTGTCCAAAGTGCTCGACGAGATGGATGAATACCCATGCCTTACCCATATTTACGAAACTACGGGTGACTTCGACGTCATAGCCATCGGGAAATTCAAGAACAGGGAAGAGATGACGGACAAGCTGGTAGACCTCGTTCAGAGTCCCCACATAGAAACGACTAATACGTCCCTGGTGCTGACCACTTTAAAGGAGTACGACAATTCCGGACTTATTTAAGGTCAAAAGGAAGCTACGGGATAAACATGGTAGATCTCGGTAAAATCAGGATATTTAACGATCTCGACGAAAGGGTCCTTTCGGAGCTCGGGGAAGAGATCAAGAGCATAGAATACGGCCCGGAAGAGATCATATTTCAGGAGGGTGCTCCCTCTTTCGGCTTTTACCTGATAGACGAAGGGTTGGTGAAGCTGGTAAAGCGAACTCTGAGAGGTAAAAAGCAGATCCTAAAGCTAGCCGGCTCCGGTGAATACATCGGCGAAACGACCCTCTTTGACAAAGGTACTCATATTGCCTTTGCCAAAACCCTTACCGAAGTAAAGGTCGGGTTCATCGAACGCGGCAACTTCTTTTACTTCCTCGAAAAACATCCGGAGATCGTCTTTCGCTTCTTCGCGAAAATGTCCGAGGAACTTAAGGCCTTTCAGAGCAAGCTGGCCGAAAGATCTTACAACAGCAGCAAGGAGAGGCTCGCCCGCTTTATACTCAGGCTCGGGCAGGAGGGTATAGAATTATCCCGTTCGGAACTCGCCGAGCTCGCCGGCGTCTCCTCCAAGACGGCAATCAGGACGTTAGGGGAGCTCGAGGACCGGGGGTTCATCAAAATGAGGGATAGAAAGATAGATATTCTCGACGAGGATAGCATATCAGAACTCGCGGCAACTTTTCCCATAACTCTCGACGAACACCTCATTATATAAGCACTCACTCCGTTGGGTGACTTCTGTCCTTGCCACCGGATAAGCTTTGTGTTAATTTTGGTGAGTGACGTTTTCGATGACGACTTATTTCTGGTATTTGTCCGAGCGGGAGACTTAGGCCAAAGTTCACTTTACCGGTTCCTCACGTGATCAATGTGAAAAAATATATTGCCGTCCTCGGGGTAAGCTACTTGCTGCTCGCGATCGCGGTTCTGGTGCTTGGGGTATCCAGCCCAACCCTGATCGGCGTACTTTTGGCCCTTCCGATAGTTACGACCTCTATATTTCACATCTCCGAAAAGTTATCTCTGAACTCCAAAGAGGAACTAAAAGGCTTTGGCGCCGGCAAATACGCGAGAAAGCTCTTTAACAACTCTTCAAATATACTCTACTTGGTGAATCGCGAGGGTAATATTTTACGCGCGAACAAGACTTCCAAAGAAGCGGTGGGTCATGAAGGGATCGACAACCTACATCTGGCGGAAGTAGTACATCCGGACGACCTCGACCTAGTCAAAAATCAGCTGGACAAGCTTCTAGGGGAGAATTCCCGGAGTTCCGGCGGAAGTAGAAGCAGGGTGGAAGCGAGGCTGGTTAAGCACGGTCCGCCCGGAAAGAGTAACCCGGAGATAATCCCGGCGATGATGAGGGCTTCCAAAGTCACAGAACAGGCCGGCATTCTGGAGTTCGTCGACAGGAGCAAGGTAAGAAAGTTGAAGAAGAGACTGAGGGAGGCCGGAGCGAGGTACCGCTATCTGATCGAGGACGCGATAGACACGCTTGATTCTGCCGTGGTACTCATAGACAAAAAGGGGGAAGTCGTCTGGGTAAACAGGACCATGGAAGAGTTCTTCTCCCTCGATAGACGGGACTTAATCGGTTTATCGGCTGAAGGAGCAAGGAGCTACTACTCCAGTTCCTTTGCCGAGCCGGAGGAGTTCAGAAGAAGGGCAAAGAAGGCCAATACCCGGGGCGAGCGGGTCAACAGTGAAATATACTCCGTGACGGATCAGTTCGGGAGGACCGACAGAATTCTGGAGTACAGAAGCATCCCGATCGAGACCGATAGGTACGAAGGCGGCAGGATAGAGCATTACATCGACGTAACCGAAGTCAAACAGCTGGAAGAAGACCTGCGAAGAAAGACCGAACGGTTGCAAAAAAGCAACGAGAAGTTAGAGGAGTTTTCTCGAAGCATCTCCCACGACTTAAAAGCTCCCCTGCAGACTCTGGAAGGTTACAGTCATATCCTTATGGAGGACTACGAATCCGAACTCGATCAGGACGGAATAAGGGCTCTGGAGGCTCTGTCCGATACGACTCAAAGGTTGAGAAACAGAATAGAGGGTCTGTTAACTTACTCCAGCATCAAAATGGAAGAAGAAAAATTCGAAGCAATCGACCTAAAGGAGCTACTAGACGAACTGGAGAAGGACCTTCGTTACTTGCTGGAAGAGGTTAGGTTCGAAGTCGCCGATGATCTCCCTGAAGTCTACGGAAACGAAACCCTGCTGACGGAGCTATTTAGCAACTTGATCACGAACGCGGTAAAATACAACGATAAGGAAGAACCGAAAGTCGAAGTCGGCTGGAAAAGCCGCTCAAATCGTTACCTCGTCTGGGTAAAGGACAACGGACAGGGCATCAAGGAACGCTACCTGGAAAAGGTATTCAAGGTATTTGAAAAGCTCAATCCGCGGGACAACCCGGAAGGTACTGGTATTGGGCTTGCCGTCTGCAAGAGGATCGTCGAGGAACACCGCGGAGAGATCTGGGCCGAATCCGAGCCGGGAGAGGGGACGACTTTTTACTTTACACTTCCGGGCCAGGAGAACCACGTAAGGGAGAAAGTTCCAGGTGGAGAAAAGACCGATGGGGTTAATTACTCGAGGATTAGGGGTTAGACTTAAAAACAAAGATTAGGAGGGAATTATGGGCAACGACCAGAGGTTGGATATATTGTTGGTCGAGGACGAGGATTACGACATAGATCTGACACAGAGGGCCATATACAAAAGCGACGTCGATTCGAAGTTATTCGTCGTTCGCGACGGGGAAGAAGCTCTTGACTTCCTCTACCAGCGTGAAGGGTATGAGGACGTCCCGAAACCCGACCTGATCCTGCTGGATTTAAACTTACCAAAAATAGGCGGTCACGAAGTACTGGAAACCATCAAGGACGACGAACAGCTGGAAGAGATACCGGTGATAGTCTTAACGGTTTCGGAGCGCGAGGAGGACGTTGTCAAGGCATACGACAGCGGTGCCAGCAGTTACGTGCATAAGCCCGTAAATCCTGCGGAATTCCGTAAGGTAATAGAGACGGTTCAGGAATACTGGAAGATATCCAACCTGCCTCCGGGGGACTAATACTCCGATGGGAGCTTAACCGAAGACATATTTCTTGCGACGGTTACACACCGTTCACCGCCTCACGTGATAACAAGGAAGCTTATACCCTCCGTAAGTCCTTTTCTCAATCCCTAAAAAGCGTATCTTTATTAATGCCTAAGATCGAAAGTTCGATTGGGGAGGATTCGAGAAGCTGGATGGATTACGCAGGCACGTTCTTCTGATATTGATTTTCTGGCCTCTATTAAAGAGGAGGCGAAGGATAGCTAAAGGCTGACTGGGGGAGGCGGGTGTATATCCCCCGTTCCACTCACCATCTCGGTAGCTCCTGGATCCAAATCCCGCCTTCCCTCCAGCCCCATACAGGCTAATTAAAAAATAAAAGACCCCGCCCTGGAGGCGGGGTCTTTTACGTATTTTCCCGACTTAAGAGGCCTTCTTCTGTAACTTCTCCCATTCTCCGTCCACTTCTTCCTGTATTTCGTCGATGACTTCCCTGTTCTCTTCTTTAAACAGAGAAGCAAACCTCTTCTGAGGTTCCAGCCATTCCTCGATCGGTAATTTCTCCCGGGGCTCGTAAGTGATATTGTACTCCCCCTCGTCCACTTCGTAGAGCGGCCAGAAACAGGTATCTACACCTTTCTGTGCAACCTCTATCGACTTGTTTTCCGGGATTCTCCATCCGAGCTGGCAGGTCGAAAGGACGTTCAGAAACGTCGGGCCCTCCTTCGAAAATGCTTTCTCTGCCTTGTCGGAGAGGTCCAACAGGTTGGAAATAGAAGCCTGACCGACGTAGGGAATATCGTGAGCCGCAACTATCTCCGTCAGATTTTTCCGTTCTCGTTCCTTGCCGTATGTCTCCTCACCTGCAGGCACGGTAGTCGTGGAAGCCCCTTTCGGTGTAGCGCTCGACTGTTGAATGCCAGTATTCATATAAGCACCGTTGTCCAAAGTAACGTACGTAAAATCGTGTCCCCGCTCCAGGGCCCCGGATAGTGACTGTAGTCCGATATCGTAAGTTCCCCCGTCACCTGCAAAAGCGACAAACTGGGTTTCCTCTTCTATCTTACCTTTCTTTTTGAGCGCCCTATAAGCCGTTTCCGCTCCGCTGATCGTTGCTGCCGCGTTCTCGAATGCGTTGTGAATCCACGGAATGTTCCAGGCTGAAGTGGGAAACCTCGTCGTCGCCACTTCGAGGCAGCCGGTTGCATTTGACGCCACAACCGGACCGTCTATGGAATTAAGGATCGTTCTTACGGCTATGGGAAGCCCACAGCCCGAACAAAGGGAATGTCCGCTTTCAAATTTTCTCTTCTCTTCTTCTCTTTTTGCTAGAGTCTCAAGACTGGCCATGATTTATTTTACCCTCCCGTTACTGTCTGGCTCCAATGTAGCGCATCTTATCGTCAAGGTCGGGATCCTCGAGGTCTTCGAATACTTCGGCAATCTGCCCTTCCTTGATGTCTCTACCGCCGAGTCCGTAAGTATAGTTATAAAGTCGTGGCTTATCCGGTTCCTCGGCAAGCGCCGAGCTTATCTCCAGATAGAGAGGACCGGAAGACCCGAAGGAGAGCGACCTATCCATAACCGCTACCGCTTCCGTGCCGGAAAGGGCTTCCTTAATCCCTTCAGACGGGAACGGCCTGAATAGCCACGGTTTTAGCAGTCCGACTTTCTTTCCTTCCTCTCTCAACTGATCCACTACGACCTTGGCAGTACCGGCGGTAGAACCCAGCAAGACCACTGCGTAATCCGCATCTTCGAGCTTGTAGGTCTCAAAGAGGCCGTCGTAGTCGTTGACGGATAGAGAGCTAAACTCGTCCTGTACTTTCATGAACCTCTCCGGAACGTTCTCCATTGCCTCTACCTGCTGAAGCTTATGTTCGAAGTAATAGTCGGGCATGTCGAACGGTCCCTGGGTGGTCGGATTATCGGTGTCTAAAAGCGGGTAACGCGCGTCGTACTCGCCGACGAAGCCCTTAACTGCTTCATCCGGTAACAGCTCGGCAACCTGTGCCGTGTGGGTCAGGGTAAATCCATCCAGCGTCACCATAACCGGCAGCAGGACGTCCTCGCTTTCGGCCAGCTTCTGGGCCATCAGGGTGAATTCGTAAGCTTCCTGCGCGTCCTCTCCGTACAGCTGGATGACACCGCTATCCCGGGCCGCCATGGAATCTGAATGGTCGGCGTGAATGTTTATCGGTCCGCTCAGAGCCCGGTTAGCAACTGTCATGACAATCGGCGATCTCGTGGAAGCAGCTATATATACGATCTCCATCATCAGCGCCAGGCCCTGAGAAGCAGTGGCGGTCATCGTCCTGGCACCTGCTGCGGCGGAACCAACACAGGCACTCATAGCCGAATGTTCCGACTCTACAGTAATTACCTCGGAGTCCACCTTCCCGTCAGCGACGAACTGTGAGAAGTACTCCACTATCTCCGACTGTGGCGTTATCGGATATGCAGCCACCACGTCGGGCTCCACCTGTCTCATTGCGTTCGCTACGACCTGGTGGCCGGTAAGGACGTCTCTGTTCTCGTTACTCATCATCTCCCTCCCCTTCAGGTTTCATCGAGATGGCGTCAACAGGACATATTTCGGCGCAGATGCCGCATCCTTTACAGTGGTCGTAATCTATACCCTGAATTTCCTCGTCCGAAATTTCAAAAGAAGCGTCCGGACAGTTCACCCAGCACTGGAGGCACTGAATGCATGTTTGCTCGTCCCATATAGGCTTCTCGGATCTCCAGTCCCCGGTTTGGTTGAGTTCCGGGGTCGCTCCACCAGTTATTACTCCGCCAATTGGTATCTCGTCGTACTTCTTTAGTTCAAAATCTGCCATAAGCCCTCCCCTTTTGGTTAATTGAGCTTTTCGTAACCAACTTTAAAGGCTTCCATGTTCATCTCAACTATCTCTTCCGGCAACTTCTTCGAAAGCGACTTCCTGACTTCTCCTTCTGCCACTTCGTAATCCGTACCAAGAACACCTACAAGCGCCCCGAGAGTCGGTATATTGGCGTAACCGCTCCCGGCGTCTTCGGCTATTCCGGTGGCATCTATCGTCTTAATTTCGCCGGAAAATCCTGTTTTAGAACGTACTTCTTCCGGACTCATCGTAGTATTTACCAGCAATATTTTGTCTTCAGCCAGGCCTTCAATCGGGTTGGCGGCTTCCAATAGCGTCGGGTCAACTACCGCCACCATATCGGGCTCGTCGACTCCCGAATGAACCCTTATCTTCTCGTCGGATACTCGGTTATATGCCCGAATCGGTGCACCGCTCCGCTCAGGTCCGTACTCGGGAAAGGACTGAACGAACTTACCTTCCTGAAGGTTGATATCGGCTAACAGTTGAGAGGCGGTCTTTGCCCCCTGCCCGCCCCTACCATGCCATCTTATTTCCTTCATAGAAAACCCCCTTGTGCGTGATAATAGTCGTTGAGTGTTTCTCCAATTAACCGGGAGAATTTTACTAAATTGACCGAGGTTCTGCAATCAATGGGAATTTTCGGCCTTTCCAGTTTAACGTCCTTAAAACTGAGGGAGACAACTGTCTCCCAATCGACCGAATTAATTCCTTTTACCCGGATAACGGGGTTATTATACTTTTTCCCACAATGGGTATAGTTACGGGAGTCGTGTCGCTTATCTTGCTGGCGGGTTTTGCCGGTCTGACACGGTTTAAAATGGCCCCTACTGGAGGTCTTTTGCCGTTAATTCCGCTGATAATACCGCTATCAGTCGGTATCGTGAGCGGCTTTTCGCCCCCGATAGTAGGCATGATCCTGAGCCTTTTACTTTTTGCCGCCGGAAGATGGTTCGGGAAGGACGATAAATTCCTGGAACTTTCTTTCTTTTTACTGGGAGCTTTAGTTTTCGCCTGGTTTGGATTTCGGATTCAGTTTATCCAAATTGCACCGCAGGGAAGGTATATTTATTTCTCCTGGTTGAGCGTACCTCTAACGGTGGCCTGGCTTTTACTAGTGAGCAGGTCGGTAGAGTTCGCTCACCTGGAACTAGGGGACGAAAAACCCCATCTCTTTCTCGGTACTGTGCTCGTCATCGGGATCTCTTTCGTCTCGATAGTAGCCCTGCAGCCGGACCAGGGACTGGATACTGCCTACCAACTGGGACTTTCACTGGTATTTACCGTTGCTGGCTTGATGGTAATTAACCCGGAGAAGCGCGTAACGTCGATCGTCTCTCGCCAGCTCGGTTTTATCCTCGCCGGACTTGCCCTAATCGGGGTCGTAAAATCACTAACCGCCTTCATCTTGCTGGTGCCTATAGCGCCCCTGGCCCTACCCGCAGCGTCGAAATCAATGGCTTTCACTAGATCCGCAACTGCCTCCGAGCCCAGGCCCAGTCTCGTGGATGGGCTCGCCAGTAAATACGTCGGTTCCCGAGAGCTGGGAATAGCCATCTTCTATATCAGCTTAAGCGTAGTGGGGTTAACCAGTATATGGTTTCTTATGCATCCCGGAATGATCCAGGCCTTTTCCCTCGCCGGCAGCTTTGCCCTACCGGCCTTACTCGTCCTCGCCGGCAAGGGAGCAGTGGATTACCTTGAAAACTGGAAACCTTCGATTCGCCGTACCAGTCAGGGTTCTGCTCGAATATTCGGTACTTCGTTTAATTCCGGAAGGATCAAAGAAGCCAGGGAAAAGATCTTGAAGCTGGTCGACGAGGACGCCTCAACCAACTATGTAGCTACGCCAGACGTCACTGCAGTGGTACAGGCAGAAGACAACCGGCTCCTCGATGCCTCGTTTTCCCGGGCGGACGTGGTTACTCCCGACGGGTTCGGCCTGATATGGGCAGCCTCCCTGCACGATCTACCGCTAACCAGTCGTGTCGCGGGAATAGATCTCATAGACGAGATCCTTGCCTCTCCTGAGGAACTGGACGTCTATCTGCTGGGGTCAAGGAAGGGTGTTGCCAAAGAAGCGGGCAGTCGAATGGAAGCGGAATACGAAGGCGTGGAGATAGTCGGAACGCACCACGGATATATACCAGTAGATCAGGATGAAGTCGTTTCCGAGATCAACCGGTCGGGGCCCGATATACTCTTAGTTGGTATGGGCGTTCCAAAACAGGAAAGGTGGATCACCGAAAATATTGAGAGGCTTGATGCAAACGTCGTTATGGGGGTTGGCGGAAGCTTCGACGTCATTTCCGGCAACTTATCTAGGGCACCTCGCTGGATGAGGGATCGAGGGTTAGAGTGGTTGTACAGAATATGGCTCGAACCCGGCAGACTAGCCCAGGCCCGCTGGATTCCGTACTTCATGTTCAGGGTGTTATGGGAAAAGGGGAAATGCTCGTTAAGAGAGGAAATCCTTTAGCTTTAACTGTACCTTCTCCCTTCCGCGCCACTCGTTCAGATCGAGCGTAAATACCGGGCTGACCGTCTCCTGACTTTTAAGAACCGAAAGATCTTCTCCCATGCCAAACCCAATCCCGTCCAGGCCCACGCCCCTCCCCGCTAGCTTCACCTTCAGGTGATTCTTTGAGTTACCGACTCGGCGGGCACTTACCATTTTCAGACCCTTCATCCAGAACTTCGGTCTGGGGTTACCTTTCCCGAAGGGGGCAAGGCCGTTCAATTCCTCGTACAGATTCCTGTTCACCTGAACGGGATCCAGACGGGCATCAAGGTAATTTTCGCCCTGGTCCTCGCTCGATTCCGGTTCCTGTCCTGCTGCCCATTCCTCAAGACATTCCCGAAGTTCGCTCAGGTTCGAGCTGCTGGCAGTAAAACCTCCCGCCATTTCGTGACCTCCGAACCGAATCAGGTAATCGGAACAGCTCTCGAGTCCTTTCACCACGCTCACACCCTCCACTCCCCGGGCTGACCCCCGGCACCTGGTGCGCTCCCGCCTCACCGCCACCGCAGGAAGTCCAAACCTGCTAGCAAGCCGGGAAGCAATTAGGCCAATTATTCCCTGGTTCCACTCGTCCCCGACGACGAAAACCAGGTCCTCATCGCTCGGATTAAATCCCCTTTCGGAGAGCTTTTTCCTGGCACTTCGGGTCAACTTGTTCTGCAGCCGCGACCTGTCACGGTCGTAATCTATCAACGTCTTGGCCAGGTGATTTGCCCTCTCTTCCGACTCCGTCGCCAGCAGCAAAAAGCTCACCTGGGGATCCCCCACCCTGTTCGCGGAATTGAGCTTCGGAGCTATCCGGTAGCTGACGGTTTCGGGGGTTATCTTTCCTTCTCTCCAGCCGGATTCTCCCAACAAAGCGGTTATCCCGGTGATTGGGTTTTTTTTCATTTCCTTTAGACCCCGCCTTACGATCCAGCGGTTCTCGTCCTCACCCTCAACTACGAGCGGCACCAGGTCCGAGACGGTTCCGAGGGCTGCAAGCTGGATCAAGCCACCCTCTTCCTCGCTATAATTCAGTTCCCCCCTGAGCTGTTCGATCAATTTGAACGCAACGCCTGCGCCGGCGAGATAGGGATTGGGATAATCGGAATCCTCCCGTTTAGGGTCCACTACGGCAAGAGCAGGAGGGAGGGTTTCGGCCGGTTCGTGGTGATCGGTAACGATTACATCTACGCCGAAGCGCTGCAGATGGGCGATTTCTTCGGTTCCGCGAACGCCGCAATCGGTCGTGATTAAAAGGTCAAAATCCTCTTCTAGTAGCCTGGCGGATACTTTCTTGCTTATTCCGTGGCCGACGTTTCGGCTACCGACGTCTACCTTGATCCTCCCAGGGCCGTTGGGATCTCTCAAGTTCTTTAATGCCCTGTAAACAAGAGCGGAGCTACTGAGGCCATCAACGTCGAAATCTCCGCGAATGAAGATGTCTTCTCCCTTTTCGAGCGCTTTTATGATTCTATCTACTGCCGGGTTCAAGTCCGGGAGGCTCCCCGGCGGGTGGAAGACGCTTTCAGGAATCTCGTCATCGGCCTCGGGGAAGAGAGAGATTTGATCCGTTTCTAACCCATAACGGCGCGATACCACCCTGGCAAATACGCTGGAACAATTGAGTTTCTCCTTATTACGCCTAACCAGTTCCTCGTCTACTTCCTTTTCCCGCCAGACCCGATCCTGGTTGATAAGGGATTTCATTCACTGGCCAGGTACCTATCCCAGAGATAAACTATAGGGGATGCCACGTATATCGAAGAATAAGTACCCACGATGACTCCGATCAACAGGGCAAGCGAAAACGCTTTTAACACGGGCCCTCCAAAAAGCACTAGCGCGATAACCGGTATGAAGGTCGTGGTGGAGGTACTTAAGGTACGGGAAAGCGACTGGTTGATACTCCGGTTTACAAGCTCGAACATCGACTGCGAGCGCGCAGCCCTCTTCCCGGAGTTCTCCCGCATCCTGTCAAAATACACAATCGTGTCGTTCAGGGAATAACCCACGATCGTCAAAAACGCACCTATTGTAGGTAGATTGATTTCTATACCGAAAATGGCAAATACCATCAAGGCGATCGTGACGTCGTGAACCACCGCCAACACCGCACCGACTGCGTATCTGAGCCGGAACCTCCAGCTTATGTAAAGCAAAATTACGAGCAGGGCGATGCCGATGGCCTGCATGGCCTTTACCTGAAACTCCTGGCTGATTTGTTCTCCAACGGAGTTGACGCTGATTTCGTTCTCGTTTACGTCGAATTCAGTCGAGAGAGAACTCCTCAAATCGTTTATCAGGGCCTCGTTCCCGCCGACGTCCGTCTTCGTATTCATGTAAACTATATTCGAGCCTGCCTCGCTCTGAATTTTGCTGTCGCTAAGCTCACTCAGCCCTTCCGTGCTGGATAAGAAATCCCTGACCTGAGCCGTCGTAACCTTCTCTTCGAAAGGAACCGATATCTTGGACCCCCCCTGGAAATCTATTCCGAGATTCAGCCAGGGCCAGCTGGAATCCCTCAAACCAGGCATAAGAAGCGGCGTTGCCAGGATTACCCAGCCGACTATAACGACGATTAAAGACAGGGTAGACCAGTACTTCGCCTTGCTCAGTAGATCAAAATCGAAGTTCATGGTGCCTCCTAACCAGTTTTGTTAATTATATTTGGGGTCAAGAGATAGATCGCCTCTTGGAACTAATCCAGTTCCTCTATCTTCCTGGCGAATTTGGACTTTATCCTACCGGCTTTGTTTTTATGAAGCGGTCCTTTGCTCGCCGCCCGGTCCGCAACACTTGCCAGCTCGGGCATGAGCTCCTCCGCCTCTTCCTTTTTCCCTTGCGAGATCAACTTCTTCATTTCGTTTGTAACCCGTTTCAGGTCGTCCTTCCTTTTCTGATTCCTTTCCCTGCGCTTGCTGTTCTGTCTTAATCTCTTTTTTGCTGAATCTAATACTGGAATTGTTCTTCACCTCTGAATCCTGAGTGATTTCGATCTTAAGAGATGGTAATTTAATTGGTGAATTAAATCAAGCATTAACTCTCTGTACACTTACTTCTTCCCTCTTCGATAGTGTAGAAGCAACTGTGTAAAATAAATTTATAGCTTTGGAAACCGTTCGACAAAACCAGGGATCAATTTCCCCGGCGGGGAAATTGCCCTTTCCGATCTCGGCTCGCTCTCCAGCACTTA
>JBKGZT010000054.1:0-7706 GCA_046543235.1 Candidatus Acetothermia bacterium | reverse complement strand
AATACCACAAGCTACGTGCACGACGACTTGAGGGCAGAAACACGTTACTGCTACAGAATAGTTGCTTACAATGAAACCGGGGAATCCGATTCGTCAAATAGAAATTGTGCAATGACACCACTGGCAAAACCCGACTCCCCTGAGAACCTGAGAGCTTCCCCGCTTTCCCCTACCCGGATCAGGTTAACCTGGAACGACAGGTCGAACAACGAAGAAGGTTTCAACCTTTACAGAAACGGGTCAAAGATCACGACCATGAGTGCCGATAAAACGAACTACGTCGACACCGATTTAAACGCAAACAGGTCTTATTCTTATAGGGTTTCGGCTTTTAATAGCTCTGGAGAATCCGAAGCTGCCGGATCGGACGACGTGACCACACCCGCCGAAGAGTCCGAAGAGTCCGAAGAGCCAAAGCAAGAAGAGCCAGAGGAACCAATAGTAAATCGCGGAAGTCTCCTGGCGGGAATCGGAATCGTGGTCATGGTCATGGGCTATATATATTCGGAGTTGGGCTGATAGCTGTACTGACCAACAAATAATGTCAATCAAAATTCTATGTTGCCCAGGGTTCTATCGACTCCTCTGTCGGTGGAGGCAAAACCTGGCTTCACAGGCGGTGTCGAAACGTAAAAGCTTTAAGTCAATTACGTAACGTTCTGCTCAAAAGTCCTTGAAAGTTCTTCAGGGCAAAAAAAGGAGTGATTAAAATGAGGGATCTCTTTCCTCGTCTGTTAATTTTCACCCTCTTGATTGTACTTGTGTCCGTTACCTCCTTTGTGACGGGGTTCGCCCAACGGGGGGTCGATCTCGCACCCAACTACCCAATATCGCTCTGTGACTACACCGAACCGGAAACGACCTATCAGAACCTCGGCCTAACACTGGACTATCATTTTTATGACGACCCGAAACTAGACGACGAAGGAAACATAAACAGGGGGAACGCCTCCGGTAATTACGCCTATATCTTCTCTAACCCGGATTACAGCATAAACCTGGACTCTACGGCCAATATCTCGATGAGTGACTCCGCACTCCACTATAACGCCAGTGGAGCCAGTCGGTACAACTTTTACCCCGGGTCCAATGACTTCTTCATTTTCGGCGGGCTCCGACTCGACTTCTCCGACAGTTACACGGAAGTTGCCGGTATAAAAGCGAGTACGGGAACGGGTTACGGTCGTTTTAGGAACGTTACGCCGATGATACGGTCCGCTTTGATAAACCGGATGCTGATCGAGCAGGGTGCGGTTTCCGAAAACCTGTCCGAAAGTACCGTAAGAAAGATAGCCCAGGAGATCGGCGGAATGGTTCCCGAAACCGAGATCGAAACCGTTGTAGAAGAAATAGTGAATCTCATAGAATCCGAAGGTAACCTGACGGATTCGGAACTGGGTCCTGTTGAAACTTTGAGGATTAGAGAAAACATCGAAAAAGGGCTAAGGCCGAGTCTATGCGGCTGGGAGTTGCGCGGAGGTCTTTCTTACGAGGTCCTTGACCCCCGGGGCGAGGAACGGGACATCCTTTTCAACTCGGCCCTGAGGTTCGCCCGGCCATTTACCCCCTTTTCTCGTCTGGCGCTGGAGGCCGACTTTTCGTCTACCTTCGAAATAACAAGCGGGCACACGATAAACGGACTTGCAAACTATACCTACCGGTTCAGCGAAAACTTCGACACTGAACTTCAATACTCCTATCAATATACTCAGGGTAAATCAGAAAGTAATTACCTCCAGAGCTTCACCGCCATCGCGGAGGCACAACTGAGGGAGAACCTCGGGATGTCGACTACGATCAGTGTCTCGGATAGCACGAATTACGAGGAACTGGAAAAAGAAATTACATTGGGGTTTTCCTTCGACCTGTTATGATTCGATGAGAAAGTTTTCCTGGAACCTGTTTGCCCCCCTCTGGTTCAACAAAGAGAGTCCAGAGGGGGTCGCTTTTTAAGACAAGCTAAGCTCAACAGTTATCCTCCTCGATAGCCAAAACATCACCTCAATTCCTTCACCATCGTGAATCCAAACTTTGGCCGCTTTGATCAGCCAATAAAGCTCTTGAGGCGGTCCGGGTATCTCTGACCGAGCGCCAGCGAGGGAGTTTGAGGAATTGAACAGAAGACTTCCCGGCTACTTATTAGCTAACTCCCTCAGTTTTTTATCCTCCCAGAGGTCCTCCGTTTCTCCTTTAGAAACCGCTTTTACCCAAGATGAGCTTGATCATTTTCAGCGTTGATCTTGATCATGGAACGGGCGAAGAGATGTTGATAACATAGAGTTCACGAGCACAAGATCAGCTTTCAAGGGTGATAGAGTGAGAAAAGAAATTAGGTTTGGTGGTTTCGGTGGACAGGGAATCATATCCGCGGGTAACATCACCGGAAAGGCAGCGTCCATATTCGAGGACAAAGAGGCAGTCTTGATTCAATCCTACGGACCAGAGGCAAGGGGCGGTGCCTGCAGTGCAGACGTCGTGATTGAAGACGAGAAGATAGATTACCCTCAGATTACTTCTCCAGAAGTACTCGTCCTGATGTCCCAGGAGGCGTACGAGAAGTACGGTAACGAGATACAGGACGGGGGAGTAATGCTGCTGGAGGAGGATCTGGTTGACGCGGAGGAGCCACCGGATCAAGTTCGACAATATACCGTTCCCGCAACTAAGATAGCCGAGGATCTCGGGGGGAAGATCGTCGCCAACGTCGTGATGCTCGGAGCCCTGGTCACGGTCACTTCAGCCGTCAACCAGGAGGAAATGAGGCAGGCGGTCCTCTCCTCTGTTCCCGAGGGTACGGAAGAATTGAACGAACAAGCGTTCCAGAGCGGTAGGGAGTACGGTGAAAAAATTACCGGTGAAAAGCTGGAGCTCAGCTGACTGGAGGGAGCATGGAAGCCAGACCGAGAATAGGTGTATTTATCTGTCACTGCGGCGACAACATAGCTGGAACTCTCGACGTTTCCCGTCTGGCGAAACAAATAATCGACTACGGAGATGTCACTTTCAGTACGGATTACGAGTACATGTGCTCCGACCCGGGCCAGAATAAAATCAAGGAAGCAATAGAGGAAGAAGATCTCAATGGCGTGGTCGTAGCTGCCTGTTCGCCCTCCATGCACGAGGAGACTTTCCGCAAGGCAACCGAGGAAGCAGGTCTTAATCGCTATCGCTGCGAAATCGCCAACATCAGGGAACAGTGTTCCTGGGTCCACGGAGAAAACGGGGTGGATCCGACGGAGAAGGCGCTAAAAATCATCCAAGGCGGGGTGGAAAAAGTAAAGAGAAACATCCCTATGGAACCAGTTGAGCGAGAGCATTCGGATAAATGTCTGGTGATCGGTGGTGGAATCGCCGGAATACAGGCGGCTCTCGACGTCGCTGAAGCGGGAAAAGAAGTTGTGCTCGTCGAAAAGGAGCCGACAATCGGCGGTCACATGGCCCAGCTTTCCGAGACCTTCCCCACCCTCGACTGCTCCCAGTGCATTCTTACCCCGAAGATGGTCGACCTCAACCAGCATCCAAACGTCGATTTAAAGACTTACAGCGAGGTCAAGGACGTATCCGGCTATGTCGGTAACTACAGCGTCCGGATCGAGGAGAAGCCGCGGTACGTCGATCCCGACGCCTGCAACCTCTGCGGCGACTGCGAGGACGTCTGCCCGGTCAACGTACCGGACGAGTTCAACCAGGGACTCAGTTCCAGAAAGGCGATAGACATCCCTTTCGCTCAGGCAATTCCCTCTACCTACACTCTCGATGAAGAAGCTTGTCTCGGCTTGAATCCCCTCAGGTGCAAAGAATGCGCAGAGGCATGTGATGCCGAAGCAATTGATTTTGACGAGGGTCCCAGGTTTGTCGAAGAGGAATTCGGGGCGATCATAATCGCTACCGGCTACGACCTTTACCCCAAAGAGAAAATCGGGGAGTACGGTTATGGTCAGTACGAGGACGTGATAGACGGCCTCCAGTTCGAAAGGCTGCTTTCCGCTACGGGACCGACGGGGGGGAAAGTTCGCAGGCCCTCGGACGGTAAAGTACCAGAGGACATTGTATTCATCCAGTGCTCCGGGTCCAGGGATCCGGAAAACCACAATTCTTACTGCTCCAGGATCTGCTGCATGTATACCGCAAAACACGCAAAACTATACAAAGAAAACGTCCCCAACGGTAATGCCTACGTATTCTATATCGACATTCGAGCCGGAGGAAAGGACTACGAAGAGTTCATTCAGGAAGTGAGAGAAGAAGACCGGGTTATGTACCTAAAGGGCAAAGTATCCAAACTGAAGGAGAACGAAGATCGGCTGAAAGTCTGGGGGGTGGACGAGATATCCGGTGAGAGGATTGAAATCGACGCCGACCTGGTAGTCCTCGCCCAGTCGATAGTGCCCTCGAGCGGAGCAGCAGACACCGGCGAGAAGTTGAATCTAAACCTGGACCAAAACGGTTTCTACAAGGAGGCTCACCCCAAGTTAAGGCCCGTAGAAAGCCTGACCGGCGGTGTATTTTTTGCGGGCGCGGGTCAGGGTCCGAAGGATATCCCGGATACCGTATCCCAGGGCAGCGGAGCTGCGGCCAAAGCCATCGACCTCCTATCTAAGCCGACACTAACCCATGACCCACAGGTAGTTGAAGTGAACGAAGACGTCTGCAGCGGCTGTGGGCTCTGCGTCGGCCAGTGTCCTTACGACGCAATAGAAGTTAATTCCCGCGGCGTGGCCGAAGTCAACGAAATACTCTGTGAGGGGTGCGGTACCTGCTCATCCGGCTGCCCTGCAAACGCTCTGACCCTGAAGAACTTAACTGACGAGCAGTTAACCGAGACGATCCGGGCTTACCTGGGAGGTTGACAGTGGAATTCGAACCGAAGCTGGTCGGCTTTCTCTGTAAATGGTGTTCTTCGGCGGGTGCTGATCTGGCCGGAGTTAGCAGAAAGAGTTATCCCGCCAACCTGATTCCGGTAACCGTAAACTGTTCGGGGCGAATCGAAGCCAGCCACGTCATCCGGGCATTTCGAGATGGCGCGGACGGGGTTCTAATCAGCGGTTGCCATCCAGGTGACTGCCACTATACGTCCGGTAACTACAAAACCGGCAGGAGGGTGGCCCTGTTGAAACACGTCCTTGAGGACTTCGGGATGAACCCAGAAAGAATCAGACTCGAGTGGATATCGGCCACCGAGGGTGAAGAATTTGCTCGAACAGTTCGGGATTTTACCGGCCAGATACGAGAACTCGGACCGGGGCCTTATAGAGATGCCAAAAAAAGAGAGTAAGAAAAAAATAGCGGCGTACTGGGCTTCTTCCTGTGGGGGCTGTGACATGGCCTTGCTCGGACTGCACGAGAGAATTCTCGAGTTGCTGGACTACGGGGATATCGCTTTCTGGCCCGCCGCCACTGACTTCAAGTACGAAGATCTTAGAGGCTACGAGGAGGATGAACTGGACCTCACTTTTTTCAACGGTGGAATCAGAACCGAGGAGAACGAGGAGATCGCGAACCTGCTCCGTGAAAAGTCAAAATTAATGGTTGCTTACGGATCATGTGCTCATCTGGGAGGACTCCCTGGTCTGGTCAACATGAGCGACAACGAAGAGGTCTTTGATACGGTATATCGGGAGAACCCAACCACGAATAACCCAGACCGAGTGGTTCCGAAAGAAAGCTCAAATGAAAAGGGTCAGGGGCTGGAACTTCCGGGACTCCAGGAAAGGGTGGAGGGACTGAACCGCGTCGTCGATGTGGATTATACAATCCCTGGCTGCCCACCTCCACCGGACCTGACGGGGGAATTTCTGGATTTACTTACCGACGACTACCTCCCGGAAAAAGGATCCGTGGTGGCGGGTGAGAAGACCGTATGTGACGAGTGTGACCGCGAATGGAACCGGGAGTCGATCGACGAACTACGGCGCCCGAACGAAGTGGATATCGATACGGAAAAATGCCTTCTCGACCAGGGAGTTATCTGCCTGGGGCCTGCAACACGTAGCGGTTGCGGAGGAAGTTGCCCGGCCGTAAATCAGCCCTGCAGGGGATGTTTCGGCCCGCCCCCGGAAGTCCAGGACCAGGGAGCAGAAATGATGAACAGCCTGGCTTCGATTCTTCAAATCGGTGAAGAAGGAAAGGGCCTCGATCGGGAGAGGAATTTACTAGGTGGTATTTCGGACCCAATTGGCACTTTTTACCCATTTTCTTTAGCGGAATCGATCTTCGGAGGAAAAGTCGAGGACGGGGGTAAGGATGGATGGGAGTAAAATTTCGATCGACCCGATTACCAGGCTGGAGGGGCACGGAAAAATCGAGATCTTTCTCGACTCCGAAGGAGACCCGGAAGATGCGGTCCTCCAGGTGCCGGAGCTGAGGGGGTTCGAAGAGTTCTCCCGCGGCCGCAAGGCCGAAGAGATGCCCAGGATCACCGAGAGGATATGCGGGGTCTGTCCCGAGGCTCACCACTTCGCATCTACCAAAGCTCTGGACGCGGCCTATTCGGCTCAACCGACCAAAACGGCGCTGGCTTTGAGGGAGCTTCTTTACAACTCCTACATCTTCGCGGACCACTTACTTCATATGTTCTATCTCGGCGGGCCTGACTTACTGGTTGATAACCCATCCAAAGAGGAAAGAAACATAGTTGGCGTGTTAAACTCCCTCGGTAAAGAAACCGGCAAGAAACTTCTAAAGACGAGAAGGCTGGCTCACGGGGCTATAGAGATAATTGGCGGGCATCAAGTCCACCCAGTCACCGGTACGCCTGGAGGCTTGACCAAGGGAGTTGATTCCAGCGAGAAGGAGAAACTGGAGTCTATCGGGGAATCGGTTTTCGATTTTGCCCAGGAAGTAAAAGTTCTTTTCCACGAAAAGGTAATCGAAACCGAAAAGTTCGGCACTTTAATGGATGATCCCGGTTTTTCCCTTGAGAGTTACTACATGGGGCTGACTGATGAGGGAGGAGATCTCTCTTTTTACGAAGGAGATATAAAGATCGTAGACCCCTCTGGCGAAGAGTACGCACTAGCAGGCCCGAAAGAAACTATGGGCATGTTAGAAGAAAGAGTTGAGCCCTGGACTTATGTCAAGTTCCCCTATCTGAAAGACGTCGGATGGAGCGACTTTCGAGCGGGAAAAGGGAGCGGTATCTTCCGGGTCGGGCCGCTGGCCAGGTTGAACGTCGCCGATGGGATGAAGACGGAGATGGCCCAGGAGGAGTACGAGAACTACTTGGAACACTTCGGCAGAAGGCCCGTACATCAAACTTATGCCTACCACTGGGCCAGATTGATCGAACTGATCCAGGCGGCGGAAAGGGTAAACGAACTAGCCGGTCGGGAAGAACTTACGGGGGACGACCTGATATCCGGCCTGGGTGGACCAGGAGAAGGCGTCGGCGCGATAGAAGCAGCCCGGGGAACTTTATTCCACCATTACCGACTCGATGAAAACGGACTGGTAGAAGCGGCAAACATGATAGTTCCGTCGACCAGCAACAGCGCCGCTCTTTCCATCTCTATCAAACAGGCGGCCGAGGAAGCCATCGAAGGTGGAGAAATCAGCGAAGAAACATTAAACCGGGTGGAGATGGGGTTCCGACCCTACGATCCCTGTCTGGCCTGCGCCACCCACAGCGTGGACGGCGGACTGGATATCGGTTTGAGTATCTACGACGAGGATGGAAAGCTGGTTGAGGAAATTGAGAGGTAATTCCA
>JBKGZT010000053.1:0-7929 GCA_046543235.1 Candidatus Acetothermia bacterium | reverse complement strand
CGCCGCGTCGCTGGAATTTTCTCGGTTCGGTGCCCTCTGTTTGTTATAGTTAAACGAAGAAAGAGTGAAAAGAGAGGCCGAGTTCGAAAGGAGCGATTTTTAGTTCAATAAGACGAAGGGGAGGAAAACAATGATTAAAGTTAATCCCGCCGACTGGCTAATCGTCGTCGATTACCAAAACGACTTCCTGCCCCCCGATGGTGCGCTCGCCGTGCCAGGAGGGGACGAGCTGTTGGAGACGATAAACGACATGATCGATAGGTTCCCTAATTCGCTGGCGACGCGGGACTGGCATCCCGAGGATCACTACTCCTTTAAGGAAAACGGAGGAGAGTGGCCGCCCCACTGCGTTCAGGGGACAGCGGGAGCGGAATTCCACCCGGGACTGCAAGACGAGCAAATAGATTTCAAGCTGAAGAAGGGTTTCGATCCAGTGGATCGTTCGGACTACAGCGGCTTTAGCGGAGAAACCCCGGCTGGCAGGATGATGATCGATGTCCTTGAGTCAGGGGACGCGGAGAGGCTCTTCGTGGCCGGCCTGGCGCTGGATTACTGCGTCCGGGCCACTGCTCTGGATGCGCTCGATCAGGGCTTTGAACTGTTTTTGCTCGAGGACTGCACCGAACCGGTGGACGAGGAGGCCGGCGAGGAAGCACTGGAGGAAATCCGTTCCCGGGGTGGTGAGATAATCAACAGCTCGGACCTGGAAACCTAATCCTTTGAAAAACCAAGTCGAAGACTCCGTCCCGATAGTTCTCGGGCCGACCGCCGTCGGGAAGACCGAGCTGGTCCACGAAGTTGCAGGTAAGCTAGGTGGCGAGATAATTTCCGCCGATTCTCGTGCGGTTTACGAAGGGATGGATATCGGGACCGCCACTCCCCCGGAGACTTATCGAAAAGAACTACCCTATCACTTAATAAACTTTCTCGACCCCCGAGAGAGGTACAGTGCCGCGGATTTCCGTGACAACGCGGAGGTGAGGATCGAGGAAGTTCGGGAGCGGGGTAACGTGCCGATAGTGGTCGGTGGGAGTCGGCTCTACATCATCGCCCTGACCCAGGGCATTTTTGAAGGACCGGAGGCCGACGAGGAGCTCAGGGAGCGATTGAGGAAAAGTCCGAGCGAAGAACTTCACGGGAGGCTGGAGGAAGTTGACCCGCGCTCGGCGGAGAAAATCCACCCGAACGATACCAGGAGGCTGATACGGGCACTGGAAGTTTACGAGTTAACCGGCCGACCGATCAGCGAGTTGAAGGATGAGACAAAACCGCTACCCTTTGATTTCAGGAAGATCGGTCTAAACCGCCCCCGGGACGTGCTGTACGAGAGGGTAAATCTTCGGGTGGAGGATATGCTGGAAAGAGGACTACTGGATGAGGTAAAGGGTCTGGTGGAAGAAGGGTTCGGTCCCGATTGGGGGGCCTGGGAGACGATCGGTTACAAGGAGCTGGCCCTATATCTCAGAGGGGAAATGGACTACGAGGAGGCCGTCGAGGAGATAAAGAAGAACACTCGCCACCTGGCAAAGTACCAGCAGAACTGGATGGAGAAAGTGGACGGGATTAAAACCTTCGACCTCGAAAACAACCTGGAGGCGAGCGACCTACTCCTTGACTATCTGCGGGGAGAATCGAAGGCCTAACGAATGGTCTATTCAAAACCCAACGACCTGGACGTCAAACCAGAGACCAGTATCATCCCCGCTTATTCCAACTTTCAGGCAGTTCTGGATAGTGTTATATGCGGAGTAAGAAAGTTCGGAAAGGTTTCCATCAACCAGGTCGTACTTGCCGCTCAGCCCGAGCGACCAGCCATCAAATATCTCGAGATCAATGTCGGCAGAAAAATCTTTCAGCCATGTCTGGAAGGGTTTTCCGGTCAGTTGAAACTCCAAATCGTTTTCTCCGCGGTGAAAACCAAAACCGAGACCCGATTTGACTATCGTCTCCGTCGTAAAGTCGTAGCCTGTCGATAATTCAAGGACGAAATCGTTCAATGAATAAAAGGTAGTCGTACCGATTGATTTAAGTTCCCTTTCCGACAGAGAGTACTCAAGAGCGAGATCCTGGTCCAGGCCTCCTCTGCCAAAGCCGGCCTCGTATTTTAGGTCCGAAAACCCGTCGCCCGGAGGGAAGAAATACTGGAGGCTCAGGTTCTGTTCTATCCCGTACTGGCTGCCGCTGTAGTCGAAATTTAGCTTATTCCTTGAATTGACGCTATCGAACTCGAATGGAGATTTTCCCGTTTTTGCCGTGTGGTCAAACGTCAGCTCCAGAGTACCTGGACCCTCAAGCCTCAGCCCGGGAGTCAGGCTTTCCCGGCCCCTCGTCTCAAAATCACCGCTTACCGGATTGAAGTACTGGTCGATTCTTCCTTTACCGCTGAGAGGTATGCTGAAACCGTCAATTGGAGAGATGTCCGTGGAGAAGGACCAGTCGAACCCCGCTCTCCCCGCGGAAAGACCGTTTGAATCCCCTCGCAGCCGTTCCCTGTAGTACCCGAGATCGGCCCTGAGTTCGTTTTTGAAGGGGAGCAATCCGAGCGGTTCACCCCAGTTGATCGATAGTTCAGGTAATCTTTCCACCACCCTTGTCCCGTTTTTTTCTTTCGTCTCCTCCCGGACGGCCGCCAGCTCCCATCCCGGTCCGGGTTCCGTGGCCTCAAGGTTGAAGCTCCACTCGTTCCCGTCGTAATCCGTTCCTCGGTAGGGGCCCTTTCGATAATCCAGATCGGCGTTCAGGCCAAGCCATTCCGAGATAGGAATTTCGAAGAAGGTATCAGCCGAAAAGTAATTTGGGCCCGTAGATCTGTAGAGGCCGTAGAACTCCCCGATTCCGTTTAAATACTCGCCGCCGGAGTAGAAGTCGAGCCCGGCTCCTACCCATTTCGTCCGGGTCGAAAAGTCGGCCCTGATATTCCCGAAGTTGTTTTCGTTTACGAAAAGCGGTGCCGCTCCGTTGAACGAAAAGCCGCCCTTCGATGAAAACCCTATACGCGGAAAATAGGAACGTTCTGGCAATCCGTAATCCTTGAGCGGGACGAAGTAGAGCGGTGCCCTCCAGACCGGGAGGCCGAAGGAGCTGATTTGGGCCGACCGGGCCAGGACAAATTTGCCGTTCGCTACGGACGTTCGGTCGGAACTGATGGAGTAAGCGCATCCGGATCCACATTCACATCCTTCGCAGGTCGTGAAGCTTCCGTTCGTGAAGTCGACGCCGCCCAGTCGGGAGTCTCCTTCCAACCCGAAGGACGCGGTTTCCCCGGAAAAACGGAGTTTCCCCGCTTCGACCGACCTACCGTTCAAACCGATTTCCCCGGAAGGGTTTTCGGCTTCGAGATCGGTCAATCGGGTCTCGCCAGTTTCCCCGCTTGATACTATTTTCCCCTTCATCCCGGAGGTCAGCAGCTCCGTATCTCCGGCTTTATATTCCAGGTCTCCGCTTGCCTCCAGCTTCCAGTCGGATTTGCTCGCTACGATTGAAATCTCCCTGCCGGACAGGGCGGAGTCCTCGCCGAACTCCAGCTCGGCCCCCTTCCGCAGATTTAACTCGTCCAGATTTCCTTCGTCCAGCTTGAGTTTAACTTCTTCCCCGCTGAAACGGAACGAGTCGGTTTCTCCATTGCCTTGGATGAGGGTAATCTCCAGGATTTCGCTCGATTCACCCTCCCCCAGGATTGCGGAGAGGGTCTCGGCACTGATCTCGAGATCACCGCTTGTCAGCACTATATCTCCGCGGGCACTGAGGTGGTCGGCGTTCTCTCTTCTCCGAATCTCTATGAGGTCAGAACTCAGTGAGAATTCATTCCGGGTTAGCTTTGCGTCCCCGCTAGCGAGGGTTTTTTTGGAAGTGACCTCCAGTCGATCGGCTTCGATTACCGTTTTCCCGACGGGTCTTGCCGAAAAAAGAAATACAACCAGAATTAAAACAAAGCAAAACAGAAAAAGTGGCCCGTTATCACGTAGGTAAAGCACTTTTAGCTCCAGGGATCGATTCTTTTAAAGGGCCGCGTGAGAAAAGCGAAACCCCCTGTTCTATCCAGCGCCAGGAAGAGAAGTAGCCCGACCCCGCCAAAGATCATGTCCGGCAACCAGGCGCCGAGGTAGGGCTGGAGGGCGTTCTGACGGACGACAGTCTGGCCCCAGAGCAGTACGCCCTGGTAACCGCCGACCGATAGCAGCGCCAGTAGTATCCCGACCGCCCGGCTGCGGTGTCGCAGAATCAGACTCAGCGGTGCGCTGAACAGGACGAAGACCAACCCCGCAAGTGGCTGGGAGAACCGGGAGTGGAGCGCGAACCTGAACTGCGTCGTCGACCGTCCGGCCTTTTCGGCTGTCCGGGCTCGGTTCCAGAGTTCGACCAGCCCCATCTCCTCCGTTTTCCGCGAACTAAACACCAGGTCCTCGACGGCAGCGGCGATATCGACTTCCAGCTCCTCGAACCCCATAGTGTAATCTACTTCTCCTCCCTCGTTTAGGCCGATTAGCTGACCACTCTCTAGCTTCCATCCCTCTTCCGTCAACCTCCCTGATTTGCTAGAAAGAAGCTCCGGATAGTTGTCGTCCAGCTCCAAACCCGGAAGATCCAGGCCGGCGGAATTGAAGATCAGCACGTCCTCGATCATCCCCTCTTCTTCCAGGTACCGGCCGACGTATATGGTCCGGCCGCTCGGGTCTTTGAAGAAGACGTCGGACTGGACGCTGGGAAGAGGGCTCTCCGTGGTGATTCTGTATATCTCCTTTCTGTACTGGTAGTTCGACCAGGGTACGAGGTAGTTGTTCATGCCGAAGGCCGCCAGGCTGACGCCCAGGCCGATCAGCAGGATCGGGAAGGCAAGGTGTTTGAGCGAGTAGCCGCCGAGCTGGAAAGCCAGAATCTCCCCGTTGTTCATCATCCGGGCCAGGACGATAAAGGTCGAGACCACCAGGGAAATCGGCAGGGCAAACCCCATAAACTCGGGTATCTTCAGGCTCAGCAGCTTGAAAACTGTCAGAAAGGATTCGCTCCTGTCCAGAATTAGATCCGACAGCTGGACCGCCAGAGTCAGTGAGGTAAACAGGATCAACCCGAACAGGGCGATCAGGAATAGCGCGACAACCTGTCTGGATACATATCTCTTCATGTTTTTCCACCCTCCGGCCCGGACGGCTTGCGCAAGTCGGTTTTTTGGGTTCAATCAGTTGACGAAGTAGGATTCTCGGGCCACTTCGGATCCGGTGATCTCCTCCGAGTCGCCCTCCGCAATGATCCGGCCCGCCTTTATCAGGTAGTTGTGATCCGTTATCGACAGCGCCTCCCTGGCCCGGTGGTCGGAAATCATGATTCCTACCCCTTCTTCTTCCGTCAGTGAGACGAGGATCTCCTTGATCTCCGCCACGGAACGGGGGTCGAGATCGGAGAACGGTTCATCGAGCAGGAGGTAACTTGGCGACAGGGCCAGCGCCCTTGCTATTTCTATTTTCCGACCCTGACCGGAGGAGAGTTTGGAGGCCTTCCTGTCCCCCAGTTCGCGGGAGTTTAGCCGTTCCAGGGCACGCTCGACGTCCCTTTCGGAGTCGGCCGCGTCGGCTCTGGGACCTTTCAGGTAGACCTCGACGTTCTCCCGGGCCGTCAGGCCACGGAAGAGCGACGTCTCCTGCGGCAGAAACGTTAGCCCCCGCCTAGCGCGGAGGTGAATCGGCAGGCCGTCCAGCTTCCGTCCGTCCAGCCGGATGGTCCCCTGACTGTACCCTTCCGCTCCTGCCAGTACTTTAAAGGTCGTCGTCTTGCCGGCCCCGTTCGGACCGAGGAAGCCGCGGATCTCCTCACGCTCCAGGGCGAGGTCGACCCCCGCCAGCACCTCCTCGGAACCGTAGTACTTGATCAGTCCCTGCGCTCGAAGCACTTTAATCGTCCTCGATTACCATTAGACCGTCTACCGCGTCGATCTTCTCTTCTTCTCCTCCGTAATTTATGGCGGTACCGCTTATCTCCGTTCCCTCCCGGGCCGCGCTGGCCGAACCGCTGCTTTCCAGCAGGCTCTCCTCCGGGTCCCAGACCATCCTGTCGGCCTCGAGTTTCCAGCCGGAGGCAAGCGTCGCCTCGACCTCCCCGACCATCTCGATCCTCCCCTCCGGCGGCCAGGTCAGCTCCCCGCCCGAGATCTCGGTTCGGTCTCCGTTAGAGTCGTGACCGATCAATTTGAAACCCTCGCTTACGTTGATTTCTTCCGTTTTGTAGTCGTAGGAAAACCCGGTTCCCTCCAAGGTTACTTTTCCGGATTCCCTAGTTTCCGTTAATGAAAGGTCTTCCCCCGTCAATCGCCCCCCGGAAAAGTAATAACTGATTTCGTTCGCCGTTCCCTTCAATTGATCACCGATTTTAAGTTCCGCCCGGCCGGGTACATGTGCAACCTTTTCTTCCCCGCTTGCATCCAGCCTGAGCTTTTCCCCGGATAGCAGGGAAACCAGCTCGTCCGATCTCTTCAGTTTGAGCTGGAATCCGAAAACCACAAGGCCGTCGCTTTGCTGTTCCCCTCTTTCCCCGGAGAGTTCCCAGGAAAGCTCCCCTTCGTCCTCGCCGTAGCCATACAGGGTGAAATCTTCCATAACGGTTCCCGGTTCTTTGGCCTGAACGGCTGGGGGAGAGAACAGAAGGCACGTTCCGAGCATGGATAAAACCAGTATTTTAAATGGCAATTTCTGTCCGGGTTTCATTGAAGGCAAATTCTTCCTCCGGTTGTCGGTCCAAAGAAAACTTGATTCTCCTGTAAGCGCCGATCACGATGATAGCGACTATCCGAAGCCGAGTCAATAAAACGCCCCGGATGGCTGGTTTATTACCAGTCAAAATGCACAAATACGTAAAAGTGATTATTCAAATTTTCCGGTTAACTTCGGGTGACAAAAGTCTTCCCGTCCAAATAATTGACGCCGTTGTCTATCGCCTTTAAAATAATTATCCCAGTGTTAGGACAAAAGTTCTATTGAGTGAATTTTGCACATTTCGCGTTGGTGGGAATTTACCAGGTGGTAACGGGACGGATGTAATCCTTACAGGTGCCGTATGACCTTAATAGTCCTTTGGGTTCCTCTTAAAATGGGCTAGGAGTATTAAAGCGGTATGCTCGGAACGAACCAGTACCCTGGCAGCTACTAGGTGAAATTGTAATATAATTCGGGGTTAGGATATAAATGAAAATAATTTTCGACCGGGAGGCGAAATAGTGTCAAAGTTTACGCGTAATGCCGTTTCTTTAGGTCTGTTGTCGGTTCTGATTCTTGGCCTGACCTTTCTTTTGACGGGTTGTGGCTTTATCAACCAGGATCCGGAAGCGAAGATTTCGACGACACCCGAGATATCATCCGGCGTGGCAGTCGGCACGACCATAAACTTTTACGGTGAGAACTCTGAGGATCCGGACGGGGACATAGAGACATATGAATGGGACTTTAAAACAAACAAATCGGAAGATGCAACCAGTACACAGAAAAACCCGACTTATACCTACGAAACAGCGGGCACCTACACCGTGACCTTGACGGTGACGGACGATGACGGTGCAACCGATTCTACAACTGCAACGGTCGAGGTTGAAGAGACCGAGTTGGATGCGGAATTCACTATGAGTCCGGACCCGGCGACGGAGGGTGATGAAGTCGAATTCGACGCTTCTGATTCCACTGGCGATATCGATAGTTACGAATGGGACTTCGGGGAAGGTGAAGGCACGGGGAGTGGTGAAACCGATACACATACTTACGATGATCCGGGAGATTACACCGTCCAATTAACGATTGAAAACGCCTCTGGCGACGTTTCTATTAGTGGTCAAACTCTGGAAGTCCAAACCGATTCAAGTACTACCTAGTCGAGAGTTCAGGTGCTGGTAGGAGTATAGATTTTCTTGGAAATCTATTCGTAACCCCCTTCGGCCCTGCCTGAAGGGGG
>JBKGZT010000052.1:0-8000 GCA_046543235.1 Candidatus Acetothermia bacterium | reverse complement strand
GTGACAAACGCGGATTCCGGCCATCCCGGTGGAGCACTGGGAATGGCCGATACCTGGACGGTCCTTCACTACGAGTACCTGAACGACAAACCCGAGAACCCCCAATGGGACGAGCGGGATAGGTTCATTCTCTCAAATGGACATACCTGTCCACTGCTTTATTCGGTTCTGGCGGACAAGGGGTACTACCCAAAAGAAGAACTGGATCACTTCAGGGAACTGGGAGGTCTTCTCCAGGGTCATCCCTCTACGGCAAAGGGCATTCCCGGCGTCGAGTTCTCTTCGGGGTCTCTGGGTCATGGCCTCTCTTTTGCCGCGGGAGTAGCACTTTCCGGCCGGCTGGACGATGGGGACTATAAGACGTACGTGTCCATATCAGATGCGGAGTGTCAGGAAGGCCAGACCTGGGAGGCCGCAGCGGTGGCCAGGGACAAGGAGCTGGGTAACCTCTGTGTCGTCCTCGATTACAACGATAGCCAGATTGACGGAAAGGTAAGCGATATCATGGACGTCGCTCCGCTCGTCGATAAGTGGGAGAGCTTCGGCTGGAGGGTGATCGAGATCGACGGCCACGACTACGACCAGATCGGGGACGCCTACGAGACTTTTCTCGAACACAGTTCGAAGAAGGGCAAGCCGACGGTAATCGTATCTCACAACGTGCTTGGAAAGGGAGTCTCGTTCATGGAGGGAGATCCCGGCTGGCACCACGGCGTCCTAAGCGACGAACAGATGGAGCAGGCTCTGGAAGAGCTGGGAATTGAAGGATAGTCGGGAGATATATCGAGATCTCCGAATGATTGGCGGATTGACGGACCCGCAAGACGAAAAAGGGGCCAGTTAACTGGCCCCTTTTGTATTTCTTCCAGTTTTCTCGTTAAGAGTTCTCGTTTTCGATCTCGAACTGGATCGGACCCTGGTTCGGAGCCTCGTAAATTAGCCTGTAGTAGTCGGATGACTTCCGGGCTTCGAAAGCTATTTTCCCGCTGGCGACTTCGTCTTCATCGAGGACATCGCTCTGGAAGTATTCCTCCAGTAGCGACGTAGCCAAACTGGCTGTCTGAGTTCTCCCGCTGCTTTCTTCAAGAGAGAAGTTCAGCGACTTTGAAGGATACTGACCGTCTTCCAGCGCTCTTACGCTCACGGTCGCGACGACGAAATGTTTACCCGCTTCCGCTTCCCAATCGCCAATGGTTTCTCTGGTATTTACTTCCTGCAGAGTCAACCTGATCGAACCGTTGTCTGCTGATTCGCCTACGTAATAGGTCGCCGGATCCACGGATATCGTGGTCTCCGCTGTATCCGATCCGTCCCTGTCGTCTATTACGGTTAGGGTCACCGTATAGTCCCCACCCTGCTTGAATTCATTAGTTACCTCTCTCCCCCGTCGAGCTGATCCATCGCCGAATTCCCACTCGTAGGATTCTATTTCTCCGTCCGGGTCGCTGGATTCGTCAGCGGAAAATTCTACGGTTAGCGGAGCAGTTCCCGTTTCTGGACTGGCAGAAATCTCAGCAACAGGAGGTTCGTTTTCCTCCGGTGCTTCAGTTACTTCAAGAGTTGTAGTGGCTGTATCGGTTAATTCGTCTTCGTCCACTACTTCCAGCGTGACCGTGTACTCTCCGGGTTCCTCATAGGTGTGTTCAATTTGATCAAGTAGATCATCACCGGAAGTGGAGTCATCGTCGCCGAAATCCAGTTTGTACTCCTCTATTACGCCGTCGGGGTCCTCGGAGCCGGTAAGATCAAACGAAACGGTCAGGGGAGCCTCTCCTTCTTCCGGATCTCCTGATAGGCTGGCTTCGGGTTTGCTTTCCTCGACGGTGACGGTTTCCGTGGTCGTTTCGGTTGAGCCATCGTTGTCGGTGACGGTAAGTGTTATCGTGTATTCGCCGGTATCTTCATAGGTGTGGTCGGCGACCCTGCCGTTTCCGGTGTTCCCGTCCCCGAACTCCCACTCGAATTCGTCGATTATTCCGTCCGGATCCTCCGAGTTGCTGGCGTCGAACGTTACCTGTAAAGGTGCACCGCCGGTGCTGGGATCAGCTGAAAACGAGGCGGTTGGTGTTTCGTTGGAATTACAACCATTTAGGCTGAAAATCAACAGAGAAAAAAGAATCACCAAACTAACGTACTTTCCAAATCTTCTCATAGGTACCTCCTGGATTGGTGGGCCCGTTATTCGTTCTCGGTTTGCTCGATGGCCTTTATTATAAGCCACTCACTTTAGAATAACATACTCTGTAATCGATATTCAAACGCTGAAATCGCCTCTATGCTTAACGGAGAGTGGTTTACTGCAATTAAGTGATTATTCCTCCCACCCTTCCTTGCCTATGAGAGGGAGAAAGCTGCAGTAAGCGTCTTCCCGCCTCAGAACTTCTTCACCTCTTTTGGTCAGGGTAACCAGCCTCTGCTGTCTCCTGCTTCCCACCGGTAGCACGATTTTCCCGGCCCGGCCGAGCTGGTCTATCAGGGATTCCGGAACCTCGGGAACCGATCCCGTACCGAGAATCCGGTCGAACGGTGCTTCTTCTTTCCAGCCGGTCGTCCCGTCCCCGTATTTGTAATGGACGTTTTCGATTCCCAGTTCCCGGTGGACTTTTTTGGCTTCTTCCAGGAGACTCTCCTTTCGTTCGACGGTAAATACCTCCGCCGCCAAACTGGCAAGTATTGCCGTCTGGAAACCGGAGCCGGTCCCGATCTCGAGAACCCTGTCGTCGGAATCCGGGCTGAGCAGGTCTGTCATCAGGGCGACAATATAAGGTTGGGATATGGTCTGCCCCTCGCCGATGGGCAGTGGTCTGTCCGAGTAAGCCTCGTCCTTTCTTCTTCCGGGGACGAAAAGATGCCGGGGATTGGAGCGGAAGGCATCAAGTATTTCCTCGTCCGTGATCCCACGATCCTCTAACTGGGTCGAGATCATCCCCTCAAGCCGGGCGCGGTGGTTACTCGGATTCATCTTCGTGTTCGCTTTCCTCCGGAGAAAAATAGCTCTCGAGCAAGTCGGTCGCCTTCTTTTCCATGTCCTTGGGAACCATAACCCGAATTTCCCCCAATCCGTCAACCGGTATTGGATAGACGGAATGGGTTATATGGGAGGAGAGGTAGCAATTGATCTCGTAGTCCTCCAGCAGCGACTTCATAAGTTCCGCCTTCTGTTCGTTCCACGTTCGGTGAATCTCCACCAGTTCCACGGGTTTAACCCCCTTCGTTTTGGGCAAGCGCTTCTTCCTTATATTCCATCAGCTCGTCCCATTCTTCCGGACCCACCCTATCGAATTCCTCGGATGATAGGTCCCCGAGCTCTATCGGTCCTATGGCGAGCCTACGGAGCCGGACTATCGCCAGGTCCACGGCCTCGAAGAGTCTCTTTATCTCGTTTTTCTTCCCCTCGGTCAGAATTAGTTCGAATTCGGTATGTTCCTCTCCTCTGTTGATGACGTTACCTTCCTTGATCTGGAGCAGGTCACCGTCGTCCTCGATCCCCTTCATGAACTGGTCTATAATCCCCCCGATCTCCCCATGACCTAGCCGACCGTCTATCCATAGGTGGTATCTCTTTTCGACCTCGTAACGGGGGTGAGTTAGTGCGTGGACCAACTGCCCGTCGTTGCTGAGCAAAAGCAGGCCCTCGGCGTCCTGATCCAGCCGTCCCGCCCAGCGATAGCCGATGAAACCTTCGGACCTGAGCTTCCTGCCCAGAGTTCTCCCGTAATGCGGGTCGTCGTGGCTGCAGAGCATCCCCTGGGGTTTGTAGAACTTGTAAGCCCGCTTTTGGGCCGGGTAGGTCGGGAGGGGATGACCCCTCAGGTATAGCCTGTCTATTTCCTCGAGCTCGTGGTCGGCGAACGGGTTGGTTTCCGTTTCCCCGTCCAGGATGACCTCACCCGCTTCGATTAGGTCCCTTGACTTGCGCCGAGAGAGTCCGGACTGTCTCTGGACGATCTTCATTAGTTTCATCTCGGTAAAAGGATGGACGAGGGGTCCTTCTTTTGCAAGATTCCCCGGCCGTAGTCAATGGCTATGATTCGTTGGATCATCCGGGCGATCACCAATTTGAAGGGAGGCCGTTTTTTTCCGATAATGGGGTGATAGCATGAACGTGGCCGAGGGCTGTTATTGTATTATTGTTAGGTTTAACGGGACAAGCTCAGTTCTTCATCTTTATCAACACAATTTGATGTCCGATTAAGAAAACTCTGGAGAAGAACCGCTATCTCTAACTGAGCGTTAGCGAAGGAGTACCAGGAGCCGAACCAGAGCTTTCTTAACCGACCAAACGGTTATAGCTTGAATTAACTATGGCGAAAGAATTGAGTCGAACAAATAAAAAGGAGGAAACCGCGTTATGAAGAAAAAGACTATCGAGTTTCTGGAGAATTACGTCAATACCATCAGCCCGTCCGGATTTGAAGATCCCGCCGCCGAGCTCTGGAAGAAGGAGGCACGGGAGTTTGCCGACCAGGTAAAGGGGGATCTTCACGGCAACTCTTTTGCCGTGGTCAACAAAGGTGGAAGTCCCCGGGTAATGCTGGCGGGCCATACGGACGAGATCGGACTCATGGTGAGTCAGATAACTAAAGAGGGTTATCTATTTTTCAACACGATCGGGGGCTGGGACACCCAGGTACTGCCGGGCCAGCGCGTCAGAATACGGGGTCCGGAAAAAGAAGTTATCGGGGTTATAGGGAGAAAGCCGATTCACCTGCTGGAAAAGGAGGAAAAGGAAAAGGTGGTCAAGCCGGAGGACCTCTGGATCGATATCGGCGCCGAGGACAAGGAAGAGGCCGAGGAGCTTGTCGAGGTAGGATCTGCCGGAGTCCTCGATTATTCTTTCGAGGAACTGCAGGGGGACCTTGTTGCAGCCAGGGGTTTCGACGACAAGAGCGGTGGTTTCGTCGTCCTGGAAGTCGCCCGGAAGCTCGCCGAGATGAACCCGGAGGCCGAGATTCACGCCGTGGCAACCGTTCAGGAGGAAATCGGTCTCAGAGGTGCTCAAACCTCGGCGTTTGGAATTGACCCCGACATCGGGATAGCGGTCGACGTGAGTTTCGCCACGGATACCCCTTCCATGGATAAGGAAGAGCGCAAAGTCGGCGAGGCGAAGATCAACGGTGGTCCACTCCTGTCCAAAGGGCCCAACATAAACCCGGTCCTGTTTCGGAAGATGGTTCAGGTGGCGAAGGAAAACGAGATTTCCTACCAGGTCACGGGGGCGCCAGGCGGGACGGGCACGGACGCCAACGCAATCCAATTGACTCGGGGAGGCGTTGCTACGGGGCTCGTCTCGATACCAAACAGGTACATGCATAGCCCCTGTGAGGTGGTCAGCCTCTCCGATCTCGAAGATATCATCGAACTGATTGCTCTGACGGTAAACGAAGTAGCCGATGAGGAGTACGAACCGTTCTAATAAACGAGAACCAACCGGGTGATAAGTATGACCAGTCTAAAAGACCGAGCACAGCTCGCCGGAAACAGGTTTGAAGAGCTGGCCAGTTTCGAAGCGGATCAGGAGATTACTGCCGGAAGTTTGCGAATCAAGGGACACGTGAAGTTCCGTAAGCCAAGGAGCATCGTCGTAGATTACGAAGAATACGAGAACCCCTTTGAAGAATTCGAAACCCAGGTCTCGGGCGGTCCGGAGTTTTCCGGAGACGATCTGACCAACGCCCGAGCAGTATTCGACGGTAGATCGACCTGGATCCATCTGGTAAACAAGGATACCGCCTACAAAAAGCAGGGAAAGCAGCTAGGGTCCCCGTTTACCGGAGTTGACCTCTTTGGCCAGCTGGGTTTTCTACCGGACCTGGTTAGCGACTTTCTGTTGAAGGACGAAGGAGAGGGTGAGGTCAACGGGAGGCCCGTGAACAGGATTGGGATCAAGCCGAAAACGGATCGGCGCTCCCTCTTCCTCAAGGACGAAGTATTTAACCTTGACAGGGCTGAACTTGCCATCGACGAGGAGCTGGGGTTGCCACTGAAGATCACTTATTACCCCGGTCAGGAGGAGCAGATAAGGTTTCCGGCCAGCCAGGGAGGCCCAGTCTTCGTGGAATATTCGGATTACGAGGTGGACGGCCTCTCCGACAGGGACTTTAGCTTTGATCCCTCCAAGATGGATAAGGCCTTTGAGGAAAATCTCGTAGACGAGGACGAATTTTCCGACGAGTTTCCTCTCGATCTTCCCCTCGCGGAAATAAAGAATAAAGGTTACGAGCTGGCGGGGGATCGGCTCTCAACCCACCTCTCCAGAGATGGAGGCAGGGCTTTTGCAACCCTCGTTTTCGTGAAGGCGGATGAAGGAAGGAGCGAAGCCACCAGTTCGCTTAAGCTCCTTACAGGCAACTACCTTTCACGGGAAATGAGCCGCCATCGCTCGTTCCTTTCCGAAAACGGAGAGGAAATCGAACGGGAAGGTATTTCGGGTAGGCTGGTCAACCGGGGTGAAATGGTCGAGGATCGATTGCCGGAAGAGTTCCGACAGGAGATATACGAGGTCGGCTGGCAGGAGGAAGAAGCCTTCTATTACCTCTTAGGTCAGGGAGTAGGGAAGGAAGAACTCCTGGACCTGGCCGAAGACCTCGGGCCGTCAATCGTAACCCCTTAAGGCTTTTAAGGAACAGCTCACGATGGTATCCGGAAGGTTTTTCCAGGTGTTGTAGAAACCGGGAGGAGTTCGGGTTACTTCCTGAATTCCTCCCGAAAATTCTTTAACTTGTCGAAGAAGGATTCGCGCTCGTCGGAATTGTTCCCAACGGGGTTTTCGAGCCTTTTGTTTAGTTTTTCCACTAGCTCCCTCTCTTCGGCGTCCAGGTTGGTCGGCGTGATAGCCTTGATCCGAACGATCTCGTCGCCCTTTCCGGGTTTGTTCAGGTGAGGTATACCTCTCTTTCGTAGCTTTATCTTTTCTCCCGACTGAGTGCCGGGTTCCAGGTTTATCTCCTCTACCCCGTCGAGTGTGGGGACGGAGATAGTGTCGCCCAGAATCAGCTGAGTAAAGTGGACGGGCACAGTGGTCAATATGTCGTCACCCTTGCGGATAAAGGTCTCGTGTTCCTTTATATCGACCGTTATGAACAGGTCTCCCGGTGGTGCTCCCTGCCGCCCCACGTTACCTTTCCCTTTTAGCCTAAGTTTGGAACCATCCTGGACGCCAGGAGGCACTTTTACCGAAATCTCCGATTTCTCCTTTACGCGGCCCTCTCCGCGGCACTTCGGGCAGGGGTCGTCGATGATCTCTCCGCTGCCCCCGCACTTGGGACAGGTCTGAACGTTTACGAAGCTGCCGAGCATGGTCTGCTGTTTCTGGCGTATTTCCCCCCGCCCGTTGCAGTGCGGGCAGGTCCGCTTGGAGGAACCGGGCTTCACACCTGATCCGCCGCAACGGTCGCACTTTACGAAGCGGGGGATCGTGAACTTGACCTGGGTTCCCTTTACCGTGTCCTCGAGGGAAATCCTCAGCTTCCTCTCGAGATCTTCACCCTTCTGGGCGGCGGTCTGGGAGGACCGACTTCGTCGTCCTCCCTGACCGAAGAACATGTCAAATATGTCGTCGAAAGAGCTATCCGAAAAAGCACTTCGGGCACGTTCGTAGTCCTGATTGTTGAAATCAAATCCCTGCGAAGGGCCGGTATGGCCGAAGCGGTCGTACTGGGCTCGTTTGTCCGGATCGGACAGGACCTCGTAAGCTTCTGTGACTTCCTTGAATTTCTCCTCGGCCTTTTCTTGGTCCAGATCCGGATTCATATCCGGGTGGTACTTCTTCGCCTTCTTTCTGTATGCTTTTTTGATTTCGTCCTCCGAGGCGCCCTCTTCGACCCCGAGAACGTCGTAGTAGTCTTTTGCCATAATTACCGGCCCTCTTCTTTGTTGAGAGTCAATTTATCTTAAGCCAAGTTCTATTGTTCTTCATCCTCGGGTTCCTCGTACTCTGCATCTACGTATTCGTCGTCATCGCCACCGGCAGTACCTCCCGATGCGCCTGGTCCTCCGGG
>JBKGZT010000009.1:0-31225 GCA_046543235.1 Candidatus Acetothermia bacterium | reverse complement strand
GAATCAGTTCGTCGCTAAGGTAAACGGTTCCATCCAGATCAAGTATTAATCCCTCGATCATCTTCCACCAAATCCCTCAACTACGTATAACACGAACTCCTCACCCCTTCAAACCGGAGGTCATAAAGTTTTCAATAAATGATCGTTGGATGACCAAGAAGAATATAATGAGTGGTAATGTTATGAATAAAGTAGCGGCCATCAACATACCCCAGTCGGCACCCGACTCATGTTGGACAAACATTCCTAACCCAATGGTCAGAGTTCTCACTTTAGAACTATCGGTAATAATCAATGGCCATAAGTAATCATTCCAGTGAGTAGCAATACTGATGAGAGAAAATACAGCGATTGTGGGTTTGGATAATGGTAAGAAAACTTTACGAATTAAATTAAAATGGCCACATCCATCTATTATAGCAGAATCTATTAAAGATTGTGGGACCTGCTTAAATGACTGCCTTAACAGGAAAGCACAATATCCACTCCCTACGAAAGGTAAAATCAGTGCTAGCCTAGTGTCAACTAGCCCAAAAGTGTTCATTATACGATAATTTGGCACAATTAACGCCTGCAGGGGAAGCATGATTTGAATTACGTATAGAATAAATACGAAACCCGAACCGGGAAAGTCAATTCGTGCAAATACATATGCGGCTGGGATAATTAGAAGCAATTGCAAGGCCAAAATGCCCGTTACCACCAGGACTGTATTTATCAAATAAGTGAAAAAATCAGCAGCAGCAAAAACTCTCATAAAATTATTGAAGGAAGGCTGTAAAGTCGGAAGGAGATAATTACCAGCAAGTATTTCATCGGATGCCTTAAAAGCCATAATAGTCATCAAATAGAAGGGGAAAAGCACTGCAAGTGACGCTATCGTTAAGAACAAATACCTAAACCACTTACCTGTACGGGATTTCATTTACACCACCTCTTCATCTCGCCTGATAAGTTACTCGGCGACCATAATATCCGAAAACGATTAAAACAAGAAACAGCAAAGACAATATCATAATCGAAGTTAGAGTAGAAGCTTTGCCTAATTCCCAGAATTTAAAAGCAAATTCATAGGTATAGTATATTAGTATACTCGAACTGTAACCTGGACCTCCCCTTGTCATAAGCTGAATTTGGGTAAAAGCTTTGAAGGATTGGATTATTGAGACCACAAAGACAAAAAGCGTAGAAGGTCCCATTAAAGGAATTGTGACGTGCAAGTGACGGGATAACCAAGACGCTCCATCCGTTCGAGCAGCATCGTAGAGGTCCTTCGGGATTGATTGAAGACCCGCAAGATAAATTAACATGTAATACCCTACGTTCCTCCAAATCATAGTTATGATGATCGCAAGTAGTGAATAACGTCGATCCCCAAGCCAACCTATAGAGGGTATACCTACTGCCTGCAGTACACGGTTTATAGGACCAAGACTAGGATCATAAAGAAAAACCCAAATCATGGCTGCAGCGGCGTAAGGTATAACTTTCGGCAGAAAGATGGCCATCCTGAAAGGGCCTTTTAATACCACTTCATTAATGAGAATCGCGAGTAAAAGGGCAAGAAAAATAGTTGGAATAATAGTCGCTACGGTGAAAATGACGTTATTTAGTACCACGCGCCAAAATGTGGGATTATGAAAAAACTCTATGTAGTTCTGTAAACCTATAAATTCAGGGTTGGGGGTGAAGGGATTCGAACGAAAGAAACTAAGTCTAAAAGAATCAATTATCGGATAATAAGTGAATATTCCTAAGAATGTTAAAGAGGGTAATAGAAACAAAAAAGCCGTTAAATATTTGTGTTTTCCTATTTTCACTCTTCACTCCTCACAGAAAAAATTAAGGGGTGATTCGGAGCATCCGAACCACCCCTACCCAATCTAGCAGAATCTTATTAATATTTCTCTAAAATTTCCTGAACTGCTTCGTGAAGACTTTCTTGGGTTTCTTGAGGTGTCGTTTGACCCTCCATCATGCTATCTAGATGAGAAGTAAACTGTTTCCTGATTTCCTGAAATCCCGGTGCCATGATTTTTGGATGGGCATATTCGAGTTGGTCAGCAGCAACCTGAGCAGCAGGGTATTCCTCTAGATATTCTTGCATTTCGGGCAACTCTAATCCATCTTTATTTATACAAATGTATCCAGACTCCCTACTCCAAAACGCAGCATTCTCCGGATTAGTCATGAATTTGATGAACTCCCAAGCTGCGTCTTGATTTTCTGGTGGAATATTGCTAGATATATGGAAATCTCCACCTCCTACTGGCACTCCATACTGGACATGCATAGGTTGAAACGCTACACCAAAATCAAAATCTGACTGATCTCTAACTAACGGCAAACCACCAGTGGAGTAGTACATCATTGCGGCTTCACCAGCAGTAAAGTCCGTAGGGGTCTGGTTCCACGGTCTTAACGGAGGACTAACTTCCAATTCATTGGTTAGACGGTACCAGAATGTTAAAGCCTGAAGAACTTCTAAAGAGTCAAAATTCGAAGTTTCCCCTTCTGACCCAATAAGTCTGGGGCCATTATTCTGATGAACGAAAGATTCAAAAATCCAGTCGTTCCAGCCACCAGGTATAATTGTTCCCCAGGTTTCGGTTTCTCCATCCTCTCTTTCAGTAAGCACTTCCGCATACTGTTCTAATTCGAACCAGGTGCGCGGAGCCCTATTCGGATCTAAACCTCTTTCCTTTAGCTCCTCAGAACTTTCTTGGAACAGGTCTTTATTCCAGTACAAAATTGGTGTGCTTCTCTGGAAAGGCTGGCCCCATATTTTACCGTCAGCGCGGGCATTACCGTATAACGCTGAAAAGTACTGATCAGTAAACTCTTCTCCTCCTTCTTTTTCAATATATTTATCAAGTGGAATTATTCCATCGATTCCTAGTAAAGTGAAGAGTTCCGATATCTCTACAACAAAAAGATCCGGGGGATTACCGCTTTGAACTGCAGACTGAACCTTCGCCATTGTGTCGTTATAATTACCTGCGTAAGTAGGTTCTACTTCAATTTTCGGCTGCTCCTCGTTGAACTCTTCCGTCATCTCATCAATTACTTCCGCTAAAGGACCAGCCACCCCTACGGGAAAATAAAAGTCAAGAGTGACGGTGCCATCCACATCCTTATAACGTTCAAGATTCTCCGATGCTACTACAGCAACACTAGAAAATACCAAGGCAAAAACAAGTAACGTAACGAGTAGTTTACTTTTCAAACTGACCACCCCTTTAGGTAGATAAAATCAATGCGCTCTTTTTTAATGACCAAATTTGCGGGTTTGTTATTCCTTCTTCTCATAAAAACTTCGTACCTGCCTTAATTACCACCTCCTACAAGAAAAAGGTGGATAATATGTAGTTCTGGACACATAAAAACGATCACTGACAAAATCAAAATAACATAAATCAAACTCTATTTCAAGAAAAACGAAACAAACCACAAAAAATTATTTGAAGGTTTTATCGATCCCAATTCTTCGCCCTCCTGACGGCCTCCTTCCAGCGATCGTAAAGTTTCTCTCTTTTACCAGGAGCCATGTCGGAGTCAAACCTCTGAGTCCCGTGTTTCTTTATCAATTCCTTCAGCTCGTCCAGGTCCTCCCAGAAATCCAATGCCAAACCCGCAGCGTAAGCCGCCCCAAGTGCGGAGGATTCGAAAACGCCGGTTCTTACCACCGGAAGGGACGAAATATCGCTCTGGAACTGGCAAAGGAAGTCGTTTTCGGCCGCTCCTCCATCGACCCTGAGTTCCTCGAGCTCCCTATCGGCTTCTTCTCTCATGGCTCTCAGTACGTCTTCCACCTGGTAGGCGATGGATTCCAGTCCGGCACGGGCTAGATGCCTTTCGTCACTGCCACGGGTCAAACCAACTATCGTCCCCCTTGCGTTGGAATCCCAGTGCGGGGCACCCAGACCGGCGAACGCGGGCACCAGGTATACTCCATCATTACCGTCAAGGCTTCTAGCAAGATCCTCGCTTTCGGCCGCTTCCTCAATGATATCCAGACCATCCCGGAGCCACTGTATAGTAGCGCCGGTCGAGTAAATTGAACCCTCCAGGGCGTAGTTGGTTTCTCCGTCGACGGAAAACCCAATCGTGGTAAGCAGTTTCTCGCTAAAACAGGGCCGATCCCCGACGTTGACGAGCAGGAACGAACCGGTACCGTAGGTGTTTTTGCCTTCTCCCGGATCATAACATCCCTGACCAAACATTGCGGCCTGCTGATCCCCCAGGGCGGCGCCAATAGGTACCCCATTCAAAGTCTCCAGGTTGCTGACTTCTCCGTACCTTTTTACGTTTTCCACCGGCTCCGGTAGGCTCTCCCTAGGAACGCCGAAGAAATCCATCAGCTCCCCGTCCCAGTCCTTTTCTTCGATGTCGAAAAGCATCGTCCTGGACGCGTTCGTGTGGTCGGTAACGTAGACTTCCCCGCCGGTCAACTTCCAGATTAGCCAGCTCTCGATCGTCCCGAACATGGCTTCCCCGCTTTCCGCCATCTTCCTTAAACCATCAACGTTTTCCAGCAGCCACTCGATTTTCGTGGCGGAAAAATATGGATCCAGACGGAGGCCCGTCTTCGCCCTTACCACTTCTCCAACCTGGGTTCCCTCGAGTTCCTCGCATCTATCGGAAGTCCGGCGGTCCTGCCAGACGATCCCGTTGTGCAGCGGTTCTCCCTTCTGGTTCCAGGTGAAGACCGTCTCTCGCTGATTCGTAATACCTATACTAACCAGATCCTCGGCCTTCAAACCAGCATCTTCGAGAGCTTCCTCGGCCACTACCCGCAACTTTTCCCAAATCTCATCCGGGTCGTGTTCGATCCAGCCCGGCTTGGGGTAAATTTGCTCGTGCTCGCGGTAAGCGGAGCTAATCTGATTGCCCTCGTGGTCGAATACTATAAACCTCGTTCCGGTCGTACCCTGGTCGATTGCGCCGACGAATTGGTTCATACCTCGGACACCACCTCTATGGGTCAATAATCGAAAAAACGAATCCTACAAAATCAGCGATAATTCAGGTAATCAGCAAAAGTACCCCCTAAAGGGGCCACTGAAAAAATCGGAGAGGTTCCCTTATACCCGAGCTAATTCTTTCTCCTCTTCCGTTATCCTATCCAGAGATCTGCTCGTAACTACGGGAATACCCGTCCCACAGACGTCTTCTATGACGACATCCCCCACTCCCACTGGAGCTTCCAGCTCGACGTCGTTCAATTTATCGAGACAGCAGTCAAGTTCGTCCTTAGGGACGCCGGTTTCCGTCCTTACAGGGATTCTCGGGTATTTTGCTCCTTTTATCTTCACCGTCGTAGTCAGTATTCTCCGAGGGTCGTGGAACTCGCTCTTTACGTACTCTTCTCCTTTGGCACAGCTGTAGCCGGAAATGTCCTTGATTTCGTCACCCTCGAATTCCACTTCCACCGTACAGCCCTTGGGACAGGCGACGCAGGTATACTCTTTTTTCGGCATCAGAACCTCCTCGTAACTTCTATCTCGACCTCGTCCAGATCCTGAAGTCCCTCCAGGTTCCCTTCTTCCACTTCTTTGACCTCCATTTCCCCCGGAGTTACTATCTGTTCGAAGAAGGAGATATCGGTACCCTTGATCGCGATGTCGGCATTCTCCATCGGCTTCTCAACCCGCAGGGCGAAGCGGAAGCCGTCTTCCGCGCTAACCTTTTGAGGAACCACGTAGTCAACGTTCTCTCCAGGAACTACGTCCTTTTCCGAATTCGGCAAACCTCCATTGCCGGCGTAAGCTACCGCACCGTCGCCTGCCCTGTAACCGTCCATGGTTACCCAGTCCACGAGATCCTCTATGTGAACGGAATTTCCGCAGCCAAAGATACCCGGGACGTCGGTCTGGAACCACTCGTCCACTATCGGCCCACGGGTTTTCCGGGATAGCGTAACTCCGGTCTCTTTAAAAAAGTCGTTCTCCGGTACCAGCCCGACCGATAGCAGCAGCAAGTCAACATCGATGTCCTTCCCCGTACCCTCAATAGGCTGCAGGTTCTCGTCTACCCGCGAAAGCTCTATCCCCTCAAGTCTGTTGGAACCGTAAATATCCGTCACCGTATGGCTCAGGTGGAGCGGGATGTCATAATCATGAAGGCACTGAACTACGTTTCTGTTCAACCCAGTCGGGTAATCCATTATCTCGGCAACGCCGACGACCTCGGCCCCTTCCCAGGTCAACCTCCTGGAGATTATTAGACCGATATCTCCGGAACCAAGGACAAATACCTTCTTGCCCGGCAGGAAACCCTTCTTATTTATCAGTTCCTGGGCCGTGCCAGCCGGCATTACTCCGGCCGGTCGATCGCCCGGTATCCGAATTTCTCCCCGCGACCTCTCCCTTGCCCCGGTCGCCAGAACCACGGCTTTCGCCTCGACCTCGAGCAGTCCATCCGGACTCAGCAGCGTCATTGACTTGTCCGGATTCATAGTGAGTACGTAAGTATTTAGCCTGACATCAACCGAGCTTTCCCCTATCTGGCTCGTGAACCTCTCCGCGTACTCCGGTCCCGTAAGCTCTTCCCCGTAAATCTCGACACCAAATCCGTTATGAATACACTGGTTGAGGATTCCACCCAGTTCTATATCCCGTTCAACGATCATCACCTCGGCGCCCTCTTCGGCGCCACGGAGACCGGCTGCCATACCGGCAGGACCGCCACCGACCACCACGATGTCCTTCTTTATATTTTCTGTATTCAAGTTCATGGTTACTCGACCTTCTTTGTTTCTTCGGTCAACAGATTAGAGTTATCTCCCTTCTTAGTTACTTCCTTTGGTGAAATGCCAAGCTTATCCGATAGAATTTCGATCAGCCTGGGCGTACAAAAACCGCCCTGACAGCTACCCATACGGGATCTCGTCCTGAACTTAATCCCGTCCAGAGTACTCGCACCTCGATCGATCGCTTCCTCGATCTCCGCTCTGGTCACCTCTTCACAGCGACAGACTACCTCTTTTGCAGCCCCGTACTCGTCGGTATACCGGGAAATTTCCTCGAGGCTCATCTCCGCGAACCTGGGGATTGGCTCCCTTTCTGGGTCGAAATCGGGATCTTCAGTAAGCGTCAGGCCTAACTCCTCAAGTAAACCGACGACGTGCTCCGAGATTGCCGGCGCCGCCGTAAGGCCGGGCGACTGGATGCCGGCTACGTTGATGAATTTATCCGCGGCATCGGATTCGCCGATCACGAAATCATCCGAGTCGGCCTTGGCTCGCAGGCCAGCGAAGTTCGTTCTTATCTTCCCGGTATCGATCTCAGGAAACAGCTTCTTCGCCCCGTCGAGCACTTCGTTCAGGCCGGCTTTCGTAGTTGCAACAGAAGGTTCCTCCAGGGGTTGATGGTTTGGCCCGAATATGATGCTTCCTTCAGCAGCGGGCGTCACCAGTATCCCCTTGCTTTCTTTCGAAGGAAGGGGAAAGTTAATCCTCCTGACGTATTCACCTATCTCGCTATCCAGCAAATGGTACTCACCCCGGGCCGGGTGTATGGAGAAACTATCATCGCCAACCAGGCCAGCTATTTCGTCGGAGTGAATTCCGGCCGCGTTGATCAGGAAGTCGCCCTCGTAAGCGGAGCCACCGGCTTTTACCTCAAAGCCCGATCCGTCGACTTCGTCGTCTTTCTCGACGTCTACAACGGGAGAATCAAAATGGAATTCGACTCCGTTCTCACGGGCGTTCTCGAACAAGGCAATCGTCAGTTTGTACGGAGCTATAACCCCGGCTGTCGGTGCGTACAATACCGCCTCAACTTCCTCCGTTATGTTTGGCTCCAGCTCCTCTATCCTCCCCCTATCCGTGATTATCTCCAGGTCCTCAACCCCGTTCTCCTCACCCTGCTGAAACAACTTATCCAGTTTCCCGATCCTGCCTTCGTCCTTTGCGGAGACGAAAGATCCAATCCTCTTGAACGGAACCGAGAGGTCCTCAGCCCATTCCCCGTACTTCTTGTTTCCTGGAGCGGAGAAGGACGCCTTGACAGTACCCGGCTTTGCGTCGTAACCTGCGTGAACTATGCCGCTATTTGCCTTCGTCGTCCCCCAGCCCACGTCAGGTCTCTTCTCCAGAACCCCTACTTCTAGATCGTACCTCGACAGCTCGCGGGCAATCCCACAGCCTATCACACCAGCACCGATCACTAAAACGTCGTATCTATCACTCATTCAAATATCGCCCCGGAGTTTTGAAATCGTGTTAATAATAAGCAATTACACAAACCTGAAACGTATCATAACGAAAAAAACATTTTTTTGCAAATAGGTTTAATAAAAACGTAGAACGTCTGAGTTCGAAAGCGTTCGAGGTCGCCGATGAACCTTTCACCCGCCTCATCCCCCTCTTACCCTCGTACCTTCTCGAAGTTACCCTTGAAACGGCCCCGCCGGGAGCTATAATGGAATTAGCAGAGTCAAGGTAAGAGTGCTAATTTAATCGGACAGCATCACGGAGGTGCAATTCAGATGAGAGTACCAGCAAGCTGGCTAGACAGAAACCAGAATCGCAGAAAGAGCTTTGACGGTATGATCAACAATATACTCAATGACTTGAGAAAAAGTTCGAAGAAAAATAGATCGCGGCGTTTCGGCAGTACCGACATCTACAAGGAAGAGGACTCGTTATTCTACGAAATCGAAACTCCGGGTTTAAGCAAGGACGAAGTGGAGGTACGCAAAGACGGGAAGAAACTGGAAATCACGGGTCAAATAGAAAGGGAATCTCAGAGCAAGGATAGAAACTACATAGCCAAAGGGAGACGGCACGGAGAGTTCAAACGAGTGCTCCCCTTGCCGGAACTAACTAAAAGCGACGAGATCGAAGCTCATTTCGAAAACGGCTTGCTAAAAATACGGGCCCCATTGAAGGAAAAAGGGGACGAGAAAATGGAGATAAGGATAGATTAATTACAGGTTGGGGGCGGTCACCCGAAAGGGTGGCCGTCCTTTTGACTTGCTCAGTTCTTCTACGTGCAGGCCTTTGGGGGCAAATCCTTATTGTACTTCATTTCCCCAGTGGGGAAACCACCCGGCAAGGTCTCTAGGTTACGGGAAGACCGAGGTTATACAGGTTCTGGTGGTAGTACAGGGTTCCACTTTAGCCTTCTTCTTTTTGTATTTCATATTTTTATTTTAGTAGTAGTAATAGGTAAATCGCTGACTGTGGAAAACCACCGTTCTGGACGTATGATAGGAAGAAAAAAGCTGGGCAAAACGTTGTGAAAGGAATGTTGATAGGTCTTAAAAGTTCTGGAAAACGTATGTGGAAAAAGGTTCGATTCTCTTTTCCACAGGGTTTTTCCACAGTTTTTCTTTTTATATCGGAAGTTTTTCACAAGTTGTCCACACGGTTTTCCACAATTCGGGAATAACCTATCGTCAATTGTCTCGAGAGAAGGGTTCAGAGGTCCAAAGAAGAACGGAAATTCCTTCGATGAGGAGATTATTGGTTAGTTAAGGTGAAATCTTGTAAAAGTGAAAAGGCTTCGACTTGTATCTTCTACTTCTCCTAACCTAGCTTTTTAGCCGGTCAACCCGTTATCAGTCTGGATTAACGACGGTGAAGGGGCTGAATTGAAGGTGTTATTCACCTGGAAACCAGGGGAAGAACTTATTCGTCCTTTCCGCGTATTTCTGGTAGTCCTCGTCGTCGGCGTAATGTTCTTCCAGGAGCGGAACGCCGGAGACGAAAAGTAGCAGGTAGCCGATCGCAATGGGGCTGACGAACCCGGTCCACCCAAACGGAACGGAGAAAGTCAACAGGTAGATTCCCCACCACAACAGGGCCTCGCCGAAATAGTTCGGGTGGCGGGTGTACCTCCAGAGGCCATCCGTCATGATCCTGTTTTCCTCGTTTTTCCTGTTCTTTATGAATTGCTTGAGCTGGTAGTCGCCGATGGTTTCAAACCCAAATCCAGCCAACCAGATGGCGACCCCGAGGAAATCCAGAACTCCCAGCCCCGGCTTCGTGAAGTAATTAACCAGTATCAGGGGGTATCCTATTGCGAGCATGAGCAGGCCCTGAACTAGAAATATCCTGAAGTAACTTACCAGGTAGGCCCTGTCGCCCCACTCCTCTCGCATTTCCTGGTAGCGGAAGTCCTCTTCTTTTCCCCAGTTTCTGGAGCCGACGTGATAACCGAGCCGCAACCCCCAGATGGCAGTTAAACCGGTAGCGAGAATCCCGCGTAAGGTGATTTCGGGGGCAAGCGAAAGGGATAGAGTGCCGACAAGGACGAATCCAAGCCCCCATCCTATGTCGACGACGGAATAATCCGATTTGAACTGAGCTATCAGATAAAAGGCCGTCATGTAAAGGAAGACGGCCAGTACGATTATCGCGGGGCCCGGGAGCGGGGTCATTCGGTCAGGTAAGAGGCGGAAACCGCGCCAATACCGGCGTGCGATCCTATCAACGGGGAGATATCCATCGTGTAATCCGGCTCGAAGCCGAGCCGGTTCTCTATCATCTCCGACAGTTTCTCCGCCTCCGCCTCCGCGCTGACATGCCCGATGGCGTAGTTGGTTATCCCGTTCTTTTGGTCGGCATCTTCCATCATGTCCAGTATCTGCTTGTAATTGGTTCTCCGCAGCAGCGGTTTTCCGTGAAGAGCAGACTCACCGTCTTCCACCGAGATGATCGGCTTGAAATTGAGGATTCGGGCCAAAAAACCTTTTAATCTGCTCACCCGTCCTCCACGCACCATGTACTTTAGGTTCTTCACGCTGACGAGAATCCTGCTTCTCTCGCTCAGCTCTCGAGCTTTTTGAACTAGTTGGTCCATTCCGGAGCCGGATTCTATATCATGCGCCAGCTCCTGGACTATCAACCCAAGAGAAGTCGAAAGCTGCTTTGAATCCACAACCTGTATCTTTTCCTCGTTTACCCGATCCGCGGCCTCGACTGCTGCTTCGTAAGTTCCGCTCAGCTTACCGGAGAGGTGGACGGATAAGATAGAATCGTAGTGCTCGAGCAAAAAAGAGTAAGTATCGACGAAGTCCCCGATCGATGGCTGAGAGCTGGTAGGAAACTCTTCTTCGTCACTGAGCTCTTGCAGCATCCGGTAAAACTGGTCCGGTTTAATCGTGACCTTATCCGTAAACTGGTCATCGCCGAAGCTGACTTTGAGCGGAACGGTATAGATCGGAAGGTGGTCGATAACTTCCCCGGGTAGGTCACAGGTGGAGTCAGTGACCAGGGCTATTTCGGATGTCCTCTCGTAAGCGGCCTGGTGCTGTTTTTTCATGTCGTCCACTTTCTGGTCCGCTACCGTTCCGGTTTTGCCCAGCTCGTATACCATCTCGCCGGGTTGGTCCGTATGGAGGTGGACGTGGTACTGACCGTCTCCGCCGGCTACGACGAGGGAATTGCCGAACTTTACCGCTTTTTCCTTCAGCTCTTCGTTTCCGAGTTCGTCCCCGGTAAGCACTACCTCGGTACAGTACCGAGGGCCATCTACGTCGCGGCTCCTCTCGACGGGGTGGTCGGGTGCACTATCATCCAGCTCCTTGAACCGGGAAAAGGAAGCAGTGCTCCCTTCCTTGAAGAACGAAGAGACTCCCTCCAGGAAAAGGACGAACCCCTTTGCCCCGGCGTCCACGACGTCGGCTTCTCTTAGCTCCTTTAGGCGGGATTTCGTCTCCTTCAGTGATTCCCTGGCGGTCTCGAGAGAGTAGTCGAAGGACTCCATTAGGTCCTTTTTACTGGAAGCGAATTCGTGAAACGAGCTGGCCCACTCCCTCATCACTGTTAGTATAGTGCCCTCGACCGGCTGGTTTGTGGCCTCGTAAGCGTGATTTGCGGCCACTTTCATCGTACGTGCGAATTCGTCCAGGTGGAGTTGGTCGCGGTTCCGCGTGGCCTTGCTCATCCCGTTCAAGAATTGGGCCAGGATGATGCCGGAGTTTCCCCTCGAATCCAGTAAAGCGGCCTGAGCCATTTCGCTGGTTACGGTTCCTACGGAGGATTCCGGGCTGGATGCCCGGGCAACCGAACGCAGCGTCTGGGCCATGTTTTTTCCGGTATCGCTGTCCGCGACGGGAAAGACGTTTATCTCGTCGAGGGACTTTCTTCTTTCTATGACCTTTTCCGCGCCTTTGGCGAACGCGTTGTAAAGTTCTCTCCCGTTTATCTTCTCTTCTTTTAGGTCGTTTTTCTCTTGGTTCTCGACTGCCTGGTTCATTCAGGATCACCGAAATATGCCGAGAAGTCCCGGGGTTCGTCCCGGGGATCGGCTGACTTTGCCATCCGGCACGTTTTAAGAACTGATACAACTCAAATTCCGCATTAAGTGCTGGATTGACCGCCGGGTCTTTTACATTTAAGGAAAAAGGTCCCTATGCCCTACTATAGGATTTAGTCGTTACAAACCTTTCCAATTTAACGGAGTTCCTGACCCGGTCGGTTAAAATAAGATCTCTTCTAATAACTGAAAAATTATACGGCCACTTAAGCAGCAATTAAACTACCCCTCGGCCGGGTTGGTGCCGATGCTCTGTCTATTACGGAGGAATTTCGGGGTAAAGGTAAAAAGGAGCTTGTTTATATCGTATACCCCTCGGTCTTCTCTCCTCCTCCGGTTTCTATTCTCTCCCTCAATCGACTTGACAGGTAGTCAATCCCCCAGACCATGAGTACGATCAGCATCGTCATGACGACGGCCTTCGGGAAGTTCCACTTGTTTATATAGCTGTAGAGGCGCATCCCGATTCCGCCACCCCCGACTATCCCGATGATCGTCGCCATTCGGACGTTGATGTCGAGCCTGTAAAGGGTAAATGACAGGTATGGATTTATAATCTGCGGAATGACACCGTAAACAAGGACGAGTAGCTTGCCTGCTCCGGTGGACCTGATCGCTTCCAGGGGCCCCACGTCGATGCTTTCAACACGCTCGGAAAAGAGTTTGGTCATGTCCGCGACGGAGTGGACCCAGAGAGCCAGAACTCCGGGAAACGGCCCGGTACGAACCCAGACGACGAAAATTATCGCCCAGATGATCGGCTGTATGGAGCGGATAATGCTGGCCAGACCCCTGACCCCGGTATAGACCGCTTTGGCCAAAGTTGATTTCATCAGGTTTTTCGCCCCCAGAAATGAGAGGACGATGGCGAACGGCAGAGCGAGGACCGTAGCCATGAATGCCATGTAAAGGGTCTTAACGAGGAGGACTGCCCCCTCCCCGAGGACTGACCAGTCGGGCTTGGCAAAAGCCGACCAGAGTTTCAGGGTACTGGGAAAGTTCTTTACCAGCAAGGTGAGGTCCAGGTTGATCCTGTTTAAGGCTGCTATAAAGACGACTACAAAGAAGATCGCTGCAATCAGATTCCGCCAGAAAGGCCAGGAACTTCTTTCCGGAATTTCCGTTTTTTCCTTCATACTATCTTCTCCCTCGCCTTGCCGCTGATGTAGTCGAGCAGCCAGACGACCGCGGCGATAACTATGGTTACCGCACCCACCTGGTTCCAGTCCAGCTGGCTCTTGTAATAGAAGAAGAACCGTCCGATTCCCCCGCCTCCGACCAGGGCAATTACGGTTGCCATCCTGACATTGATATCAAGCCTGTATAAGAGGAAGGCCGTATACTGAGGGATTACCTGTGGCAAAGCGCCATAACGTATGGTCTGCCAAAAAGAAGCGCCCGTGGATTGTACTGCCTCTATCGGCCCTTTCTTGATCGATTCTACCTGTTCGGAAAAGAGCTTTGCCAGAGCCGCCATCGAGTGGATCAATAGTGCAAAGGTACCGGCAGCCGGTCCCCAGCCTACCCAGATCGCAAAGACTATCGCCCAGAGTAGACTTTCCACCGACCGTACCACGTTGAAGAAGGCCCGGGTTAAGTAAAATATCACTTTTCTGAACCAGCTTCCACCCATGATGTTACGGGCACCGAGGAAACCGAGTGGCGCGGCCAGTAAGCCTCCCAGTACCGTCGCCAGGTAGGCCATAAACAGGGTATTGATCAGGCTTCCCAGTATGGTGTTGTTGAGTTCCGGGTCGATATTTATGAGATGGGTGAAATCAGGGTGGAAAAGGCCCCGCCAGAGATGAGAGGTCTTTGTCGCCCGGCGGGCAATTAACCCGAGCTCCATGTCCGTGGTTAACCAGCCGACCCAGAAGGTAAAGACCACCAGAATGATGGACGTGATCCCCCAGTTCGTCAGCGCCCAAGACTTAGTTGGAACCCTTTCTTCACCACGAATTGACTTTAGACCGACACTAATACCGAACTTCTCGCTGGCCAGAGCACAACCCAAGGTACCGAGAACCGTCAGAGCCCAGCCCCAGGGTTCAAGTGTCAGGCTGCCGTACCAGTCGACGTACTGGGTATACCAGTAGTTGTCGAGCAGGAATATCACGGTATAGGCCAGGTAACCCCAGAGCAGCCAGTCCAGAATTAGCGGCTTGGCCCTATCGAGGAGGTCAGGAAATGTGGACTTTCTCGGCTTCTTCACCGAATACCTCCTTGAACTTCTGGTCGTCGATATCTTTTGGATGGCCATCGTAGACGATTTTTCCCTCTTTCAGGCCGATGGCCCTGGTTCCGTATTTTCTGACCAGATCCAGAAAGTGCAGGCTGGTTATGACTGTCTTACCCTGATCGTTAATCTCCGCCAGGTAATCCATGATGGTTCCGGAAGTAGCCGGATCCAGGCTAGATACTGGTTCGTCGGCAAGGAGCAGTTTCGGATTTTGCATCAGCGCCCTGGCTATACCAACTCTCTGCTGCTGGCCCCCGCTCAGTTCGTCGGCCCGTTTGAAGGCCTGCTCCGGTATGCCGACCGTCTTTAGCCTTTCGTGGGCGGACTGCTTCATCTCTTCCGGGAATCTCCCCAGCATGCTTCGCCAGAAGCCGAGTTCGGCCAGCTGTCCGGTAAGGACATTTGTCAATACCAGAGAACGTTCTATCAGGTTGAACCGCTGGAAGACCATGGCAATATCCTTCCGTATTTGCTTTAGTTCGTTGCTGGCGGCGGTGGTTACTTCTTTCCCCTCGAACTTGATGCTGCCCTCCGTCGGCTCGATTAATCTGTTAATGCAGCGGAGCAGGGTGGACTTACCCGAACCGGAGAGACCTATTACCACGAGGAATTCGCCCTGTTCGACCTCGAAAGAAACGTCGTTGAGGGCCCGAACGTCCGGTGGGTAAACTTTGGTCAGGTTGTTGATTTCAAGTTGAGCCAAGTATTTCTCCCCTCCATGGGTGAAAAGAAAGAAGAGAGGGCGGACGAGCTAGGGCCCACCCTCTCAGTAGGTTCTAATTATCAGTCATTCGTCATCTGGAACGGGGTATCCGACGAGCTCCCTGTAACCGTCGTAGTAGTCATCGGTAATCCTCTCGACGTCGGTCCACTCGTAGAAGTTGGAGTCACCCCAGAGTTCGGAACCTTCTTCCGTCCTGATGTGTTCGACGACTGCTTCGACGATCTTGTCCTCCATCTCCTTCGGGAAGTCATCCACGAAGGTCAGGGCGTCGTTGGGCATCGGCCCAAAGGTAGCAACTACGCCGATTTCCTTTATGACCTCCCAGTAGTCGTACATGCCGGTATCACCGGCTGCCTGTCTGGTATCGTAAATCTTCCCCCTGACTTCCTCCGGATAGAGCTTGTCCAGCTCGTGGTTCCAGATCCAGATTTCCGGATCGTCGCCGTACTCCCAGTCGAAGTAAACGCCGTCGGGAGGGGTGGGAGGGGAACCATAAGAGGTAGCAAAGTCCCCCCTACCTTCCAGCAGGGCGGTAAGAGACGCGGTATGGCCGCCGCTCTCCACAGTGTCTTCGATCTCTACGTCGTGGTTTTCAAAAACCTTTTTCGGAACGACGTAGCCGGAGGTACTTCCCACGTCGTTATAGATCCAGGTCTTTCCTTTCAGGGCTTCCAGAGCGCCTTCCGTAGTCGGATGGTAGTCCATCTCGTCTCGCGGAGCGTAAACGCTGGCGAAGTAGTACGGGTACCCGTACCTAACTGCGGCCAACCGGGGATGAACCCCTCCATCCGTTTCCTGGTAGAGCCGCGTATACTGGTCCGTCGTCGGGGTGGCCATCGTGTCCCCGTCCGCTGCCTTTACAGCTTCGATCAGGGCCGCGTAATCGGCCGTTACGTGGGGTTCGATGTAGATATCCGTTATCTCGAACAGGTCCCTCGCGATCTCTTTTGCTACGTCCTCTATCACGGTCGCGTTAGTGGAAGGTGGAAAGAGCCACTGTACCGGCTTCTGCTTCGTCCCCAGTTCCGCGCTCGCCGCGCCGAAACCTACCAAACCAACCGCCAGAGTCAGAACGAAAACCAGCCTTAACTTTTTAAGCCGCATGGGGCTATCCCTCCTGAAACCCTTGTCGGGTTTGGTCCAAAGATTCCCCCGGGGAAGCTTAATCTTGCTTCCTCGAGACTCAACACAAGTGTGTAATGTTGCTTTATTTTATGCTAAAACTTTTCGGCCTAAATAGCAACAAACCGCGCCGGTTTTACCTCCGTACCACCACGTTTCGGCGCAGATATAAAAGGGTATAGCTTGATACTTCTCTATCCTTCTTAATAAAATATACATCCGGAAAAATCAATTTAATTCCGCAACTTGGTTTTCAGTTTTTAGCTCGTCGATGGGGTAGTTTTAACCACCTAAACCATCCGAATACCAACTGGAGTTACTTCGACCGGACGGTTACGCTCACCGACGACGGACTGGAACTCAGCGACGATTACGTGGGGACTTACGACGGGATTCCTCCCCGCCGTCTTATTATTTTCCACTCTTGGTTCGCTTTGCCCTTTTCTTTCCTGTAGGATTTTGGCGTAAACCCGAGTGATAAGTACTCAATTTCAATGTTTCTCCCTTTAAAATCGGTTATAAGAAGCTTAATTTAACCCAGTATAAATCCGGAAGGAGGTAATAGTTGAGAAACCTTCTGGTTAAGCCGTCAGGGCCGGATTGTAACCTGGCCTGCGATTACTGTTTTTATCTCGAGAAGAATGAACTTTATCCCGGCAACACCAGGATGGACCTTTTAACGGCCGAAGAAATGATCTCACAGGCCATGGCCAGCGGGGAGCCGGTGACGTTTTCCTGGCAGGGAGGAGAGCCGACCCTTATGGGGCTGGATTTTTTTCGTGATGTAATCCAGCTGCAGAAGAAATACGGCACGGGAGGACAGCGGGTGACGAACACGGTTCAGACCAACGGGGTCGAGCTGACGGAGGAGTGGGTTGATTTTTTCAGCCGGTATAACTTCCTTGTGGGTATAAGCCTGGACGGGCCCAGGGACCTGCACGATTCTTTCAGAAAATACCCGGATGGTGGCGGAAGCTACGTGGACGTGATGGAGGCGATTGAGCTGCTGGAGGCTGGGGACGTTCCCTTTAATATCCTCACGGTTTTAAACAGCAGAACGGTAAAACAACCAAAACGCATCTTGAACTTTTTCCTTCAGAACGACCTCCGCCATCTTCAGTTTATACCGGCGATAGAGGTAAAAGAGACGGCTAAAGGTAAGGAGTTGGCCTCGTTCACACCATCTCCTGAAGAAGTGGGGAATTTTCTGGACGAGGTATTCGAAATCTGGACTGGGAACTTTCCGCCCCGGTTTAGCGTCCGCTACTTCGAGTCGCTTGTAAGCGTGGAGCTGGGCGAGACCCCCGGTTACTGCAAGATCGACGAGAATTGCGGCTCGTATCTCGTAGTTGAACATAACGGGGACGTCTATCCCTGTGATTTCTACGTCGAAAGGAGTTGGAAGCTGGGCAACCTGAAGCAAACGACGCTTGAGGAGATCGAAAAAAGGGAAGAGTTTCAGAATTTTGCTCGGGGCAAGACCGATTTGCCGAGCGAATGCCGGGACTGTGATTACCTCGTCTACTGTCACGGCGGCTGTCAGCGCTACCGGGGCCTTCCGGGAGGGCCGGAGGATCGTTCGTACCTCTGTAAAGCTTACAGGAGGTTTCTGTCCCGGAACCTCGACAAGGTAAAACGAGTCGCGCGTAGAATAGCCGGTAGCTGAAACGGGCTTACGCGCCGGCTCGTTTTCGGATAGCTAGTTCGAGCTGGTCTCCAGTCTTATCTCCTGGTAGTCCGGCGAAATGACCAGGTCGGCGTCTTCTTTATGGGCGGAGATTATCTTGTGTTCCCTCTCCAGGACGTCCTCCACGAACGGCTCCAGTTTATCGCGACCCCGTTTCTTCCGGGCATCGTAGGTCTGTTTGTAATCCCTGTCTATAAAGATCCGGAAATCGGCAAACTTCAACCTGGTCGTGTAGGTCCCTTCCGCGACCAGGACCCGGAAATCTCCTACCTCCTTGACCTCGGCCGTGATCTCGTCGGCGTCGTAGTCCACCAGGGGTTTGTAGATAGAGTCGACGTTTTTCTTAAACGATCGCAGGTTGGAGTCGAGGAAATCCAGTTTTACCTCGTAGGTCCCGACCTGGTCGATGTTCTTCTTCCGCATCTCGTGGTTGGTCTTCGGCGGGAAGACGAAGTAATCATCCTGCTGGAGAATCCCGGTGGCGAGGTCGTGTTCCCGGTTGATCCGGGCGAGCTCGGAGGCCAGTTCCGACTTACCGGAGCCGGATTCTCCGGCGATGGTGACTACTAACTTCTCTTCCTCTGAGAATTTCTCCCTCAGGACTTCCGATATTTCGCTAGCCCGTTCCGTATGTACTTCCTCAATTACCAGCTCGTCACCCAGCAAGGCTATCAGCTCCTCTTGGTATGCTCTTTTTCTTTAACTTAATCCTAACTCCAACTTTTCACCACAATAATTCTTCGATAGACGGGGCTTTCTAGCCTCGTTGTAATGGCGGGAATTGCCAAGTTTTACCGGTTTTTCAGGTTCAGCTGAGTAACCCGGGTTTTGCATGATAAAATCCGTCAAAGTTTTAACCTTTTTTAACCCTGAGGCTCGAAAGCCTCGGCTATCGTCTATTACAAGTTATCTCATACACTCGGTTTCGTTACGTTGAAGTAATTACGTCCAAAAACCATAAGGTACTTTTCTTATGGTGAAAAAATCGAGTTTAGGCAAAATAAAGACCAGCCAGCCGTTCTAGCTCTATATCCGTTTCCGGGGATGGATTTCTAAAGTAGTCCGGAATGAGTAGTTCAGGTTCGCCTGCATCAGCCTGGTCACTGATATTCTCCAGAACCCGTAAATAGCTTCTTGCAGTTTCTTCCCAGGTGTAGCGAGTCAGTACCCGGGCCTTGCCGGCCAGGCTAAATCTTTCCCATGCCTCCTTGGAGTCCAGTAATCTGAGTAACCCTCTAGCTATCCCTTCCGGATCTTTGGGGTCGATTAGCACACCAAATTCTTCCCCTGTATCGGAATCAACCATGCTCTCAGTTGGGCCGCCCTGGTCGGTAACGACGGCGGGAAGGCCACAGCTCATGGCCTCGAGCGGGGCAAGGCCAAACGGTTCGTAAAGGGCGGTCAGGGCGAATACTGACCTCCTGTCCTTTGCCCACCGGTAAGCCGCTGCCAGCTCTTTCTGGTTCTCGAGGGGGAAGGAAGTCACGGCGTCCGTTATGTCGTTTTCCTGGATGGTGGCCCCCAGCTCGTCGAGTATTTCCTTCGCCTCTCCTTCGTATTTTTCCCGTTCTTCGAGGGGGTTGTCCGCCCCACGGACCACTATCGCCAGGTTGGCCAGATCCCGCAGCTTTTCCGAACGAACGAAGGCGCTAACCAGTCCCAGGTGGTTTTTCTTCCTGTCAAGCCGGCTGGAACATATCACCAGCGGCAGATCCCGCCTGTCCGGTGGTAAATCCCTGGTCAACACGGACCGAATTCGCCTGGATACCCTTTCGTCCTCTTCGCCCTCTTCCTCGTTGAAGACTCTTCTGTTGACACCCGGAGGGATCACGGAGAATTTCTCGTCGTCCTCGACGGAGAGGGCGCCCTCGTAGGCCGGATGACCGTACTGATTGTATCGTTCCTGGTTGGTGCTGGTGATTACCCTGTCCGCCCGGTTCATCGCGACCCTTTCGGCAAAAATTCTTCTGGCGAAGTTGAATCGATCGTCCAGTTCCTCCAGGTTATCACGGGAAACGTCGAACCGGTCCATCTTCTGGGCGCCGAGGGAGTGGCCGGTGAAGGTATAAGGAATGCCGGTCTCATCCTTCAGCAAGGCGCCGACCAGCCCACCGTCGCCGTAGTGAGTCGTAGCTACATCGGGAAATTCATCCTCCGATTCGTAGAAGCCGATGATCCCGTCCAGCCAGTCCGTTCCCAGGTGGGGCCAGAGTCGTTCTTTTGGCAGGAACTCGTCCGGCCCGCAGGGAATTCTGACTATCCTGACATTATCGGATTCCGGGTAACGGTCTATCCGCTCCGAGAACTCGGGCCAATCCGGGTCGTCGAACTGCCTGGTGACTATATCCACCCTGTGCCCCAGTTCGGCCAGGGCCAGCGCCGTCTCCTTGACGTAGACGAGCTGGCCTCCGAAGTCCGGGTGCTCCATCCAGTAGCTGTCTTCCGGATCGAAGTTACCCTGAGGGTTTAAGAAACTGATGAACAATATTTGGCTCCTTTTCCCTCCATTACCCCTTTACTGCGCCTGCAGTCAGACCGCGGACGAAGTACTTCTGTAAGGAGAAGAAGACTACCAGGGGTAATACCATCGAGACAAAAGCGGCTGGTAGTAGCAGGTGCCAGGACTGACCTTCGGATCCGACCAGGTTGGCGATAGTCAGGGTTATCGGTGCCTTGGACGGTTCCGGCATATAAATTAGCGCGACTATCAGATCGTTCCAGATCCAGAGGAACTGGAATATCGCCAGAGATGCTATCACCGGCTTCGAGAGCGGAACGACCAATCGCGTAAAAGCCGTCCATACGGATGCGCCGTCGATGAACGCGGACTCGAATAGTTCTTTTGGTAACCCGCCCATGAAGTTACGCATCATGTAGATCATTAACGGCATGCCATAGCCGGCGTGGGCAAGCCATATGCCTACGTAGCTTCCATATAACCCGGTATTTGAATAGATTTTCAGTATAGGGATAAAGGTCATCTGGAGCGGCACGACTATCAGGCCGACGATCGTGAGGAACAGGATATTTCTACCGGGAAAGTGCAGCCATGCGAAGGCGTAGCCGGCAAGGGCCGCAAAGAATAGGGAGAGGAAGGTCGACGGGATCGCGATTATAAAGCTGTTTATGAAAGAGCGCCAGATATTGTTGCCGAATAGGACTGATTTATAGTTATCAATCGTGTAGTTCCCCGGGTCGGCGGGGTCCAGGAAAACCTCCCACCAGCCGGAGGTCATTATGTCGTTTGATGGCCTAAAGGAACTGACGAATATACCCAGGGTGGGTAGGAGCCAGACTATACAAAGCAATATTACTATTACGTGAAGCGGTACCCTAGAGAAAAGTCGCAGTAATTTTTGAATCATCTTATTGCCTCCCGAGCTTGGAATCGGCGGATGTTTATTATCACAAACGGGACGGTTAGCACGAATAGTACTACGGCCAGGGCGCTGGCTCGCTCGTAGTTATAGAAGCTGTACATCTGCCGGATCATCAGGCTCGCCAGGACGTCCGTGCCGTATTCCCCGTTTGTAGTTACCCAGACGAAGTCAAATATCTTCAAGACGAAGATGACTATCGTCGTCGTGGTAGCTATTATCGTCGTTTTCATGTACGGTATGGTGACGTGCCAGAACACCTGAAGCTCGTTTGCCCCGTCGACTCTGGCTGCCTCGATCATCGACTGGGGTATACCTTTATAGGCGGCGGAAAGCATCACCATGGCGAATCCGGTCCAGACCCATATTCCCATGACTATCAGAGCCAGGTTGTTCGTCCAGGGCCGGTCCATCAGCCAGGTGGTCGGCTGGAACCCGACCTGCGAGAGGGTGAAGTCGACCAGACCGAGCAAAATCAGGGAACCCATCAATGGGGGTCCAAACGAGTTATCCCTTAACGCCGCGGCTCCCAGGGTTACAAGGCCAAAGACCAGTAAGAACTGCCCGGCGATTCCCATCGTGGATGATCCCTCGCGAGCACCCGCCAAACCGAGAGAATACCAGGCGGCGAGGAGCAGAAAACCGACGACGACTGCCCAGCCTATCCAATCTATCCTGCGGTCCTCCTTCCAGGTATTTACCGTCTTCCAGAGCCCTTTTAGTAAGGCGAGCAAGCCGAGGACCGCGGATATTATCGCGAGTCCGGTAAACGTGATGTTCAGGGCGCCGTTAACGCCCGAACGAGAGGCAAAATCCCCGATGCTGTCAAGCAGTGAGTTCAAGAGCCCTATCTGGGCAAAGCCGGGTGGGCGGTAAGCATAGACAAACTTCCAGATGATGGAAGCCGCTGTGAATGAAACGGCCATAGGCATGAAGATCAGCGATTTGGCCACCGACTCGTAGGGTACCCTGTCGAGCAATACGGCCAGGATCAGGCCGAAGCCGATTGTAAAGGTAGTCATAACTACCAGCCAGAGCATCGTGTTGCGGAAGGCGATGAGCGTATTTGTCGAACTCAAGATATCCACGTAATTTTGTACCCCGACGAAGCCTCCGGAAGGAAATGCCCCCTGCATATCTACCGTTCCCAAAAAGCTGGTGTAAGTAGTAATTATAGTGGGATAGAAAAGAAAAAATCCCACTATCAGGAGAGCCGGCCCAACGAAGAGAAACGAGACGAATTTGCGATCTCTCATAGTTTTTCCTCCCTTAATGAAAAAAGGAAGGCGGGAAAACCCCGCCTTCCTGGCTACCGATTATTTAGAACTTAGTCAGTGGCTTCGCCCGTGTCATAGGCATCGTCCGCGCTGGTCTCCAGAGACTCGAGGACCTCGTTCAGTGAGGTTTTGCCCTGGACGAAGTTGTTCATTGCCGTGAAGAACTCGCCGGAACCGACTGCCGCCGGCATGGAATCGGAACCGTCAAACCTCGCCGTCTCCGCTTCCTTGAGAGCCTGTGCAGCGTTTCTGAGCGTGTCGTTGGGGTAAGCGGAGAGCGGAACGTCCACGTTTACGGCAAGGCGGCCCGGGTTTTCCTCGACCCAGGTTTGCTGGATGTCAGCCGAGGCGAAGTACTTGATCAATTCCCTGACTTCGGGCTTGTCTCTGAAGGAGATAAATATATCCCCACCTACAAGTATCGGGGGCGATCCTTTCCCGAAGGAGGGGAAGATGAACGTGTCGTAGTCCTCACCTACCTCGGCGTCCGGGTGGGCGTCCTCGAGGAAGTCCTGGATGAAGGTCGCCTGCCTGTGCATCAGTGCCCTCGGTTCGTCCATTTCCTGGGTCGGCAGTATGTACTGTACTGAGTCGCCGAAGTCGATCGTCGAAGCGCCCTCCCTTCCGCCCATTACCATCTCGTCGTTGATGAAAAGATCAAAGATCCTAAATGCTTGCGCTACCTGAGGGTTCGTCCAGGCGATGTCGTGGTTTACCCACTTATCGTAGACTTCCGGTCCGGCGGAGCGGAGCATTATGTCCTCGATCCAGTCCGTGCCCGGCCAACCGGTTGCGTCTCCGCTTTCCAGGCCGAAGGCCCACGGAGTGTAGCCGTCCTCCACCATTTGGTTCTGGAGCTGGAGGAGCTCGCCCAACGTCTCAGGGACCTCGTAGCCTTCTTCCTCGAATACCTTCTTGTTGTACCAGACCAGGCTCTTAAGGCTTGCGCCCGGCACGACGCCGTAAAGCGTATCGTTATAAGTGCCGGAGGCTAAAAATCCGCCGGCCTGCTTGTCCGCCAGATCCGTCTCCTTGAACCATTCGATCGGGGCGATTTGGTCTTTTCGGGCGAAGTTCTTCATCAATCCCGGATTCGGCAGGTTGGCCATGTCGGGTGGATTACCTGCCTCGACGCGTGAACCGAGTGCAGTCCTCATGTTACGGCTTACCGCCTGCACCTCTACTTCAATTCCTGTGTCTTCAGTAAATTGATCCATCAAGTCTTTAAATACATCCAGCTCATCTCCGCCAAAGCTGGTAACAAAAGTTACCTTATCATCCTCTCCGAACGCCGTTACGGCACCTGAAAATACCAGACCAAGGCTAAGCACTACGGTTAGAATCAGTACTGTCGAGAGCTTTTTGTTTCTCATTCTTATACTCCCTCCTTTTTGAAAGTGTGTGAAATCGTTCTAAATAGTCTTGCGATCAGGACCTACCTGAATTCACCTGGATTATGTTTTTACCACCTCCTTGATTTGAATTACAACCGCAGGAGCTTCTCGTGATTAAGTCCGTTTCGACTTTTCTCCTGGTGGTCTCTTGTTTCCCGTTAATGGCCTGATTCAATTTCTTCGCCGCTAAGTAACCGAGCTTCTCGGTATGCAGATCTAGGACCGTCATCGGCGGGTTGATATGTCTTGCGAGCTGGGAGTCCCCCAGCGTGATCAGGGCGACGTCGTCCGGAATCGAGAGTTCCAGGTCCCTCAGGGCCCGGTAGACGCCGGGCATCTGCTCTTCTACCGAGATACAGATCGCCGTGAAGTCCAGTTGTTCTCCCCTCTTCATTACCTCCCGATATGCGCTCTGTTCGGTATGCTCGGCACTCCAGATGTATTCGGGTTGGACTTTGATCCCCGCCGACTCCATGGCCGTCCTGTACCCCCGCTCTCTCGCCCCGGAGGCAATCAGGTCATCCGGCCCGCCTAGAAAGCCGATCTTCTCGTGTTCGTGTTCTATCAGGTGACCTGTCGCCGTCTTTGCCGCGTTGAAGTTGTCGTTATCCACGTAAGGGAAGTCCCTCGGGGGTTCGCCCAGAAATACCACGGGGTAGTCGTATTCCTCTATAACGTCCAAGTACGGCATTTCGGTTGTGGGGTGCGTAATTATGGAACCGCTAATGTTCTTGGTCTTCCACGCCCTGGTGATCTGTTCCGCTGTCTCCTCGCGGGTTTCGACGACCTGGAGGGAGATGATGTTTCCCGCTTCTTTGGTTGCCTTGCTCATCCCGGAGATCAGCTTCTGGAAGAAGCCGGTCGAAAAGAAGAGGTTGTCGACCTTTACCGGAATCAGAAGACCCAGGTTGCTTGGTTTGCCGTCGACGAGGGCGCGAGCGGCGGCAGTCGGGTGGTAGCCGAGCTTCTGAGCGGCTTCGAGTACTGTTTCTTTCGTCCTGGTGCTAATGGTGGGTTTGTTGTTCAACGCCATGGAAGCCGTCGAGGTAGCGACTCCGGCTTCCTTCGCGACGTCCTTGATCGTCACGTTATCCTTCCGTGAGACCTCTTCTTTCATGTCTATCGGCCCCGCTACTATTTCTCCCGTTTGTTTCGACCTTTGAAACGCTTCAAACCCATTATAACACAGCTTCCAGTTCTCGTCAAATAACTATATCTCCTTTTTGAATGGGGTCTCTTTTAAGTGGAGCTTTGGTTTTCCGGGAAGCTCGACGTAGGCCATTGTAAGGGGCTCAAGTACAGGATAACTCGTCTCAGATCTTTTACCTCTACCACGGTAATCTGATTGCCGACTAAAAAGCTCTGGAGAAGGTCCGCATATATCTGACTGAGCGTTGACTAAGGAGTTTGAGGAACCGAGCCAGAACTTTTTAGTCGGCCAAACTGATCGTTGCCTGGATTAACCCTATCATAAAAAAGTTGAGTCGTGTCTTCCGTTCGACTTATCTTCGGTTAACTCTTATAATAACTCGAAATGAGCAGACTCCCCAAGAACATCAAAATCTTGCTGAGTTACTTGTTTGGGTCCGCCACGCTATACTTGCTCTGGGTGGTGCTTTTCCGCGATCTGGGCCTCGTCTACCTGGTCGGCGGAATATTCGTCGTGGGGCTCGTGCTCTTTCTCTTTCGCAGGTTCGGGCTATCGATAGATACGCCGATCGAATCACTGGGACGCCCGCTGCTTTGGTTACGGTTCTTCTTCCGTCTTTTCTACGAAATAGGAAGGTCCACCGTCCGCACCTGCTACCTTATAGTGACCGGTGGCGTCGAAGGGCGGATTGTAGTCTACGATACCGGGCTGAAGTCCGGTTCCGGCAAGCTTTTCTTGCTGAACTCTATCACCCTGACGCCGATAACCATTGCCATACTCTCCGAGGGTAACCTGGTCTACGTACATCATATTGACCTCAAGGGGCAGGACGAGTACGAGGAAATGGTAGATAAGATTCGCTCCGACTTCGAGGAGCCGTTGAAGGAGTTGCAGGGATAAGGGATGTTAAGGATCACGATCCAGGTGTTAGTCGGGATTAGCCTGGTCCTCACGCTGTACAGGTTATTCCGCGGTCCTGACGTCCTGAATCGCCTGCTGGGGTATAGTTCTGTTAGCGCGAAGATAGTTATCTTGCTGGCGGTAGAAGGTGTGTTTAAGGGCAGAACGGTATTTGTCAATCTCGCGTTGATTTACGCGATCCTGAGTTTTCTCGGGATAGTCATAATAGCCAGATATATTGAGCGTGAAGTATGAACGTCATTTCCCTGATACTGATTTATCTTGGTCTACTGGTAACCCTTATCGGGTCCTACGGAATAGCTGCCTTGCCCGACATCTACTCTCGCCTCCAGGCGAGCGGCGCCTCGGACACCGTGGGGGTAATTATTATTCTATTGGGTTTCTTGCTCAGAAACGGGTTTAGTTTTTCCGATTCGTTCCTTGCCCTGCTGGCCTTCTTTTTCTTCGTCACGGGACCGATAGTAACTCACTCCATCGCGAAGTCCGCCTTCCTTTCCAAGGTGGAGCCATCGAAGACCCCTGACCGGGACGGGGAGGAGTAAAAATGCTGGTACTCTTTACCCTGCTCCTCCTCGCCCTCGCCCTCGCGGTTCTCTTTCAGGAGAGACTGTTAAACGCTGTTATCCTCCTCGGTGTGTTCAGCCTGATGAGTTCCGCCGTTTATTTTCTCGTGGGTGCGCCGGACGTAGCGGTAACGGAGGGGGCTATAGGTGTGGCCTTCGTCACGTTTATCTACGTACTTGCCTTGAGTGATCAGGGGAAGCTGCATGTGGTTGCCGCGGAGGTGCCCCCTTTCCTATTCCAGGAAAAGGGTGAATTACGGGGGATCGAACTGGAAATCCTGGAGGGTTTTGCCGAGGAAATCAGCCTGGATCTGGAGGTCGAGTTCGTGGCTCCGGGAGAATTGACCGGGCTGATCGGAGGAAGGAGGGCTGACCTGATTGCCGGTGCTTATTTCCCCGGCTTTTTGCCCTATGATGGCCTGAGAAATACGGAGCCCTTTCACAAAGCCCAGCTGGCCAAGGTCGTCAACTCTCGGGACGAAGGGGGTCGGACCGGAGTCCTGCCGGAACTCGACTTCGTGGTAAACCAGGAACCCGGGGACGTGGGGCTCGAGGAAGAGGGGCCGTTTCGGGTTGGAGAAATTAGGCGAATTACAATGGTGCAGGAGCTGGATCCGGATAGGGTCGTCAAATTTGACTCGCTTGAGGAGGTCGTGAAAGCATATAATGGAGGGGATATCGGCGCTTTCGTGGCGGATTCGGGGCGGATCTCTAACGCCCTCTACCGGATAGACGCCGAATTGAGGGACGACAGCGAGATAGTCGCGATAGGCGAGGTCGAATACGGGTTTGCGGTACCGGCCGGGGAGGAGGAGCTTCTCGAGGACTTGAACGATTATCTGAGAGGCCTGGATCGGTCGGGACAAATTGACGGACTTCATAAAAAGTACTTCAGGTGATGAGAATGGGCAGGCTTTCTCCGTCGGTGCGAAAGTTGGTCGTGATAGGTCTTGTATCCTCCTTCGGCGTTCTCACCGTCCTGGCACTCTTCATCGGAAGTGAACCCGCCGGAGAGAGGGTCGGCCGACTCTATCTTCAGAGGGGATTCGAGCTCGAGAACGTCTCCAACGCAGTCTTCGGTGTCTACGGTATCTTTCGGTTTTACGACACGTTGTTCGAGCTGATGATATTCTCCACGGCGGTCCTGGGTATCACCATCTTCTCGGATCTGGAAACCCCGGCCGGTTCGGGGAAGTCTAAGCTCATCGAATCCCACGTGGTTACCGCGTCGGCTTCCTTTCTCTACCCGATTCTGGCGGTATTTGGGTTCTACCTGGCCTTTAGCGCTCACCTGGGGCCTGGTGGCGGTTTTGCTGCGGGTGTAATCGGGGGGAGCGGGATTCTCTTGCTCGCGCTCTCACAGGGTGCCGACGAGACCGGGAGGAGGTTTCAGGAAGACGCGATGAAGCGGGTGGAATACCTGGTGCTGGTATTTGCTCTGTTTGTTGGAATTGCCGGGATTTTTTACCCGGGAGCGGCGTACGATGATTGGTCCGGTGTCGGGGTAATTATCGCGGTCAACATGGCTATCGGGTTGAAAGTGTTTATCGGGACCTGGGCCATCCTCCATTTCTTCGTGAAACACAGGGGGGAGGTATGAGCGACTTTGTCGCCGCGATCTCGATAGTCATCGTTGTCGTCGGTTCCGCCGGGCTCATCCTTAAGAGGAACCTTTTGATGAAGCTGTTAAGTCTGAATATAGTTAATACGGCGACGATCCTGTTTTTCGTCCTGGTGGTATACCGGACCGGCGACAGGGCACCCATAGGTCCGGAAGTCGGAGTCCAGTACGCCGACCCGCTTCCGCAGGCCCTTGTTTTGACCTCGATCGTGATTAACTTCGGGGTTCTTGCGCTTTCACTGTTGTTTACCATGGTCCTGGTGAAACGTTACCATACGCTGGACGTCGGCAAGATCGAGGGCTTCGTCAGGGAGGAGTTCGAGGAGGAGACGTCATGATCCCTCTTCTCATCGGCGTTACTTCTTACCTCACCGCGGGAATACTGAGCCTGACTTTTCATAGGTTCAGGAGGCCTTTCAGTTTTCTGGGCTGGGTTGGCGGAACGGCCGGTCTTTCCATTGCTGTGGCCTCCTATTTTAATTCGGGTTCCGCCGTCACCCATCTGGGAAACTGGGGCAGGCTGGGAATAGAGCTTAAGTTAGATCAGATCACCGTCCTGTTCGCCGGGCTGGCGGTAGTACTGAACGTCATAGCGCTGATTTATCTCAGTTCGGACGAGGAAAAGGAGGCCACCTTTTACGGCCTCTTTAACTTCCTCTTTGCCACGGCGTTTTCCCTGGCCTTTTCCCACGACCTGTTTAACATCTACGTAACCATCGAGCTAATGTCGCTGATTTCCATCCTGTTGATAGGTTACGAGCGAGAAACCTACGGAATATATGCCGGGATCAAGTACCTCCTGCTTTCCTCTTTGGCCATGAGCCTCTACCTTATCGGTCTGGGAATCATCTACATGAATGGGGGCTCTCTCGGGATAGAGGAGCTGGCCTCCACGCTCGCCCGGGGCGGTGAGTTCAGCACGCTGCTGGGGGTGGGCCTCTTAGCAACCGGGCTGGCCGTCAAGGGTGGGGTGCTTTTGTTCAGCATGTGGCTTCCCGATGCCTATACCTACAGCGGGACGGTCGTTTCCGCGCTGCTGGCCGGGATAGCTACCAAGTTCGGGCTGGTTGGTATAGTTCGACTGTCCGAAATCGGGGGGATCGGGACTCCTCTCCTCATAATCGGTGGACTAACGGGCTTGGGCGGGGCGGGGTTCGCGCTGATAAGTCAAATTCCGAAGAAAATCCTTGCCTACTCCACGATTTCTCAGGTCGGTCTGATCCTGATCGGGGTCTCTTCTGGAACGCGTCTGGGAGTTACAGCCGCCGCCCTTCACCTGTTTTTCCACGGTCTGCTGAAAGCCCTGCTTTTCCTGTCGATTGGCCATGCGGGGGTGGGAAAAAGAGATATGTTTATTAAAGGCGGCTCTCCCCTGCCGCTTGCCAGCAAGCTCGGCTTGGTCGTCGGTTCTCTTTCCGTCATGGGCGTCGTTCCCTTCAACGGTTTTTTCAGCAAGGAGGTTCTGCATAATTCCCTTCCTGGAGCTTCTTGGTATCTGGTACTGGGGATTAGCGTCCTTACTGCGGCTTACTACCTGCGTCTGGGTTATGCGCTGCTACGACAGGATACCGGCAGAGAATTTGCCCAAAGCGATTTCCTCCTGATCCTCTTTGCCCTTTTGGTCGCCTTCTCGGGCGGGGTGGTTTTCGTGGTACCGGGGCCGGAGCGGTTCGTCGAGTTGTTGGAATTCAGGGACGTAATTACTTCGGTTGGGGTGGTCCTGGTTGGCGGTCTGTTCCTGGCAGGCATCTGGAAACCACTAAAGGAAATCGATCCCCCAGCCTTTATCTTCAACCTTGAAAACTCACTTGTGTCCGTTTTTACCGGGTTTTTGCTGATAGCTCTTTTTTTGTTTCTTTAGTCAGAAGTTTCCTGGACTAAAAGTCGTGCTGGTAGGAGAGGAGAACCGTCAGAAGGACGATTAGCCCGATATACAGCCAGACGTTCACGTACCAGAAAAGGACGACCATGGCGTAGAGGAACCCCCGCCTGCCGATCATGTACCTCTGGCTGCCGTTGACGAATAGCTTTTCGAGGTAGGAAGGTGCCGGACTGTCCTCGATTGCTTCCAGCTTTTCCCGGTCGGCGCGGATGAGCACGGTCAGGTTGTTCAGATGTCGAAGGGCGAGCAAGAGGTTCAGAAATGAGTAGGTCAGGGTAAAGAAGGCGAGCCAACCCGGAAAGTCGAGCGCTCCTGTGGTTACGAGGCCGTTTACCTCCGGCAGGTCGGTCAGCCCGTAGGTGAGCAGGAAACCGATCAACAAAATACTGGCCGAAGCGAGGAAGGTAATGCTCATGATCATGTTTCTTATCTGATGGACCGCCAGCAAGTACTGGTTGTGTTCCTTGGTTTCCCTTAACCACGAGGCGGTGCAGGAGTTGATTCGCCCTTTTTTCGTTCTATTCGGATATTTTCGAGTGAGGTAAAGGTAGAGGTTTTGGTACAGGAGAAAACAACATCCGTATGCCAGAAGTGCGGCCAATACGGTGGTGTTCATTGGGACCCCTTGGTACTTTTTATTGAGATTACCTTTTTTGAAGGCAGGACGCAAGGAAGGCCGACGGAAGTTCAATCTATGAACATCCAGGGGGCGTCCGCCCCCTGGAATTAGACAGGGATAGAAGATCTACCATGAGAAGGAGGCAATATCTGCTATGTCTGACTTCTGTTAAAGAACCGCTTAATTCTTCCAATCTTAGATTATCAATTAGTTGTGAATTATTTATTAAGAAAGTCTTCCCATAGTGTAGCATTTTGTGTAAAACTAGCTTTGGAAACCGTTCGACAAAACCAGGGATCAATTTCCCCAGCGGGGAAATCCCCCTTTCCGATCTACGTGCTGGAACCACCCCCGCTCGCCTCGATGTTCAGCTTTGACTGAAA
>JBKGZT010000008.1:0-31346 GCA_046543235.1 Candidatus Acetothermia bacterium | reverse complement strand
AAAAGATGTTCTTAACAATTGGAGAGTTAATTAATTCAACCAGGGACGAAGTCAAGGAAGCGCTGAAGGAAAAGGACGAGGAGCTAATTAGGAAGTTAGCGAGAGAACAGGACGAAGCAGGAGCTGACGCAATCGATCTTAATGCCGGTGAATCGATGGAGGACGAAAAGGAGGACATGGACTGGTTGATCGACCTGGTCGAGGACGAGGTCGATGACGCCAGGATCTGTATAGACACCCCTGACCCGGAAGTCCTGGAATTTGCTCTGGAAAAAGTAGAAAACAAACCCGTGATTAACTCGATAAGCAACGAAGACGATAAAGCCAGAGCCCGCGAGGTTGCGGCAGAGTACGATGCCGACATAATTGGCCTCGCTATGGGGGAAGAGGGTATGCCCGAGACCGTCGAGGATAGGCTCAACGAAACGGAGGCCATGCTTGAGAAGTGCGAGGACCTAGGGATCGAAAAGGACCAGCTCTATATAGACGTAATAGCGATGACAATTGGCAGCAACCAGGAGCAGGGCCAGTACGTGATTGATTCCGTCAGAGAGATCAAGGAAAAATTCGACGTCAAGACGAACATCGGGCTGAGTAACATGTCCTTCGGACTGCCTGACAGGGGCTTGATCAACCGAACTGTATTCGCCATGTTGCTTGAGGCCGGCCTGGATGCGGCACTAATAGATCCGACCGACAGGGACATGATGGATACGCTGAAGGCAGCCGAAGCGCTTTTGGGTGTCGATAAGAACTGTCTCAACTACCTGCAGTACAAGAGATCCGGCTAGGATTATCCGGGCGGATCCGTGGTGGAGAAAAATAAAAACACTACTTAGTAGGAGGTAAGAAAGTACTATGAAAAGCGATATCGAAATTGCACATGAGGCAGATTTAAGGCCGATTGAGGAGATAGCGAGCAAAGTAGGTCTCGAAAGGGACGAACTGGAGCTCTACGGCGATTACAAAGCGAAGGTAAAGCTCGACGCCTACGAGGACAGGAAGGACGTTGAAGACGGAAAATACGTGGACGTGACTGCTATTCAGCCAACACCTCTTGGTGAGGGCAAGACTACGACCAACATAGGACTGACTCAGGCGCTGGGTAAGATAGGGAAGAACGTCATGACCGCAATCCGGCAGCCTTCTCAGGGGCCGACGTTCGGTATTAAAGGAGGAGCCGCAGGTGGGGGGTATTCCCAGGTAATTCCGATGGAGGACTTCAATCTTCATCTCACCGGCGACATCCATGCGATCGGAGCTGCACACAACTTGATTGCCGCTGCCCTGGACGCCCGGATGATGCACGAACGGAACTACTCCGACGAGGCATGGGCCAAAAAGGGAAAGGAAAAGCTAAATATTAACCCTTATTCAATTACATGGAATAGGGTAGTGGACATAAATGACCGGGCTTTGCGGAACATAAACGTCGGGCTCGGGGGCAAATGGGACGGTTATCCTCGAGAAAGCGGATTTGATATCACCGTTGCCTCGGAGCTCATGGCTATACTCGGTTTGACCGACGGTCTGCAGGATTTAAGGGAAAGGATCGGCCGGATAGTTCTGGGTTATTCATGGGACGGAGAGCCGGTGACCGTGGAGGACCTCGGAGCTGCGGGAGCCGCTACGGTGCTCATGAAGGACACAGTAAAGCCCAACCTGCTCCAGACCCTGGAAGGCCAGCCCGCGTTCGTTCACGCCGGACCCTTTGCCAATATAGCGCACGGCAATAGTTCCAATTTGGCCGACATGGTAGGGCTGAAGCTGGCCGATTACGTGGTAACCGAATCCGGGTTCGGAGCCGATATCGGTATGGAGAAGTTCTTTAATATCAAGTGTAGATACAGCGGTAACGTACCCGATGCGGTCGTACTAGTTGCCACCATCAGGGCCCTCAAGGTCCACGGAGGAGGTCCAGAAGTAGTTGCGGGCCAGGAACTGGATGACGTCTACAAGGAGGAGAACCTCGAGTTACTGGAAAAGGGTGCCGAAAACCTGGCCAGGAACATCGAAATAGCTCAGAAGTTCGGCGTTCCCGTGGTAGTTGCAGTCAACAGGTTCCAGACGGATACGGACAAGGAAGTAGAGCTGGTCAAGAAGATGGCAAAAGAGGCAGGTGCGTTTGATGCCGTAGAATCCAACCACTTTACGGAAGGCGGCGAGGGCGCAATAGAACTGGCCGAGGCGACGGTCGAAGCCTCCGAGGCCGAATCCGACTTCGAATTCCTCTACGACCTGGACAAGTCGATCAAGGAAAAGATAGAGACGATAGCGACTGAGATCTACGGCGCGGACGGAGTTGATTACTCGAGCAAAGCCGAGAAACAGATCCAGGATTACGAGGAATCGGGGTTTGGCGACCTGCCAATCTGCATGGCCAAGACGCACCTCTCGTTCTCCCACGATCCGAAGAAGAAGGGCGTTCCGACAGGGTTCACCCTGCCCGTTAGAGAGGTCAGGGCCAGCGTTGGCGCCGGGTTCGTCTACCCGCTTTGCGGCGAGATGAGTACCATGCCGGGACTGCCGTCCGAACCGGCCTACGAAGACGTGGATATCGACGAAGACGGGAACGTCGAAGGCCTTTTCTAAGCGATAGTACCTGGACGACGGGAGAATAAATGGATAAAGAGAAGATAGCACGGGGGACGGAGCTGATACTGGAGGGAATAGGAGAGGATCCCGAGAGACCTGGTTTGAAAGAGACTCCCGAACGGGTCGCGAGAATGATGGGTGAGTTGTGTTCCGGAATCGACGAGGACCCGGCCGAGGTAGTCTCTACTTTTTTTCAGGAGGATTATAAGGAGATGGTGGTGCTCGACGGTATTCCATTTCAGTCCCTTTGTGAGCACCACCTGCTCCCCATACTGGGAGAAGCGAGCATCGTCTACATGCCCAAGGATGGGAGGATCGTCGGGGCTAGCAAGCTGGCCCGGGCGCTGGAGGTGGCGTCCAGCCGACCCCAGATACAGGAGAGGCTCACTTCGCAGGTGGCCGATGTACTGATGGAAAAGATAAAGCCCTACGGCGTTCTGGTTAAAATCAGGGCGTCCCATCTTTGCATGACGATAAGAGGCGTCAAGAAACCGGGATCTAAAATGGTCACTTCGGCTATCAGGGGTAAGTTTAAGACGGACAAGGCCGCCAGGGACGAAGCATTGAGCCTTATAGGCGAGCCAAAAGACCTCAATTGACGAGGAGGCGACATGACTGAACTAGATGGAAACGCGATTGCCGAATCATATAGAGAAGAGCTAAAGGAAGAAGTATCTGAACTGAAGCAGGAAGGGCTCGAACCCGCCATTGCACCGGTACTGGTAGGTAACGATCCGGGTGCAAAAGTCTACTATAGAACAAAGAAAAAGCTGGCCGAAGAACTGGGGATAAAGTACAGAGGCGTTAAACTCGACGGGGATATTTCCAGGGAAGATCTGCTGGATAAACTGCGAGGGCTCAACGAGGATCCCGAAGTTCATGGTTTGTTCGTCGAGTTACCGCTTCCGGAGGGACTGGATATAGGGGAGCTGAGGACGGAGATAGACCCCAAGAAAGACGTGGACTGCATTAATCCGATTAACAGCGGAAAGTTGCTTTCCGGAGGAGCGGCAAGGGCAAGTTACCAGGACCTCAAGAAGGATCCTGACGTCCTGCTGCCGGCGACCCCGTACGCAGTAATGGAGATACTGGACTACTCTGATATAGAACTGACCGGGAAGGAGTTCCTCGTCGTGGGCGGTGGAGCCGTCGGGTTGCCTCTTTCTTTGCTTGCCCTTCGTGAGGGATATTCGACCGTTTCGGTAACTGAGTATAAGGCAAGCAATCTCCCAGAGAAGACGAGGAGGGCGGATATTCTCTGCTCCTCCGTTGGTCGGAAGAATTTCATTACCGAAGATATGGTCTCGGAGGGAACGGTCGTCGTAGATGTGGGGATTAACTCGACGGAGGACGGGATTACCGGTGACGTGGATTACGAGAGCGTGAAGGATAAGGCTTCTTACATCACGCCGGTTCCCGGAGGTGTCGGTCCGATGACGACTACCCTGATAATGGCAAATACGGTCAAGGCGGCGAAGAACCTGAAGGGATGAGTTCCGGGCTGACTTCCAGATAAGAAATAGGTTACTTTTGATCGAGTTGTTGAAGCATCCTTCAAAAACGGAGGGTGCTTTTTGTTTTTGAACTCCGACCCAGTTATTGCGTAAAATAGTTCGCTTCAGTAAATGATGGTAGGTGGTTGTAGATAACTATGTCCGAAATCGAGCGGGAACTGGATATATGTGTACTAACCGGTGGTACTTCCTCGGAACGCGAGGTTTCTCTCAAAAGTGGCGAAAGGGTTTACCGCGCCCTGGAGGAGGGATCTGCCGAATTAAATCCCTTCCGGGGCGAGTTCAGTGAAGAGGAGGATCTGCTCGATCTTGTCGTCGGTTCGGATCTGGTCTTCAACGCCCTACATGGAGGTATCGGGGAGGACGGAACCGTGCAGGCGCTGCTGGACCTGCTGGAGATACCCTATACCGGTACCGGCCCGCTGGGGAGCGCGATTGCAATGAACAAACTAGCCTCGAAAAAGGCTTTTCACCGGGCCAGCGTTCGAACCCCGGCTTTCAGGGCAAAGCGCGGGACCTCTTTCGAGAAACTCGTACAACGGGTTGACGGCGAATTCTCCTATCCGGTAATGGTAAAACCCGCTAAGGAGGGTTCGAGTCGCGGGATAAGCATCGCTGACGATCGAGAGGATCTTTATGAGAAACTACGGGAAACGGAGGAAAACTACGGCGAGGTTTTCGCGGAAGAGATGATCGACGGGAAGGAAGTCACCGCCGGGGTATTGAGACACGACGGTGAACTAAAGGCTCTCCCTTTGGTTGAGATCAGGGTAAAAGGAGAGAGGTTTTTCAATTACAGGGCGAAGTACACCCCGGGGGAGACGGAATTCATCGTCCCTGCTGAGGTTCCCGACGACCTTGCGCACGAGGTAAAAGACCGGGCTCTGCGGTCTCACGAGGAGTTCGGGTGTCGGGGCTACAGCAGGGTGGATTTCATCATTGGCGATAAAGGAGGGGTTTACGGTCTGGAGGTCAATACTCTTCCAGGAATGACGGAGATGAGTGACCTGCCGTTGGCTGCGCAAGAAGCCGGAATCGGTTTTCCTGATCTTGTCGGGGAAATGATCGAGAACGTAGTCGAAATGAACGATATTCGGAGGTAGTACGATGAAAAACATGTGGAAGGAGCTCGAGACTGGTCGGGATGCCCCCAGGATAGTTAATGCCATCATCGAGAACCCTCGTAGGACGGAAAACAAGTACGAATACGACGTCGAAAAAGGGGAGATAGTCCTCGACAGGGTCCTACATACGGCGGTTCATTACCCGGGAGACTATGGGTTTCTCCCACGAACGTTCGACGAGGACGGGGATCCCACCGATATACTCGTTCTTGTTACGAACCCAACCTTCCCCGGTTGCATTATGGAGGCTAGACCGATCGGGATATTGAAAATGTTGGATTCGGGGCAGCGGGACGACAAGATACTCGGGGTGCCCTTGAGGGATCCGAGGTACGAAGGGTACCGTGATATAGACGACGTACCTTCTCATATACTGAACGAGATTTCTCATATGTTCGAAGTCTACAAGGAGCTAGAAGGTGACAAAGTGGTAGATACAAAAGGGTGGTTCGGACGAGAGGAAGCAAAGGATTCCATTCTCGAGGCAAAAGAGCTCTTCCGGGAGAAGTTCGTGGACCGAGAGTAGAGATCCTCCTGAGCTGGTGGGTTGATTAGGATTTCCGTAAAGCTGGTACAATTCGATTGATTTTCGCGTTCGGTGGATCCCCGACGGGTTTATAAAAGCAAAGAGGACACCTAACCAATTTACCAGTCGCCCTCTCGTCTTTGATAAATGTTAATGTTTTAAAGGTTTTCTTCCTTCTTTTCTATGTCGGCGGATTCCCTTGCCTCTTCCAGCCATTTGTTCCACTCTTCGTTCCTTTTTTGTCCCTCTATAGTCTCCTCTATCTGCCCCTTGACTTCTTCCAGCGACTTTACGTTTCCTTCCTGGTCGGTAAAGTTGTTCTTATTTTGGTCGTAATAGGAGCTGATTTCTTCTTCGGTTACGTTAACCTGCCCTGTTACTTCCTCTCTCAGTTTTTCACGCCTAAGACTCTCTCTGATCTGGCCTTTGAAGTTGTCCAGGCTTGTGTTCTGGTTGTTCTGTAAGTAATCATCCAGGTCGCTTTCGCTCTCGAACTGGTCGTTGTTTGAGATTATCCCGTCGATTTCGTCCTGTACGTCTTCTTTGGTGACCTGAATATCCAGCTCTTCCATCTTCTGGTTCTGAAGCTCCTGGTCTATTAACTGGTCCAGTACGTGTTTCCTGTACTCGGTTAGGAAGTTGTTGCCCGCCTCGCTGGTCATCAGGAATTGAGCGAAACTCCGGAATTGCTGGGAGAGGGTCATGATTATCTGGTATACCTGGGCTGACTGGGAGAGCTGCTGATCGGTTATTTCTTCTCCGTTGACAGTCGCTACTACCGTCGGCTGTTGGTTTCCTTCCGAATTTCCTTCCGAACTATCCTGCGCCAGTAAGGCAAAGGAAGGCGTAACCAGTAAAAGGGCTGCCAAAGAAAATATCAATAAACCTTTCGCATCAAATCTCAACTAAATCACCTCTTGTTAAATTGTTGGTGATAGAGGTTCCTAATGCAACTGGCGGAACTGCGGAGTTTTATTGCGTCGAATGAGGAGTCAAGGGAACTAAAAGGTCACCTACTGGGGTCCTTGTCTTCGAGGAAAGGCTGTGATAGCGAATACTCCCGAATCTCTTTGGCGTCAGGGAAGTCTTTAACAGGATTTCCGTCTACGAGTACCTTTTCCAGGGCTGGGGTGACGTCTTCTCCACACCCCGGGCAACTCTTATCCTTGGTGGACCAGGGTGTGACCTTTCGGTGACCACAGTTATCACAGACGTAAAGTGCTTTTGCACCGGATTTTTTTCCTCGTTTGGCAGTTGGTTCCCCCTCCACCTCGACGATATCCAGGGAAAAGTCCACGACGGGAGCATTAGCTATGGAAGTGCCTACCCCGTAGGCGTCAGCGACTTCGTTCAACTCGGGGATGTTTTCCTCGTCTAGTCCCCCCGATATGAGGATTTTTACCTCTTCGAAACCCCTTTGATCGAGTTCCCACCTGACCTCTTTTGCTATCTCGAGCATGTCCCCGCGTCGGGACGAAGGAGTGTCCAGACGAACTGCATCAAGTTTCTTTAAGGCCTCGGCGTTTTTCAGAGCTTCGAACTTTTCGTCGCAAAAAGTATCAACCAGGGCAACCGTATTGACCTCTTCACCGAAGAGTTCCTCGAACATGGCCGTTGCAGTCGTGGAGTCGCCGACTAGCAGAATAAGGGCGTGAGGTATAGTTCCTACCGGCTCCAGATCCAGCCGCCTGGCGGTTTCACTTACCGCAACGCCGTCACAACCACCTATATAAGCGCTACGTCCGATCATAGGGGCAATAGAAGGGTGCATACGTCGAGAACCGAAGTGATAAACCGGTTTGTCGTTGGCAGCTCGCTTAACGAACCTCGCTTTGGTCGAAATCCCGCTGGCCTGGCAAAGGAACCCGAGCAGCGGGGTTTCCAGGACGGAGAAGTCCCTGTAGCCCCCCTCAAGGGTCATCACGGGCTCGTAGGGGAGGAAAGTGCTTCCCTCGGGCAACGAATGGACCGTCATATCGGTTCCCTCGAATAGCTCCACCACTTCGTCAAGACCGGACAGCACGCCGGGTCCATCCACGGGCAGGCTCTTCGTCCTTACCTCCAGCCTTACCTTTTTATCTATATCGTTTTCCCGCAGGATTTCCCTGGTTCGCTCGAAGTACACGTCCGTAATTTGACCGTTTTTGATTTGCTCTTCGGAAGCTAGGTTGAAAATATTTACCTCCTTCTTTCTGAAATAACTGAGGAAGTTCTTGTTGAACAAAGAGAGACCCTTTCTTTCTCCTTTGTTGTTCCACCGGCGCGAACATCACGGAGCAAAAGGGACCGATCCCCTACTTGCGTTAACGAGTTTGGAGAGTTCAAAAGCACTTATATTTATTGAATTATCGGTGATTCGCACTCGGCCGGTGGAACAATTTCCGATTCCCGGCTTATTATAGAGAAGGGGTAACCTTTCTTCCAGCTTTCCGGATACGTTAGAAAGACGGTGGGGGATGTACTAATATTAGTAAGAAAACGTTCTAGAAAGGTTAAGATGAAAAAAATTCTTGCTTACATAAAGAGCACTTTTATCAACGGACTACTGGTTATACTCCCGCTGAGCATTACGTTTTACGTGCTCTGGGTAATTTATAAGACTATTCTCAGGTTTACTGGAGAGGGCTCGGAGTTTGGTCACCTGATAACTGACTTCCTCAAGCTGACCGTAGGTCGGGAGTGGTTGCCGGGAATTGGTGCCTTGCTGACGCTGCTGCTTGTTTTTTTGGTCGGCCTGGTGACAAGAATCTACGTGGGCAGGAAAGTCTACGACCTTCTGGATCGTATTATGGGCTCCACTCCATTCGTGAATAAGATGTATGTTACTCTTAAACAGATCACCAGTGCAGTTTTTAGCAGGGAATCCAATACTTTCCGAGACGTGGTAATGTTTGAGTATCCTCGTAGGGGGAGTTATGTGGTGGGGTTCGTCACGAACGAGGAGCTGGGAGAGATAGAAGAGATCATTGGGGAAGACGTGGTAGCTGCCTTCGTTTTCACCACCCCGAACCCTTTGAGCGGCAAGACTCTGTTCATACCGAAAAAGGATCTGACTTACCTGGATTTGACCATTGAAGAGGGTTTGAGACTGGTGCTTTCAATGGGGATTGTAATACCTTCAAAGCTCCTGGATAATAAAGTCGGACCAGATGTTACCGAAAAGGAGTAAGTATGCCATTATTTCGCGACGAAGAATACCTGAGGGTGGATTTCGAGAAAGAGGAGGAAGAAGACGAGGCCCTCTGGGTAAAGTGTAAATCCTGTGAAAAGCTTATATTCAAGAAGAAATTACAGGAAAACAACCACGTATGCCCAAACTGTGATGCCTACTTCTTTTTAACTGCGAAGGAAAGGATTAAGAACCTGGTGGACGAGGAAACGTTCGAGGACAGGACTAAGCGAATTGAGTCGGATGACCCTCTCGACTTTTTGGACACCAAGGACTACAAGGACAGGATTGACGAGAGTCAGGCCGAAACGGGTATGTTTGACGCGATAATTGTCGGAACCGGAGAGGTAAACGATAACCCTTTAGTCCTCGCTGCAATGGATTTTCGATTCATCGGTGGCTCCATGGGTTCGGTCGTTGGAGAGCAGATAGCCTCCGGGATAGAGCTTGCCGTCGAGGAGGACTTACCGTTCGTACTGATCAGTTCTTCCGGGGGAGCCCGAATGCAGGAAGGGCTCCTGTCCCTCTTGCAAATGGTCAAGACGACTTCCGTAAGGGAGAAACTTTCGGAGGCAGGCCTTCCGTTTATTTCAGTCATGACCTACCCGACTACGGCGGGAGTCGAAGCCAGTATAGCCAGTCTGGGCGACGTTATCGTGGCTGAGAGAGGTGCTTTAATCGGATTTGCCGGAAGGGACGTGATCGAGCAGACGATCGGGGAAGAGTTGCCCGAAGACTTCCAGTCCAGCCAATTCGCGCTGGAGCACGGGATGGTGGATTCAGTCGTGGAGAGGGATTCGTTGCGAGAAGAACTTTCCAATATACTGAGGTTTTTTAACTAACGATGAGCGAGGAACGTACTTTAGAAGAACTTGAAGAGCAGATAGAGCGGTTGAAATCGTTGAATTCCAGGAACGGTCTGGACCTGTCTCAGGAAATCGAAAACCTGACCGCAAAACTTGCGGACCGGCAGGAAGAAACAAAGAAGGAACTGGACGAATGGGATCGAGTCAAACTAGCCCGTCATCCGGATAGGCCCGGTTCGGAAGATTACCTGGAGTTCCTCATGGAGGACTTTTACCCCCTGCACGGCGACAGATTGCTGGGTGACGATAGCGCCTTGAAAGGCGGTCTGGCCAGGTTTCAGGGTGATACGGTTGTTGTGGTTGCACAGAGCAAGGGAGGAGAGGCAGAGAAATCGCGGCAGACGAACTTCGGTATGATCCGTTCCGAGGGTTATAGAAAAGCCAGGAGGCTGATGAACCTGGCCGAGAAGTTTGATTTTCCGCTGCTAACGCTAATCGATACTCCAGGTGCCTACCCGGGCAAGGAAGCCGAAGAAAAAAACATCGGCGGGATGATAGCTAGGAGCATCTCCAGGATGGTTTCGCTGGAGGTCCCCACTGTCGCGGCCGTGATCGGCGAGGGGGGGAGCGGAGGCGCCGTGGCAATTGGAGCTGCCGATAGAGTGTTGATGCTGGAGAATTCGATATATTCGGTTATTTCTCCTGAAGGCGCGGCAGCCATCCTCTGGAAGGACCGGGACCGTGCGGATGAAGCAGCAAGGGCCTTAAAACTTTCCGCGAACGGCGCCAGAGATCTCGGCATCGTGGACGAGATCGTCGAGGAGGGAGGTAAAGGAGCCCATGATGATTTTCAGACTTCGGCCAAAAACCTTTCTCGTTCCCTCTCCCGACATCTGGATCAATTAATTAGCCTGGACCGTGACGAACTGTTGTCGAGTCGAAGGGAAAAGTACCGGGAAGTAGGAAGCTTACGCCGAGTAGTTAAGAAGGAAAAAGAGGATTAGGTTAGATTTCACCGACTATACCCGAGAGCAACCTTCCAAGCTTCTGATTGGTTCTTTCCGTCACCTCGAGCACTTCTTCGTGCGAAAGCTCCTCCTGCAAACCCGCAGCTTTGTTTGTTACCAGGGATATTGCCAGCACCTCCAGCCCTGAGTGGTTTGCCGTAATTACCTCGGGGACCGTCGACATGCCCACTACGTCAGCACCGAGAGTTCTCAGTGCCGATATCTCAGCGGGTGTTTCGTAACTGGGCCCGGAGGTCATTACGTAAATTCCCTGGTTTAGGTCGACCCCCGTCTCTCTGCCAACCTTGAAGGCAATTTCCCTCAATTGCTTTGAGTAGGCGTGACTCATGTCCGGAAACCTGGGGCCGAATTCGTCCTGGTTTGGACCTCTAAGTGGATTATCTCCGGCAAAATTGATATGATCCTTTATCAAGCAAAGATCACCTGGTTCGAAGTCCCGGTTTATACCTCCAGCAGCGTTGGTCATAAATAGTTTTTCGACGCCGAGGTCAGCGTGAACTCTTACGGGATAAATTACGTCTTCCCACGGTAGGCCCTCATACCAGTGAAGCCTACCCTGCTGGATCAAGACGGGAGTTCCCCTGAGTGCACCAGATATGAACCTTCCCTCGTGGCCTTCGACGCTGGGAACCGGAAAGTTGGGGATTTCCTCCCAGCTGAATTCCACGTCCGTATCGACGAGCTCGTTCATGGTATCTGAAAGCCCTGAGCCCAGGACCATCCCTACCTTTGGTTCTCTCGAAAGTCTTGACTCGATCCACTCGGTGCTTTGCCTGATCTCTTCAGTTCCGTTCAAGTTTCTAATTCCTCCATTAAAGTTATTCGGTTCTCCAGCCTTTTCAGGCCAGCCTGTATCGTACTGGACCTGGTTTCCGCTATACCCCGTACCTTTTGTAACTCCTCCCTGTCCGCTTCCAGTATGTGCTCCAGGCTGCCGAACTCTTCGACCATCCTTTTTATGACGGAGTGGGGCAGTCTAGGAATTTGGTGTAGCACTCTGTAGCCCCGGGGCAACAGAAACTCGTCCAGGTCTTCCTCCTCGTAACCCAGAAGGGCCATGATGCTTTTTGTCGAAGGAGGAGTATCTGCGCAGAGCTCGATTATTCTCTCTCTGATCTCTTCGTAGTTGTTCTCAGGTTCTTTCTGGAAATCCTTGATTATAAATTCCAGATCCCGTTCAATGCCTGCCATCATGTTATCTAGCTGGCGACCGGGAAGGGCCTTTTCCTCCCCTAGTTCTATAAACATCCTGAGGATCTCCTCCTTTAAGGTAAGCATCTGTCCGATTTTTATCAGGGGGTTGGCTACGTGGAAGGGGAGAACGTTTCCGTCCAGTTCCAGGGCAGTTAACTCCTGGATGGCCTCGTCGTAGTTTCCCCTGTACTGCTCCATTATCAATAGGGCTTGGTTGACCTTGGACATTATGGTTGAGATATCTCTCAGTATGTACCTCTTTTCCCTGTAATAGATCGTAACCCTGTTTCTCCTTTCCGATATAGCTACAACGGGTATCTTCAGCTGTTTGGCGGTCTGTTCGGCCGCTTTGTGTCTAGTCCCTGTCTCCTTGCTTTCGATTGAAGGGTCAGGTGAAAGGTGAGCGTTTGCGTAGGTAATTCTCTGGAGGTCGTCACTTATTACAATCGCTCCGTCCATTTTGGATAGCTCGCTCACCCTTTGGGAGGTTATCTCGGCGTTAATCCGAAAACCTGTAGTTATTAGCTCTTCCAGCTTTTCCAGAGTGGAGATGACGAGCATGCCCCCATTGCCCTGTTCCACGATTCTGTCTATCGCGTCTCTCAGGGTAGTTCCAGGAGCTGTGTTCTCCAGAAGTTCTTTAAGCGTCTCAAAAGCCATATTACTCCTTTAGTCCGAGATCGTTCAGGGCCTCCGAAACGTCCTCGGCGGCGTGAAGGTCTAAGTTCGGGTCCAAATGACCTAGACCCGGGTTGCTCCCGGGTACGAGTGCCCTATTGTAACCCAGCTTTTCCGCTTCGTTGAGCCGGGAACTGAGAGCTTTGACGGGCCGTAACTCGCCGCTTAGACCGACCTCTCCAATTATCACCGTTCTTCGGGGAACCTCAACCTCGTTGAGACTCGATAATATAGCGGAAATCACACCCAAGTCCCCGGCCGTTTCCTCGACCCTAAATCCACCGATTACGTTAAGATAGATATCGAATTCCTGCAAGTTTATCCCGAGCTGTTTTTGTATGACCGCGAAGAGCAGTGATACACGGTTGTAGTCCAGGCCTGTGGTTCGTCTCTGGGGGCTGCCCCCGAAGTTGGAGGGCGTAACCAGGGCCTGAATCTCGGCAAGTATCGGTCGAGAACCTTCAAGCGTGCATACCGTTGTTGTACCTTTCCCGTCCGTTCCTCCGTCCTTTTTGGCGAAGTACTGGGACGGATTCAGTATTTCCTCCAGACCGTCCTCGGCCATCCGAAACAACCCAAGGGGGTCGGTCGAACCAAACCTGTTTTTTTCCGGCCGCAACAACCGTACTTTGTTATCGCGCTTTCCTTCGAAATAAATCGTTGTATCTACCAGGTGTTCTATCGTTTTAGGACCGGAAAAGTCTCCGGATTTTGTTATGTGGCCGATGAGGATTACCGGTACCTCTTTTTCCTTGCCCAGCCTGGTAAACTCCTTACCCAGTTCCCTCACCTGTTTGGTGCTACCGACGGAACTGGAGCTATCGGGGCTTTTCAGCGACTGAATCGAGTCAACGACCACGGTAATCGGGTCCAGTTCCCTTAGGTGGTGAAGAGCCTTCTTCAGGCTCCCTCCGCTATAGATTATCAGTTTTTCGGAGGATAAACCGAGCCTTTCGGCTCTCATCTTGATTTGTTTGGAGGATTCTTCACCCGAGATGTAGAGGACTTCTCCGTGCTGCGATAAGTTGGTGGCGGTCTGCAACAGCAGTGTGGATTTACCTATTCCCGGGTCACCGCCGAGGAGGACTATTCCACCCGGGATTAAACCTCCTCCCAGGACTCGATCGAATTCCCCAATCCCAGTTGGTATTCTTTCTTTGGAATCAAGGGGGATTTCCGAAAGCGGAGTTGGTGATTCGTCGTTTAGAATCCGACCCTCGCCGTCTTCCGAAACTTCCCTTTCCTCTTCAAAGGCGTCCCACTCTCCGCACTTCGGGCACCTGCCAAGCCACTGGACGGAAGTGAAGCCGCAATTACTGCATTCGTAAGCCATCCACTATCAGTCTCCGACGCCGACGGCGCTCTTCTCGCTGACCCCCTCCAGTACGATATCGCCCTGGGAACTATCCACCCTTACTACGTCCTTGCCCGCAAAGTCGTCCTTTAATAGGTGATCGGAGATCTTGTTCTCTATTAGGCGCTCTATTGTCCTTCTCATCGGTCTTGCGCCATATTTCGGGTCGTAGCCTTCTTCGACAAGGATCCCTTTTGCAGAATCGGAAAGTTCGAGGCGGAGACCGTGTTTGCTGTCTAGCCGTTTGTCGAGCCTCTCAAGCATCAATTCCGCTATCTGGAAGACCTCGTCCTCAGTTAACTGGTGGAAGACGACCGTATCATCCAGCCGGTTCAAGAATTCGGGCCGAAATTCGTCCTTGACCTTTTCCATTACAAGGTTCTTCATTTCCTGATAGGATTCCTTGGAATCGACCTGCTGTGAGCCGAAGCCCAGCTGTGTCTTGTCGGTAATAAGCTTCCCACCCAAGTTTGAGGTCATTATCATTACGCTGTTGCGAAAGTTCACCTGTCTCCCCTGAGAGTCGGTTAAAACGCCGTCCTCCATTACCTGAAGTAAGATGTTGAAGACGTCGCTATGGGCCTTCTCTATTTCGTCGAAAAGGATGACGGAGTGCGGTCTGTGTCTGACGGCCTCCGTTAGCTTTCCGGCCTCTTCGTACCCCACGTAACCCGGAGGAGCGCCTGTCAGACGTGACACGTTGAACTTCTCCATGTATTCGGACATGTCGACCCTTATAAGGGCTTCCTCGTCGCCGAATAGAAATTCCGCGAGCGTTTTGCTCAGTTCTGTCTTGCCGACACCGGTTGGCCCGAGAAACATGAAGGAGCCGATCGGTCGATTAGGATCCTTTATGCCGGAATATGCCCTCCTGAGGGATTGAGAGATGGCGTTAACTGCTTCTTTCTGGCCGATGAGGCGTTTGTGTATCTCGGCTTCCATGTCGACCATTCTCTTCCTCTCTTCTTTCTGAAGGCGGCCAACTGGCACGCCGGTCCAGGAAGAGACCATCTTGGCTATGTCGCTTCCCTCCACCAGGCCATCGCCATTGTGAGAGCTTTCCCCCTGTTCTTCGTAGTTTTCGAGCTCCTCGTCCAGATCCATCCGTTCATCCCTGAGCGCCGCCGCCTTTTCGTAATCGCCTTCCTCGGTGGCTTCGTCCTCTTGTTCCTTTATCGTCAATCTCTCACGCGAAACCTCCCTGAGTTCCGGAGGCAGATTGAAGTTATCCAGCCGTACTTTAGCGGCCGTTTCGTCTATCAAGTCGATTGCCTTGTCGGGAAGGAACTGACCGGTTATATAGCGATCGCTCAATCTGGCGGCCTGCTCAATCGCTTCAGCGGTTATCTTTACGTTGTGGTGGTCTTCGTACCTTTCCTGAATTCCTTCCAGAATGTTTATGGTATGTTCAATCGACGGTTCCTCTACGGTGATCGTCTTGAACCGCCTCTTTAACGCCGGGTCTTTTTCCACGGATTTTCGGTAATCGTCGATCGTCGCGGTGCCTATACTCTGGATGGCTCCTGAGGCGAGTGGCGGCTTTAGAATCGAAGACGCGTCGATGGCGCCTTCCGCTCCGCCTGCACCCACTACGGTGCTCAGTTCGTCTATAAAGAGGATGACCTCGTTCTTGTTGGACACTTCGTTGATCAGGGTTTTTAACCGCTGTTCGAACTCGCCGCGGTACTTCGTCCCCGCTACCATGGCTGCCATGTCGACTTCGTATATCTTTTTGTCCGCGAGGAGCTGAGGGACCTTTTGATTTGCAATCCTCTGGGCCAGGCCTTCGACTATCGCGGTCTTACCCACGCCGGCTTCACCTATCAGAACAGGATTGTTCTTCTTTCTCCGGCTTATGGTCTGGATTACACGGTCTATTTCCTCTTCTCGGCCTATCACGGGATCTAGTTTGTCTTGACGGGCTTCTTCTATAAGGTTTCTCCCGAATTCTTCCAGCACTCCTTCCTCGCTACTACCTTTTTCCGTCGACTGGAGCTTCAGCTCCATCCCCTGCTTCGAGTCGCCCTTTCTCACCATAGAGAAGTAAGAACGGGCTTTTCTGGAAGTAATACCGAATTGTTTTATCACGGAAGAGGCCGTTCCATTTCCTTCTTCGAGGATGCTTATCAAGAGGTGAGCAGGTTCTATTTTGTTCTCTCCCTGGGTTGCCCTCGCTTCGTCGTAACCCATCTTCATGATCTTCTTTAACTTTGAAGTTGGCTCCAGTTCGTCCTGCAGGGGTAGGGAAAGCTCTTCTTCGTCGTTCCTTTTTACTACCCTGAGGACGTGATGATAGGAGAGCCCGTTATCCTTCAGGAACTTGTAAACTCTTGTGTTTTTTGCCTTGAGCAATGCCAGTAACAGGTGTTCCGGAGAGACTGCTTTGTCGTTCAGTTTTTCCGCCTCGTCATATGCCGTGGCCATTATCTCCATCGATTTTTTCGAAAACTTCTTGTACATGTTACTCACTCGGCTCACCTCCCGCGATTCCTCGTCCAGAGTAATTATACGTAAAGCCAATGATCGAATTCAAAAGTAAATTACTCAAAGGCCCGATGGGACCAGTATAGCTGCAAATGCAGTCGTTATCATTCAACTTCCGCGCCTTCTTCCCCTTCCTCTTCCGGAGTCCCTTCGGCTCCTTCGGGTTCCACGCCTTCGGCCAGTTCCTCTCCTTCCTCGAGTTCTTCCTCGGCCAGTTCTTCTTCCTCTTCGGCCAGTTCTTCTTCCTCTTCGCCGAGAAGTTCCTCCCCGATCGTGGGTTCGGTAAGATCGATCTCTATCTCCTTTCTCGGGGCAAGGATGGAAAGAACCGTCCGATCCTTCGGCGTCAGTATCTCGATATCTCCGAGATCCAGATCCGAAACGTGAATTGCATCGCCGATTTCCAGCTCCTCTACGTCCAGTCTGAGAATCTCAGGGATATCAGTCGCTTTTCCGTGGACCGTAATGGTTTCCATCAGTTGGTCCATAATGCCGCCCGAATTGACGCCCTCGGGAGTCCCTACCGTCACGACGGGAATCTCCATCTCGACTATGTAATCGTCGGGAACCTCGTAAAAGTCTACGTGTTCCGGTTCGTCGGTCAGGTGGTCGTACTGGATGTCTTTTAAGAAGACTTTATGAGTTCCGTCGTCAGTGGAAAGTTCCAGTCTGGTACTCCTGGTAACTCTATTCAACAGCTCTCTCATCTTCTTCTTATCTACAGTTATACTTACTGAATCTCTCTCGGGCCCGTACAGAATCGCCGGAAGTTTACCTTTCCGCCGAAGCGTATTAGGATTCTCCGAGGATTCTCTCTTGCTTGCCTGAACCGTCTTCATCGATATCACCTTTTTATTTGTTTTCGTATTCCTGGGTTGAGATTTCTCCTACCAATTATATTAGGAATGGGGGAACAAAGTCGACACCGATTTTTCCTTATATATTCTTTTGATAGTCTCGGCGAACAGGTTGCCTACTGAAGTGTAATTGATGAAATCCGCTTCTTCCGCGGCCGAGTTCTTTATAGTGTTCGTTACCGTTACGGAGTTAATCGGGGAGGCCTCGATTGATTCCAGGGCATCATCGGCGAAGATTCCGTGTGTGCAGATTGCTTCTACGCTGCTGCACCCTCTCTCCGCCAGGATTCCGGCCACCTCTGTCAGGGTGCCGCCGGTGCTTATTATGTCATCCACGATCAAGCATCTCTTACAGTCCACGTTTCCGATGAGGTTGAGGACCTCGACGTTTCCGTTTTCGCTATCTCTTTTCTTTTCCACTATGGCCAGTGGCATGTTTAGCTTCTGAGAGACCTTTCTGGCCCGCTTTGCCCCTCCGACATCGGGGCTGACTACCACTCCTTTATCCGGAGAGAGCTTGTTTTTTATGTTCTCCGCCAGGAAGGGGTCTCCCCGTAAATTGTCGACAGGGATATCGAAGAAGCCCTGTATTTGGCCGGCGTGGAGATCAACCGTCAGTATTCGGTCCGCCCCCGCGGTCGATATCAAGTTCGCAACGAGCTTGGCGCTAATGGGTACTCTCCCCGTCTGTTTTCTGTCCTGTCGTGCGTAACCGTAATATGGAATAACTGCCGCTATTTGGTTGGCTGAAGCACGCTTTAAGGCATCAATCATTAAGAGTAACTCCATCAGGTTTCTGTTCACCGGGGGTGCTACGGACTGAATTACGAATACGGAAGCACCTCTTACGGTCTCCTGGACGTGGACGTGAATTTCGCCGTCCGGAAACCGATCTACAGTGGTTTCGGTCAGTTCCTTACCCAGATAGGAGACTATTTCTTCCGCCAGATCGCGGTTGGAATTACCCGTAATGATCTTCAAATTATCCACTTTGATCGCCTCTTTAGGTTGTTTGGCTTTTGATTTTTATGAAGAATCGGTGCTGGACTCATCTTCCGGTCCGAAAACTTTAAAGGGCGGGACTTCTCGCCCGCTTGAAACCTCCGCATTCCGGACCACGGAGTGGCTTATATCTACGCCATCCCCGATTTTTCCGTCGTGTACTTCCAGGTTCGGACCCAGGTCGACCTTTTTGCCGATCTGAGTCGCTCCCCTGAGAGTAGTGAAAGGTCTGATAACTGTATCTTTTTTTACCGAAACGGGAGACTCGACAACCGTCTTACCTGGATCTACCACTGTTACGCCCCCATCCATCAGAGAGTCAAGCTTCCTTTCGTTGATAACCTGACCGGCTTTGGCCAGGTCCTTGCGAGTATTGACGCCGAGGAATTCCTCGGGAGAACTACTCCTAAAAGAAGATATCTTAAATCCCTGGTTAAAAGTTCGCTCCACTAGATCGGTCAGGTATAGTTCGTTCTGAGCATTTTCCGGAGTGATCGATCGGAGTTCGGACCAGATAAATTCTTCGTTCGAGAAAAGGTATACCCCCGTATTGACTTCTTTTATCCCCTTCTCTTCCTTGCTCGCATCCTTTTCTTCGACGATCTCCTCTATTTTCCCGTCTTTTCCCCTCTTTATCCTTCCGTAGCCGGTTGGGTCTTCTCTTTTTACCGTGAGAAGAGAGATTTTGGACGGATTTTTCGTTGACTTCTCCAGAAACTTCCTGATGGAATTTGCCTCAATCAGGGGCATATCGCCGGGGAAGACGATAAACCTGTCCGAGTCTATCTTCTCCCGAGCTTGTTCCAGGGCATGTGCCGTCCCCTTTTGCTCCTCCTGGAGGACGAACTCCAGATTCCTACCCTCGAGCTCTTCCTTTACCAGGTTCGCCCCGTAACCGATTACTAAAATTACCTTGCCGGTTGAGACTTGTCCGATGGAATCGAGCAGGTGCTGGACTAGCGGGGACCCGTGTAAATAGTGGAGTACCTTTGGCTTTTCCGAAACCATGCGGGTTCCCTTGCCTGCAGCTAAAATTACCGCATCCATTGAAAATTTCACCGATTAAATATAATTAATCGGGTTCTAGGTTGCAATGATCCCCGGGTTTCAGGAAAATAATGTCGGACGAAGTGGCATTTATGATGGGATTTTGAACAAAGCTGTTTACCAAAAATCATAATCATAACTGAAGAGGAGGTACAATGGCAGAAGAAGAGAACGTAAGGTATACGGAAAATCACGACTGGGTGGAAAAGGAAGGTCACGGGGTAAGCGTGGGGATAACCGATTACGCCCAAAACGAGCTCGGGGATATCGTTTTCGTCGAGTTGCCCGAGACCGGCGACGAGTACTCCAAAGGGGAAGAAATGGTCGTTATAGAATCCGTCAAGTCCGTTTCCGAGGTAGAGGCTCCTGTAGACGGATCAGTGAAAGAAGTGAACGATGACCTGGAAGGTGCTCCTGAGAAGATCAATGAATCACCCAGAGATGAAGGTTGGCTGGTTAGGCTGGATATGAAGGATGAAGGCCAGTTTGACTCGCTGTTATCCCAAACGGAATACGAAGAATTGGTGGAAGAGGAGTCTTGAACAAACCGGAGGTTTTTTCGAAAAGTAGTAACGGGGCAGGACCTTCTTTGGTCCTGCCCCGTTTTCTTATTTTAATTATAAACGCACGTGCGCTTACAAAAACGAAAGAGTAATTGATAACAAGGTCGCCAGCGATGCTAAAAGAGTGGCCCCCTGTCCAGTTCTGGAGTCACTGACAGCTGAATTTTGCCCCGAATCCGAAGGGGTTTCGGAGTCAGAGCTACTGTCTTCCCCTCTGCTTTCCGTTTTTGGTTCCGCGGCCTTCAACCCCGATTCCCCGGTTTCGGGTTTTTCTTCCGTTACCTCTTTTTCCTCCGTGACTTTTTCCTCTTGCCTGATTACCTCGTCCCCTAGGGAGAAATCGGCACTGGAAGACCCGTATTTAACTTTAAAAGGGGAACTGGCGTCAAATCCGTCCCCGAGGGTAATTATCCCCTTGCTTCCCCAGAATACTTCATCTTCAATCGGGACTTTCTCGGGCATCTGACCGTCCTTGAAACCTTCCGTAATTCCGACCATGTTCTTCGGACGCTTTTTCTCATCCCCCTGTAAAACTCTCACAGCGTAAGGGTGAAATTTGGCGTCCTTTTTCCGGGTTAGCACGGATAACGCTATCGGTGATTCGTCCATGTTTTCCTGCAGTCCTGACTTGATGTCCTCCCCTAGCGAACTATCAAGCGCCCGGTCGCTTCCATATATAGCAATTAAAATAACCCTTTCTCCCTGGTACTCAGTCTCTATGACCCTGTATACGTCTGAGCTAAGGCCAAGCCTGCTCGTGATAACCTGGGATAACTTGCCCGAGACCTCGTCCCCCGTTACGAGAAAGGTAAAAAGAATTAGTAACGAGAACCCAATAGCCACAATTGCTAATATTCTACGTTTCGACAAGAAAATCACCTATCTTTTGCAGCTTGCTCTAACTGTTTAAAGTTAGCAGATTCCGCATCCCATGAAGGAGAGAAAGGCAGTTGCCCACATGGACCAGAAGAAACCCAACACCATGGCAGTTATAGGTTCCATCTAAAACACCTCCTTTTGTGAATATTGTTAATCGACCTTGCTTGTTAAACAGCTTACCTCTATTCCACTCTAATATTGTCTATGATTATTATAACGTTTTTGGGCGATAAATCAATCGAAACAAAACGAACTATGGTCTATAGCTGGTCCCTGAAAGGGAAAAGAACGATAAAATTCTTACCTCAGTTTTCCCATCTATTCAAAGTTTTGGTCTCGAAGTTATTTTGTGGAAGTATTGAGGTGAACGAACACTAAGTGCAGTTTCGGGTTGAAGAACTTTTAAACTCAGTCGTCCGCACCACAGCAGTATTTATACTTCTTTCCACTACCACACGGGCAGGGGTCGTTCCGTCCCGGTTCGTCCTCTACTATTCTTTGCCCTTGATTGGATTCCTTATTTCTGCTCCCGTCGGTTCCGGTAGGTTCCTTATCGGGCAAACCGCCACGGCTCTCGCCGCCCTGGAAATTGAATTTTGAGGTGTCGACCCTCGAATCGACTTTCTCGGCCGATCTTTCGACTTCCAGACGTGTTTTTACCAGCAAGTTAACTATTTCCTGGCGCAAATCGCTCCGCATGTCCTGGAATAGCCGAAAGGATTCCCGCTTGAATTCTACGAGAGGATCTTTACCCCCGTAAGACGACCACCCAACGCCCGATTTCAGGTCGTCTATTAGGTAAAGGTGGTCCCTCCATTTACGATCTATTACCTTTATCAGGACCGACTTGATTAGTTCGGGTTCTACCCCCTCCCCCTCTTTGAACCTGTTGAGTTGCGTTTCCCAGTTCTCGAAAACGAACTCCTCCGCGAGAACCTTTAAGTCGTTGGAGCCTCCTTCGGGAAGGTCCTCATCGAACGAAGCATTGCGAAACTCCGAGAGCTCCTTTTCCAGCCCTTCCGGGTCGGCTTCCTTGGCGCCGTCTTCCAGGCCGTGTTCTTCAAGCAAATCCTCCACGTAATCTCGAAGTACCGGCTTTAAGTAACTGTCAATTTCCGCCCAGGAACTGCTTCCCTCTTCGGAGAGGAGGAAGTGGTCACGCAGGCTGTAGATTGCCTCGCGTTGTTGTGCCAGTACCTTGTCGTACTTCAACACGTTCTTACGCCGTTCGTAGTTTATACCCTCGACTTTCTTTTGGGCTCTGCGTATAGCCTTGGTCAGGAGGGGGTGTTCGATTGCCTCGCCTTCTTCCATACCCGCCTTCTCCATCAGGTTCTCTATTCGATCGCCCCCGAAAATCCTCAGCAGATCGTCCTCGAGCGAAAGGTAAAATTGGGTTGACCCGGGATCTCCCTGGCGGCCGGCACGCCCCCTGAGCTGGTTATCGATGCGTCGGCTCTCGTGTCTCTGGGTGCCCAGTACGTGCAGTCCTCCAAGCTCCGCTACACCTTTTTCGAGCTTGATGTCAGTACCGCGCCCGGCCATGTTCGTTGCGATCGTAATTGCTCCCTTCCTCCCGGCTTCCTTGATGATTTCCGCTTCCCTGGCGTGGTTCTTGGCGTTCAGGACCTCGTGGGGGACCCCTCTCTCTTCGAGAAGCCCGCTGAGTTTTTCCGATTTCTCTATCGCGTTGGTTCCGACCAGGACCGGTCTGCCTTTCTCGTGTAAACCTTCGACCTCGTCAGCCACGGCCCGGTATTTTGCTTTCTTCGTCTTGAATATGACGTCGGGCTTGTGTTCTCGTTGAAGTGGTTCGTTGGTCGGGACGACGACCACGTCCAGGTCGTAGATGTCCTCGAACTCCTCCTCTTCGGTCTTGGCCGTGCCGGTCATGCCGCTCAACCCGTCATAGAGAAGGAAGAAGTTTTGTAGGGTTACCTGGGCAAACGTCTGATTCTCCTTTTGCACCATCATGCCTTCCTTTGCTTCGATTGCCTGATGGAGGCCATCCGAAAGTCGTCTGTCCGGCATCAGCCGGCCCGTGAACTCGTCAACCAGTACTATGCTCCCGTCCTTTATTATGTAATCCTCGTCCTTCTTAAAGAATTCCTTAGCCTTCAGAGAGGTTTTTAGGTGGTGGAGCATGGAGATGTTTTCCGGGGTATACAGGTCCTCTAGATCCAAGAAGTTTTCCGCCTTGTTTGCCCCGTTTTCCGTGAGCGATATGGACTTGTTCTTCTCGTCCAGTTCATAATCTTCACCGGGTTTAAACCTGGGTGCCAGGGAGGCGAATCTCTTGTATAGCTTGGTTGATTCCTCCGTTGACCCGGAAATTATCAATGGAGTCCTCGCTTCGTCTATCAGTATGCTATCTATCTCGTCGATTATGGCGAAGTCACGTTCCGCTCCGACGCGCTGATCCTTGGAGAGAACCATGTTATCCCTGAGGTAGTCGAAGCCGAACTGGTTGGCAGTGCCGTATACCACGTCGGCTTCGTAAGCTTCCTTTCTGGCTTCGACCCCCATATTCTCCTGGATAACGGAGACGTCCAGGCCAAGTTCTTCGTAAATCGGCCCCATCCAGTCTCGATCCCGCCTCGCTAGGTAATCGTTTACCGTGGCAATATGGACCTGGCCCTCCAGAGCGTTCAGGTATGCGGGCATCGTTGCGACGAGGGTCTTGCCTTCTCCGGTAGCCATTTCGGCGATCCTTCTCTGATGCAAGGCGACGGCGCCGATGATCTGGACATCGTAAGGCCGCATTCCGGTTTCTCTTTCCGCTACCTCTCTCACCAAGGCAAACGCCTCGGGAATCAGATCGTCCAGTTCGGCCCCGTCCGCGATTCTTTCCCTGAATTCATCGGTCTTTCTCCTCATTTCTTCGGGAGAAAGTTTCTTTATTTCCGAAGAAAGTTCGTTGACCCGATCTACGTAATCCCTGAGCTTGGATAGCTTTTGTTCGTTTGTCTGACCGAAGATCCAGTCTACCGCTCTTTTTACTTTGTCGAACATCGTTATCCTCTCGTAAAGTAAATTATCGACGGCGTTGCGGGATAGGTGACTTGATTAAACGATTTTGACTGTCCAACCAATTATGGACCAAGGTGGGAAGTAAAATCAAGAAGACGGCCACGAGTTCGCTGTTGGAGCCCGTGACCGTCGAGTAATCCTCTAAATGAAAAGTGTCGTTCCTTTTAGCGTTCTCCCATGGGAAGGACCGTCCGCCCGAACATGGAATTGATCAGTATTGCCGCGGACGAATACCAGGCTATCAAAGCAACTAAGATCCCCTCGTAGCCTGCAATAGTATGGACCGTGGAGTTAAACTCACCCCAAGCCAGCAAGAAGAATAGTATCGTCAGGGTGATAAATATCCACGTAATTGCCCAGGGCTCCTTGAGGGATGCGATAGTTGCGTAGAACGTGAAAATACCCCAGGCCACCAGTGCTATCGCGATTCCTTCCTTGGGGACTTCGGAGATTATTCCCGCCCAGGTAAGAATTTCAAAGGTAGCGAGACCAATCCAGAAAGCTCCGAATGATGAAAATGCCGTAGCTCCAAAAACGTTGTTACGCCTGAACTCCCACATCCCGGCTAGTAGCTGGGCGAGACCTCCGTAAGCAATTGCCATGGGCATGACTATGCCCAGGGAGGCACCGTCCACGAGCCCGGAATTAACCAGGTTAAGGATAAACGTCGAGAGCGCGAACCCTCCCAGGCCCAGCGGCGCGGGATTGGCTACGTCTTCGTTAATTTCCAAGTTCGATCACTCCGGTAGTGAGCATTTTACCTGAAGTCCTATTCCTCTTCCTCGAGCTTCTGCTGGAGGTCTTCGACCGCACCGGGGTTCCTAAGGGTAGTCAGGTCTCCGACGTCTTCGCCTCTGACGAGGCTTTTCAGAATTCTCCTCATTATCTTGCCGGATCTGGTCTTCGGTACCTCGTCCGCAATTATGATGTCAGCCGGCCTCGCAGTCGGTCCTATCGTGTCGTCAACCAGCTGTATGAGTTCCTCCTGCAGGGTCTCTTCGTCGATTTCAGCACCCTTTTCCAGCATGACGAACGCGACGGGTACCTCGCCTTTCACGTCGTCCGGACGTGATACGACGGCGGGCTCAGCTACTGCTTCGTGTTTGCCCAGCGCGTTCTCTACCTCGCCGGTTGCCAGCCTGTGGCCGGCCACGTTCATCACGTCATCGAGCCTGCCGGTGATCCTTATGTTGCCGTTTTCGTCCTTCCTTGCACCGTCGCTGGTGAAGTAGTAGTCAGGACCGTACTCGCTCCAGTACTCGTCCTTGAACTTCTCGGGGCGTTTGTAGACTCCCCTGATCAGACTCGGCGGGAAGGGCGATTTCAGAGTCAGATAGCCTCCCTCGTCGACCCCTACCGGTTTTCCCTCGGTGTCGAGCAGGTCCGCGTCGATACCCGGAAAGGGCTTGCCGGCGTAAGTCGGGATGAAGGGGCCTATTCCCGGTAAGGAGTTTATTACGTTAGCCCCCGTTTCGGTTTGCCACCAAGTGTCGATGACCGGAGTTCGTCCGTCGCCGATATTTTCGAAGTACCAGAGCCAGGCGTCCTTGTTGATCGGCTCACCGACCGTTCCAAGTACCCTCAAGCTGGAGAGGTCGTGTTTTTCAGGCCACTCGGTTCCCTGTTTGATAAACATCCTTATCGCGGTTGGAGCGGTGTAAAAGCCGGTCACTCCCTCGTCCTCGACTATCTGCCAGAGCCTATCGTACTCGGGATAATCCGGAGCACCTTCGTAGACCACTGTGGTTACTCCGTTGAGAAGAGGTCCGTAGTTAATGTAGGTATGGCCGGTAATCCAGCCAACGTCCGCAGTACACCAGAATATGTCGTCCTCGTGGAGATCGAAGTTCCACTTTGCGGTCAGATAGGCCTGAACGGCGTAACCACCGACGTGATGCATGACTCCCTTTGGCTTACCGGTAGTTCCGCTGGTGTAGAGGATGAAGGCGAGATCGCTGCTGTTCATAACTTCCGGCTCGTGTTCCGGATCCGCGTCTTCCATCAGCTCGTGGTACCAGTGGTCCCGACCGTCTTCCATCTCGACGTCCGCCCCGGTGCGCTTTACGGTAACCACGTCCTCTACCGGAGATCCTTCCAGCCCCTTGTTTGCGTTCTTCTTCAGGTTAAGTGGTTTGCCCCGCCTGTAGTAACCGTCGGCGGTGACGAGGACTTTGGCGTCGGCGTCTTCCAGCCTATCCTTTAGTGAGTCGGGACTGAAGGCCGAAAAGACGACGCTGTGGGCTGCGCCGACTCTCGCGGTGGCGAGCATTGCTATCAGTGCTTCCGGAATCATCGGCATGTAGATTCCCACTCGGTCGCCTTTTTCCACTCCGAAGCCTTCGAGGACGTTGGCGAACTTCGATACCTCGTCCTTGAGTTCGGAGTAGGTCATTCTGACCGTCTCTTCGTCGGTGGGCTCCGGTTCCCAGATTATCGCGTTCTTGTCGCCGTCTCCGTTTTCTACGTGCCTGTCTACGGCGTTATAGGTGAGGTTGAGCTTGCCGCCCTTGAACCACTCGTAGTTGTAGGGTTCTTCTACGTAGGTCTCGTCCCACTTCTCGTACCAGTCTATCCCTTCCTCGGCGTGCTCTGCCCAGAACTCCTGTGGATTCTCCAGGGCCTCTTCGTAGATGGATTCGTCGGAAACCCAGGCCTTTTCCTTCATCTCTTCCGTTGGCCAAAATACGTCCTCTCTTTCAGGGTCTTCCTTGACCCATTGTTTTGGTTCGGTCAATTTATTACCCTCCTGTTTTGGTAATTAAAACTTGTCTCCGGGTGACTTTTCGTCCCCCTTTTACCTTTAACTTTTTTATATTTCTTTTGGAACCTAAAGAACCAGGTTCAAAATAAGAGCTTCCAGCTGGTTGGACCAAGTTAGTTCGAAACTCTGAACCGGTACCAGCTATCTGAGCTCCATCTCCATCTTGACCGTATCGGAATCCCTGTCCGTTTCCTGGAATCCCATCTTTCTGGCAAGCTGGAGCATTGGTTTGTTGCTTTTCAGGATCGTCGCGTATATGCTCTTCAGGTTCTTGTCTTCGGCAACGCCGATGATGGAGTCCGTCAGTTTCTCTCCCAGGCCCTGTCTTTGCCAGGGATCTCCAACCACTACGGCGTATTCTCCGGTGTTCTGGTCGGAGCCGATGATCAACCTCCCCACTCCTATCATTTTCTTTTTGTCGTTTTCCTCCAGCAGTCCGATTATTGCCATTTCTCGGCGGTAGTCGATGTTGGTGTAGCGCGTCATTTCCTCGTGCGTTATTTCCGTCCTTGGGCCGAAGAAGCGCTGTCTCCAGGTCTGTTCGGAGAAGGAGTCAAAGAGCTCGAACTCGAGTGGCTCGTCCTCCGGCTTAATCGGTCTGAGTGTCACCTCCTGGCCGTTGTCCATGCGCCAGTCTTCCACGTATTTACGTGGGTAGGGTTCGATTGCCAGGTGTTCGCGGGACTCGTCGACCTTTCTATCCTTGTACTCTTTGTCCAGAATTATCCTTGCGTCGAGAGCCCGGAAGGAGCCGTCGATTACGGCAAGTGGGTTTATGTCGATTTCCTTGATTTCCGGAAAGTCTATTATCAGCTGGGAAAACCTTATCAGCTGTTTCTCCAGTTCCCGGATGTTCGCGCCTTCTTTCCCCCGGTAACCCTTAAGGAGCTGATAGACCTTGGTATCCTCCATCAACCGATGGGCCAGTACCTGGTTGAGGGGTGGAAAACCGGCAGCGGTATCCTTGTACAGCTCTACTCCGGTTCCCCCCCGGCCGAACAGGATGGAGGATCCGAAAAGTGGATCCTTTTTAGAGCCAAGAATAAGCTCGTAATCGACGTTTGAGACCATTTTCTGCACGGAAACCCCATTTATCTCCGCCGAAGGCCGGTGGTTCTTGGCCCGGGAAACGATCCTCTCGTAAGCTTCCTTTACTTCCTCCTTGCTTTGCAGGTTTAGTTCCACTCCGCCTACGTCGGTCTTGTGAGTGATATCGTAGGAATGGATTTTGAGTACCACCGGATAACCCATTTCGTAGGCCAGGTTTGCCGCCTGAGAGGGTGATTCCGCTACTTTCGTGTTTGAAACAGGTATGCCGTAAGTATCGAGAAACTTCTTGGATTCCACTTCCGTCAGCGTCATCCGATCCGAGCGGAGAACTTTCCTGACCATCGCTTTCAGGTGGTGGTGCGGCGGCTGGTTGTTTACGGGCAGTTCCTCAGGTGTTTCGTACAGGAGCTCGAGGTTCCGTGCGTACCGGTGCATGTACATGTAAGCGCTTATCGCCTGTTCGGGGGTGGGTCTCGTCGGCACGTTGTTCGAGCGCAGGATCTGCCGGCCTTCGTCGACCTCCCCGGCGCCCATGAAGGAGGTAACTATCGGTTTGTCGGTTTTCTTTGATACGTTTGCTACGGCTTGGGCTGCGTCCTTTGCGGATGCTTTTCCCTGAGGGGCGTAGATTACTATTACCCCGTCGACGTCGTCGTCCTCGACACAGACCTCGATGGAATGCTCGTAGCGGGAGGTATCGGCATCACCCAGGACGTCTACGGGATTTTTCACGTTTGCTTCCTCCGGCAGGAACTCGGAAAGTTCCTCCTCCGTGCTCCTCGAGAAGTCGGCAAGTTCCCCGCCGGCATCGAGGATGGCGTCGGTGGTCATTATCCCCGGTCCTCCGGCGTTCGTCACGATTGCCATTTTTGGACCGTCCGGTAAGTTCTGCTTGCTGAGCGTCTCCGAACTGCTGAAGAGATCGTCCACGTCCGAAACCCTGGTTACCCCGGCTCTCTTGAATGCAGCGTCATATATCTGGTCCTCGCCGGCAAGTGAACCAGTGTGTGATGCCACTGCTTCGGCGCTCTTCGAGTACTTACCGGCCTTTATCACCAGTATCGGCTTTGTTCGGGCGAAACTTCTGGCCGCGCTCATGAACTTTTCGGCGTCCTTGACTGTCTCCATGTACATTATTATGCTGTCAGTCTTCGGGTCCTGGCCAAAGTAATCTATCAGGTCGCCGAAATCTATATCCATCATGTTCCCGACGGAGACAAAGGCGCTGAAGCCGACCTTCGCCCGGGTTGACCAGTCGAGTATGGCCGAACCCATGGCTCCGCTCTGGGAGAGGAAAGCGACCTTTCCTGTTGCGGGATCCTTGCGGAGGAAGGTCATGTTCAGATTCTGGCCGGGTCTTATTGTACCCAGACAATTGGGACCGAGGATCCTCATCCCGTGCTTCTTTCTGTTGGCCGAAATCTGTTTCTCTAGCTCCTTGCCTTTATTCCCCGTTTCGCTAAAACCCGCGGAAATTATTATTGCGGATTCTATCCCGGCCTCCCCGCACTCGTCCACGATGCCGGGCACGGTTTTTGCCGGCGTGGCTATCAGAGCCAGGTCGACCTCTTCGTCTATTTCCCCCACGCTCGAAAACGCCTGGATGTTCATTACCTCTTCTCTGTTTATATTGACGGGATAGATATCCCCTTCGAACCCCTCGACGATATTCTGCATTAGAGTCGCTCCGACGGAACCTTCCTTCTCGCTTGCTCCTATTATGGCCAGCGACTCCGGCTTAAATATGTTATCCAGTTTTTCAGCTGGCATTATCCACCCTCCTCTATATTTAGTAAACTAGAGAATAATTGTATTCAGGTAATCCGGGTAATAAGTGGCTACCTGCGGTATCCGATAGAGTTGGACCGAATATTTGTTTCTCAGGCGCGGTCGCTGGAATGGTGTAATGGCTGCAATTTTCGGTCGACGAATTACAGCAAATATTCATGATCACACCCTGTAAAGGTTAGTGCAGGAATTGAAAAATCATCCAGTAAATTGTACAGCTCAGGCCTCTTTTCGCAAACGGTTCGGTAAAACATTGATAAAGGCCGAAGTCAATTTAAACTTTATATAACGTCAGGAGTTATTATAAAGGTAACCCGGTCTATTTGAAATGGTATCTCCTGATAGGAGAGATAATCTCTTGTATTTCCGATCTTGCGTGCTTAGCAAAGATAGTTCCTCAGACCTTCCCATCCGATTACGGGAAGGTAAAAGCTGGTGGTAACAGAGAAATGAACTTCGACTATTACCTTTTTGCCCTGCCAATCGTGGCCAGCCTTATTGGTTATTCCACTAACTGGCTCGCCATTCGCATGCTGTTTAGGCCTCTGGAAGAAAAGCGGGTTTTCGGCTATAAAATTCCCTTTACCCCTGGCTTAATACCGAAGAGAAGGGAGGAGATAGCGAAGAACATCGGACAGGCTGTCGGCGAACACCTGTTGACTCCGGAGGCGCTTGAAGAGAGGTTAAAGGCGCCGGCGGTCAGGAAACAGCTCGAGAATACCCTGCAGGATTGGGTGGTGGAGTTCCTTGAACGGGATCGGGGTTCACTGAAGGAGATTCTGCCTGAAGGTTCCGAACCCGAAATCGATAGGGGTTTTGACGCTCTGGCCGGAAAAATACGGGAATGGCTCGGTCGACTTCTGGAGAGCCGGGAAACGGAGGTTTTCCTCAGGGGGTTCGTCGAGAGGGGGGTGGACCACCTGTCGAGCAAGGAGCTAGGAGAACTGGCGGAGGACTGGTCCTATGAAGAGATCAGGGTGACGCTGGAAGAGATCTCCTCGGAGCTAACGGACCGGGACGAGACGAGGGCACTGATAGAAGATTTCTGGCGTGAGGAGCTCCGGGGTTTGAGGGAGGAAGGTGGAAAGCTTGATGACTATCTCGGAGAAAGCCTGAAGTCAACGCTGTTCCGGCAGGTCGAAGAGAACGTTCCCTTCCTCCTGCGGAAAGGAGCGGAGCTGCTGGATCGACCACACCTGCGAGCGCGTTTGAAAGAGATCATGGTGAACCTGCTCGATGAACGGATCGAGGGTGAGTTCGACGATGATTCTATCTGGGACCAGGTTAAACGGGGTTTTCTGGAAACGCTGGTCATGCCCCGGAGTAGGCTCGAGGGGGAAGTCGAAAACCTGATTGATGAAGGAATCCCCAGATTGATCGAGCTGATGGAACAAGAAAAATTCCGAGAAGCCGCGGCTGAATCGGGTACTGAGGCTCTTGAACGTTTTCTGGGAAGGGACGTTTCGGAACTTATTCCCTCCCAGCAGGGACTGGATAAAGCAGCTTCGGCCCTTACGGATTTATCCGTAGCGGTTATCAGGAGCAAGAGGATAAGGTCCTTTGTTTTTCAGGGGCTGACGAAGGCGCTGGAGAGTTCGGAAGGTAAAAGGCTGGACGAACTGGTGGAGCTGAACGAGAGCGATGAAAGGGAAGCCCTCGTGAACGCTGTTAGCGGATACCTCCTGGAGGCCCTCGGATCGGAAGAGGTGCAGATCGAACTCAGAAGGTTCGCTTCTGCCCAGCTGGAGGAACTAAAAGAGCGCGAGATCGGCAGACTGTCCCGCTGGGTGGAGCCCGATTTGGTGACGCCTTTTACGGAGCCTCTGGTGGAAAGATTGATCGAAATTGCATCCAGGCAGGGCGCTTCTCTCGTCGACGCTCTGGACGTGGAGGAAGT
>JBKGZT010000051.1:0-8876 GCA_046543235.1 Candidatus Acetothermia bacterium | reverse complement strand
GGGGGAGGACTAAGGTGGGGGTGAGATTAAAAAGGAAGCCCAATAGAAACCCAGTACCCAGTACCTAAAACCCAATACCTAAGATTGGGGAGGATTAAAGTGGGCGAATTTTAGCGGGAAAACTGACCTTTAAACTCCTTATAGCGGTTCCAAAAAATTAGGGATCGAAGCCGGCTGGAAAAGAGTGTGCAGATATTTGGCGAACTTGATTATGACTATCGCAGTCTCTTTATAATCAGGGGAGGTTTTTCGGATGAGGTATCCGAAATGGTAAAGGCGCCTGCGACCATCTTTTCTACTTCCTCCAGGTTCTCGTCGTCGTTGTAGTGGAGCCAGGCGAGCGGTTCGCCTTCCCCTGCTTCGTCGCCGAGTTTTTTTTCGAGTACAACTCCGACGGCCGGGTCAATCCCCTCACCCTTTTCGGACCTTCCGGCGCCAAGCAGGTTGGCACCTTTGCCTATCTTCAGGGCGTCTAGTTCCGTCACGTAACCACCGGAATTTGCCCGAATTTCGGTCACGTGTTCGCTCCGGGGCAAAAGGTCCGGGTCGTCCACGATCTCCGGGTTCCCGTCCTGACTCTCGATCAATTCCACGAATTTTTCCAGTGCCCTTCCAGAATCCAGCTTCTCTTCGGCCAGCGCGACCCCTTCCTCCTGGGAATCCGCTAAGGGCGACTGGAGCAGAAGTTCCGCCGTCAGGTTGACTGTGACTTCCCGGAGGTCGCCTTTCTTCTCTCCTTTCAGCACTTTGAGCGCTTCCTCGACCTCCAGGGCGTTTCCGACCGAGCTACCCAGCGGCTGGTTCATGTCCGTAATCAGCGCGGAGACGTCAAGCCCTACCTCCTTTCCCAGGTCGACGCAGCCGGAGGCGAGGTCTTCTGCCTGCTCGTAGCTGTCGACGATCGCCCCGCTACCCGTCTTTACGTCGAGGACGACGCCGTCCGGACCGCAGGCGATCTTCTTGCTCATAATGCTGCTGATTATCAGGGGGAGCGATTTGACGGTAGCCGTCACGTCCCTCAGTTCGTAGAGCTTCTGGTCGGCCGGGACGAGGTCGGATGTATGTTCCATGATCGCCATGCCGGTTCGGCCTATCCTTTCCAGAAACTCCTTTTCGCTTAGGCTGACCCGGAAGCCAGGAATGGACTCGAGCTTGTCGATAGTTCCCCCAGTGTGGCCGAGCCCGCGGCCGGATAGCTTGCCAATCTTGAGACCGACCGCTCCCACCAGAGGTACCAGGACGAGAGAGACGGAATCCCCGACGCCGCCGCTTGAGTGTTTGTCCACCTTGAAACCGTCGATTCCGGAGAGGTCGAGCTGGTCCCCGGAACGGGCCATGCTTTCGGTCAGTTGGGCCGTCTCCTTGGTGTCGAGAGAGTTGAAGTAGACGGCCATCAGGAATGCGGACATCTGGTAGTCGGGAATATCGCCGCCCACGTACTTCTCAACCAGGAACTCTATTTCCTCCCGGTCCAGCTTTCCGCCGTCCCGCTTCTTGCGAATTATCTCGAGGAACTCCATCCGGAGTTAGCCCTCCTTTATGAAGTGGTTTCCGTCCTCGGCGGGTGGGGTTGCTCTACCGACCGCCCCGACGAGCACGGCGATCGTTATCAGGTAGGGAAGCATCTGGAGGAACTCGTCCGGGACGAAAGGTATCGATACCCTGAACTGGAGTGCCTTGGAGAACCCGAACAGCGAGGCAGCGCCTGCGGCTCCCCAGGGGGTCCATTTACCAAATATCATCGAGGCAAGACCTATGTATCCCCGGCCGGCACTCATTCCTTTGGTGAAGTAGTTTGCATGCTCGATGGCTAGAAAGCCACCGCCCAGTCCGGCAAGCGCGCCGGAAATCAGTACACCCAGGTAGCGCATCTTGGTTACGCTAACCCCGACGCTGTCGACTGCCGCCATGTGCTCTCCTGTAGCCCTCAACCGGAGTCCGAGTCTGGTTCTATACAGGAAGAAGCCCGAAGCGAAGAATATGGCCACGGTGACGTAAGTTACGGGCGATATTCCCAGGAACTTCGGCAGAGTCTCCTCGACCGTTATCTGTGATCCGCCGGTAAGGACCATTGCGAGGAAAAAAGTTACGCCGGTGGCAAATAGGTTCAGCGCCACCCCGCTGATTATGTGGTTTGCCTTGAAGGTAACGCTAGCTATAGCGTGGATCAGCGCCATTCCTATCCCGGCGCCCACGGCCATTATTATCCCGAGAAACGGGCTACCGGTCGCGTTCGTTATGATGGTGCCGGCGAAAGCCCCCATGAGGATAATTCCTTCCAGGGCAATATTGATGACTCCGGTGCTTTCGGAGAACAATCCGCCAAGGGCTGCCAGGGAAATCGGTATGGCCATCCGGACCGTCGCCAACAAAGTTGAAAGCGCAAATATGTCCATTAACCAGTCCACGTTAACCCCTCTTTTGTAATCTCTTTAAGAACTTTCTAGCGAGCTCTAGCACTATCACTAGCACGATTAATATAATTGCCTGCATGATCTCTACTATCTGCCGGGGTACGTCCGGGAAGTAAAGCTGGACGCCCAGAGCCCCGTTCTCGAGGAAGCCAAAGAGCAGGGCGGCCAGGACTATGCCGATCGGGTTGTTCCGTCCCAGCAGGCCTACGGCAATTCCGGAAAAACCAATACCCCCGTATTCGCTTTTCAGGAAGTAGTGACTACCCGGACCAAGGATAAAGTTCGCGGTTGCCATTCCGGCGAAACCGCCGCTGATTGCCATCGTCATTACCGTTCGGCTGGATATATCTATACCGGCGTATTCGGCGGAGTTTGGGTTGAGGCCGGTGGCCCTAATTTCATAACCCAGTTTAGTCCGCTGGAGCAAGACCAGCGTTATTCCGGCGAGTATTAGGGCAACCAGGAACATTATGTTTGCCCGGGAACCTTCCGGAAACCAGGGGATAATTTTGCCCAGGCTCGGCGCGTAAGCGCCTTCTGCCACCGAGGGCGTATGGGGAATTCCCCAGTCCGGATTCGCGAAGTGATTCTGAACGAGGTACTGGACCAGGGCAATCGCAATGAAGTTCATCATGATTGTAGTAATTACCTCGTGGGCTCCTCGCTTGACTTTTAGGTAGCCGGGTATCGCCCCCCAGAGGGCGCCACCCAGGAAACCCGCGACCAAGCAGAGAACAAACAGGATCGGAAAGGGCAGCCACGTGAACGTGAAACCGACCCAGGCCAGGGCCAGCCCTCCGATAAACATCTGCCCCTCGGCACCAATATTAAACAGACCGGCTTTGAAGGCGAAAGAAAGAGCCATCGCCGTGAAGAAGTAAGGGGTGGCGCGGTAAATCATCTGGCTTAACCCGCGCAGGGAGCCGAGATTCAGGCTAAGCATCCTGGAAAAGAAAGCGAACGGGTTCGTGCCCAGGGAAGTAATCACTATTCCGCCGATCGCAAATGCTATCAGGATTGCGACCAGCGGAGCGACTCCGTTCAGCAATACGTTGAATAAGAGTTCTTTTCTTCTCTCACTTTTCATAGTTAAAGATCATTCCCGAAGAGAGGCACTGTCTAAAGCTTTACGTCGTACTTCTTCTTCATCTTGCCGCTCGGAACCGGTCATGTATATGCCCAGTTCCTCCTTCGTAGTCTCGTCCGCGTCGAACACGGCGGTCAATTCCCCCTCGTATATAACCGCTATTCTGTCGCTTAGTGACATTATCTCATCCAGTTCGGATGATACCAGCAGGAGGCCTTTTCCCTTTGCCCGCTCTTCCATCAGTCGCTTGTGGACGAACTCTATTGCACCGACGTCGATCCCGCGCGTCGGCTGAGCGGCGACGAGCAATTTCGGCTGCTGCGATAGTTCCCTGGCAACTATTAACTTCTGCTGATTTCCCCCGGAGAGGCTCTCGGCGAGCGTCTTGATGGATGGAGTTTTTATGTCGAAATTTTCCACGGCTTCCTCGGCGTGGCTCTCCATATCCCTGAGCTTCAGAAATAACCGATTGGAATAACGCTCGAAGGTGTGATAGCCTAAGACGAAGTTCTCCGTAACAGTGAAGTCCGTGATCAACCCGCGGTCCAACCGATCCTCGGGAATGTGGCCCATACCCTCTTCTCGAATCTCCTGGCCATCCGCGTTCGCTAGGTCCGAACCCTGAACGTCCACGTTTCCGGAGGAAAATTCCGTTATTCCCGTCAGGGCTTCGATCAATTCCGTTTGACCGTTCCCCTGAACCCCGGCGATTCCGAATACCTCTCCCTCCCTAATCGAGAAGGAGACGTCGTCGACTACATTTACTCCCTCCTCGTTCGTGACGGTCAAGCTCTCGGCTCGAATTAGCTCTTCCCCGAGTTCCACCTCTTCCTTTTCCACCCTCAAAAGCACTTCTCTGCCAACCATCATGTTGGCCAGTTCGCTCTTGGAGGTATCTTCAACCGTTTTCGTACCGACGTCTTTGCCGTCCCTCATTACCGTCACCCGGTCGGCCAGATCCATTACCTCGTTGAGCTTGTGGGTGATGAATATTATCGTCTTTCCCTGTTCCTGGAGATTGTTGAGGATCTCGTATAGCCTTTCGACTTCCTGGGGGGTAAGTACCGCGGTCGGTTCGTCCAGGATCAGTACCTCCGCCTCCCGGAAGAGGACTTTGAGTATCTCGATTCTCTGTCGTACCCCGACAGAGAGGTTCTCGACCTTAGCTTCCGGGTCCAGGTCGAATCCGATGTCGCTTGCCAGTTTCTGAATTCGTTTCTTGCCCTCTTCCCTGTCGAGTATTCCGCGGTGGGCAATCTCGCTACCGAGAGTGATGTTATCGACGACGGAGAGGGGAGGGACGAGCATAAAATGCTGGTGAACCATCCCGATCCCGAGCTTGTTGGCGACCTTCGGTTCCTCGATGCTGACGGGCTCGTCTTTTAAGTAGATCTGCCCCCCGTCGGCGGCGTAGACACCGTAAAGTATCTTCATCAGAGTGGTTTTTCCCGCCCCGTTTTCCCCTACGAGGGCGTGGATTTCGCCTTCTCTGACGGAAAAATCCACCGAATCGTTTGCCAGAACGCCGGGAAAACGCTTGCTGATTCCCTCCATGCGTATTAGAGGGTCCTCTTCCGAGTTTTTATCTTCTGCCAACGTTAACCCCCTCTATCTTTCTTTTTCCATGATAGATGGTAATAAAAAGGGACCCGGAAATTCTTTTCCGGGTCCCTTTTTAGTTGCATATATTCCTAATTACTGTTCAACCGGCTCTTCAGCAGAGACGTCGTCGGGATCGTCAGGTACCGTGAATTCCCCTTCTACCAACTGGCTTTTTAGTTCTTCCACCCTTTCGATCATGCTGTCGGTTATTAGGTTCTCGCTCGGTAGTTTTTCTATTCGTTTGGGAGAAATCTGAGTCACGCCGAGTGCCGGCAGCTTTACCGTGCCTTCGTCTTTCAGTTGCTCTACCTGTTCCGGGAACTCCTCGACTCGATTGAAGACGTCCACCGCGTAGCTGACTCCGTTGTCTTCCGGACCAAAGGACTTTACTGTACCACCTTCGAAGTTGCCTTTAACGACGTCTCTGACTGTCTGATAGACGGAAACGTCCACGCGCTTGAGCATGCTGGTCAGCACGTGTCCCGGAGCCATGTAGTCCTGGTCGGAGTCCACGCCGATCGCGTAGTTGTCCGTCTCGGAGGCGGCTTCTATTACGCCGGAGCCGGAAAGACCAGCCGCATGGTAGATTACGTCCACGTCGTCGCTGTACAGGGCCTTGGCGATTTCTTTCCCCTTGGCCGGGTTGGCGAAGGCTTCGCCGGTGGTTCCGACGTATTTGGAAGAAATTTCCAGGTCGGGATCCACGTACCAGGCGCCGGATTTGAAACCGGCCTCAAATTTTTCGATTAGTGGGGATTCCTGACCTCCGACAAAACCGACCTCTCCTGTTTCCGACTTCATTGCGGCAAGAGCTCCGACCAGAAAAGAACCCTCGTGATCGGCAAAAGAAAGACCTCTAAGGTTGGACGGAATGTCTTCGAATTGAGCGTAATCTACTACGGCGAAATCAATGTCAGGGAAGTTCTTTGCGAGGGCGGTAGCCGCGTCGGTAAATAGGAAACCGACTCCGATAACCAGGTCATATCCCTGAGAGGCCATCATCCTCATGGCGTTTTCCCGGCCAGCTCCACCGGAACCGGGTTCAATTGTGGTGAAGTTGATCGGTAGTTCTTCGAAGTCCTCGAATTCGTCGCTGCCGTTCTTTGCCCATTCCAGGCCGCGATAAGCGGAGTCATTGAAACTCTTGTCGCCCTTTCCGCCGACGTCGAAGACCAGACCGATTCGGTAAGTTTTATCATCCTGAGCGTAACTGGTGGCGAAGAGACCGGCCACTAGGGTCAAACTCAGTAGTAATACGAGCGATACAGTTAAAGATTTCTTCATCTTTTCTCCCTCCTCGTAGAGAGATCAATATTATTGCAGTTTTGTATTCTTTTCTCTGTTTTCCGTTTGCCGTTTTTTCACCCTGGGCTAAACAGCGAGAATCTACCGTTTTTTAATAGGATTCCGTGAACCACCCCCTATCTCTGGCTTTGCCATGAATCTCGTTCTATACTTCTAGCTTGACTTGATCCTGGCGAGGGTATCGCCCACGTGGACTTTTGCTCCCTGTTCAACCAAAACCTGATCCACCACTCCGTCTGCCGGTGACTCAAGTGAGAATGTGGATTTCATCGTCTCTACCTCGGCGAGTTCAGAACCCTTGGTGACCCTGTCTCCGGGCCTAATTTTCCATTCAATCAGGCTGATTTCATCGGTTTTACCTAGATCGGGAACCGATACCTCGTGTGTTTTGCTCATGAGCAGAGAATCACCGTTTTCTGTCAGGAAATTACCTCATGCCATTAAAGTACTGCTCAAGTTGGCACCCTCGGGAGCTTCGGGACAAATATCAACTTTCCTCACTGATTATCGTAATTAAAAAACCGGGATTGTTCAAACGTGATCGTATTTGGACTTAAGTTCGTCCTTAAGCTCCTTGATCTCTTCGAAAAGGAGCGGAGTTTCCTTGATCATTTTCTTGATCTTCTTGTGGGAGTGCATGACAGTGCTGTGGTCTCGTTCCCCGAACTCCTTTCCCAGGACGGGAAAGGAACTGTCCGTTAACTCTCGCGCGAGGTAAACGGCGATATGTCGGGCCCGTGCGATTTTCTTTTTCCGGCTTTTGCCCTCGAGGTCCTCCGGGGTCAGGTCGTAGTTGTCGGCCACCACTTCCTTTACCGCTGAGACGGTCAGCTCTTTTTCCTCTTCTTCCTCCTCGGGCAGAAACTCCCGGGCCTCCTCCAGCATCAACTCTCCGCCTGCCAGGTTGGCGTGGGCGATTGCCTTTATCAAAGCACCTTCTAAAGCCCGGACGTTGGTTGATACCCGGGTGGCTATGAGTTCCAGCACTCTGTCGTCTACCTTCAGGCCTTTCTGGGAGGCTTTTTTGCGAAGAATCGCCATCCTGGTCTCGAAGTTCGGCGGCTGGATATCGACCACCAGTCCCCACCTAAAGCGGGAGACGAGTCTGTCCTGGAGGTCGGAAAACTCCTGGGGAGATCTGTCCGAAGTCAGGACTATCTGTTTGTCGTTTCCGTAGAGTTCGTTAAAGGTGTGGAAGAGCTCCTCCTGGGTCCCTTCTTTGCTTTCCAGGAATTGGACGTCGTCCAGCAGAAACGCCTTTACGTAGCGGTACTTTTCCCTGAACTTCTCGGTCTCGTTCTCCCGGATTGCCCGGATCATCTCGATCGCGAACCTCTCCGAGGTCGTGTAGACGACGCTTGATCCCGGATCCTTCTCCTTTAGGTGATTGCCGATGGCGTGAAGCAGGTGGGTTTTGCCCAAACCGACTTTCGAGTAAATGAATAAGGGATTGTAAGAATCGGCCGGGGCCTCGGCGACCGCGCGGCTGGCGGCGCTCGCGAGCTGGTTGCTCTTGCTTTTCACGAAAGTGTCAAAAGTGTATTCCCGGTTGAGGGAGATCTTGCCCTGCCGGTTTTCGATTCCGGATTCCGCCCGTTTCTGGACCCTGGTTGCGGTTTTTGAAGAATTGTCGCGGTCCGGACTGACTGGGGGAGGATCAAGCTCTCCTCTCTGGCTCACACTCTCGGAGTCGTATTCCGAGGATTCGGATACTTGGACGTTGATTGTCCTTTTTCTACCGGATAACTCGCTGACTCTGGACTCAATCATGTCCTTAAAACGCTCTTCGAGGCCCCGTTTAATAAAACCGCTCGGAGCAGCGAGATCAATACGTCCATCCTGGAGGCCGATCAACTCCAGGTTACCCACCCAGGTCTCGAAACTTGCCTCCGGTAGCTCCTTTTTTAAATGTTTTTTCGTTTTCTGCCAGAGAGAATTTGCTTGTTCGTTCATATTATATATCCCGGAGAATAATAATATGTCTCCTTATAGGTCTTTTACAAATCGGCATAGGGGTCATTGGTAGTTTTATAATGCCCTATGGGAGGCGGATAGAGAGTTGCCTGTGTCGGGAGGTCCTTCTAAGGGGAGGTTGGACCAACCGTGAAGGCGAGTGCCCCTTCAGTAGGTAAATCAAAACTCCGAAATTCTATATCCTCCTCAGGGAGGGAGTTTTGAGGGGACAGATATTACGGGCTCGCCGCGCTTGTCGGATAGCTGGAGTCTGTAGGTTGTTGGTCCGAAAATATGGTTCGGGTTTCGTAGTTCCGCGTTACGGGTTGTTAGTTCTGTGTTCCGTGTTTTGTGTTTCGTATTCTGAATTCTGAGTACTGCTTTCCGTGTTATTAAGGCAGGAAGCTAGCGGATTGCCGCCGTTCAGTTTTACGGGTGAGCACGGGGTTTCTTTTTGATCTCACCCCCACCTTAGTCCTCCCCAACTTTTAGGTACTGGGTACCAGGTACTTGGT
>JBKGZT010000050.1:0-9395 GCA_046543235.1 Candidatus Acetothermia bacterium | reverse complement strand
ATTTTCACCTACGAGCCGCGTTTCTTACCTTACCTTACCGTCAATTATAGTTGCTTTAGCGGTCAATTCATCCGTTGCTTTCATATTTATAGATGAGCTGTGGAGGTACTGTTGTAGGTTGCTGCCGAACGCGATCGATGGAAGGGGAAAAAGTATGATACAGCCCCGCCACAGGGGCGAGGCTGTAATATAGAGCTTTTAAACCATGTCCTAATCTAGATCGATGCCAGTGACTCTCGTCTTAAACCAGGTTTCCTCGAGAAGGAATCTCGTAACGAACAGCGCCGAGAACAGGCTGCCGACGATCCCGATCGTCAGCGTTATTGCGAAACCTCTAACTGGACCTGTCCCGAAGTACATCAATATCAAGGCGGTTGCCAGGGTTGTCAGGTTCGCGTCGATTACGGTTGAGAGCGATTTCTTGAAGCCGTCCCTTACCGAGGCAACCCCGGATTTGCCATTGGCTAGTTCTTCTCTGATCCTCTCGAATATGATGATGTTTGCGTCGACGGAGATACCAATCGTCAGGATCACACCGGCAATGCCCGGCAGCGTGAGCGTGGCATCAAAGAGGGAAAGGGCGCCGAACATTATAATCATGTTGAATATCAGAACCAGGTCGGCGATTATTCCTAGCCAGCGGTACCTTAGGGCCATGAATAGAAGCACGAGAATGAAGCCGATCAGTATAGTGGTCACCCCCGCCTGTATTGCGTCCTCCCCCAGCGTGGGTCCCACGGTCTTCTCCTGAATTGTGTTGACTTCGACCGGCAAGGCGCCCGCACGCAGAACTACCGCCAGCCTCTGGGCCTCGTCGGCTGAAAAGTCACCTTCTATTGTCGCCTGATCGACCGTGTTGGTGTTGTTTGCCGTTTCCCAGATTCCCTCGCTGATTACGGGAGCGGATTGGACGACGTCGTCCAGCACGATGGCAATCCTGTCCTGGTCCGCTTCCAAATTAGCTATGACGTCAGCGAACTCACGCGCTCCCTCTTTATTGAACTGGAGAGAGACGATAATCGGGTTCTCCGATCTCTGTGTGGTTCTGACCTCTGCGTCGTCCAGTACGCCTCCGGTCATCAGTGGATCCTTCTGGAGCAGGTAAGGGCGTCTTTCACCGTTGTCCTGCTCCCTGCCGTAAACGGCCTCCTCAGAGATGTTTTCCGGGGATAAGTCTGATCCGGGAGACCCGGATTCAACTACTTTTTTAAACTCCAGCAAGGCGGTCCTGCCGATTAACCTTCTCGCTACCTGAGGATCGGTGGTTCCGGGCAATTCTACCTCAACTCTCTTATCACCCAGGGGTCGGATAGTCGGTTCGGTCAACCCGTACTGGTTTACCCGGTTGTTTAATATAGTAACGATCCTCTCGATCGTCCTATCCCTTTCGTCCGGGCTCATGTCGTCGATGCCTTCTGCCTCTAGAACTATCCGGGTTCCGCCCTTTAGGTCCAGGCCCAGGTTTACAACGTCCCCGATAGGGTAAAAGGGATAAAGGAAGTAAATAGCCAGGCCTAAAACCAGTATAATTATTCCTGCCTTGAGTAAAGTGTTTTCCGCAATATCGCCAAGATTCATGAGGTATCTTCCTCGTCGTTTTCCTCTGAACCCATATCTTCGGATTTCGTCTCGACTATGCTATCCTGCTGGATCTTCATAACAGTTCCATCTTCCACCTCAATTAGTAGATCCTCATCCAACACTTCGGTAACCGATCCATGAATGCCTCCAGCGGTTATTATCTCGTCCCCTTTTTTCAAGTTGCTAACCATATTCTCGTGTTCCTTCTGTTTTTTTCGCTGGGGACGGATCAGCAGGAAGTAAAATATCCCCCCAAAAACCGCTAACAAAATAATCAGCGAGAGCGCTCCACCTTCCATCTCGGTTTAAGACCTCCTTTCTGAAAAACTTCGATTGATTCTAAATAGTCCCATACCGGCCCAAACGATGCCGCCAGCCCCGAGTCCCAATCTGGTAGCTAACGTCCCTGTTCCTGTCAGTTCCAGACCACTTATTATCAAGCTTTGAAAGAGAAATAAGATTACGCCCCAAATGATGCAATATTGAAACATGGTTGTCAACTTTATCCCGTTTCCATTGCCACTCGAGTTGATGGCGAGGTCGTAGCCAAGCGTGGCCAAAATGAGAACGGACCAGGGCGCGTAGATCGTGGCATTTGTAGAACCCTTAAGGGCGAAAGCAAAGATCAGGAGGAAATGGCCCGGCAAGAATCCGATCATGGAATCGCCGGGGTCTTCCAGGCGTCTCTTTCTGTACCAGAGGAGGTAAACAATTGACAGGATGGATGTCGGAATAACGAACGACGTTGGGAGCCTGGAAAAACCGGCTATACCCGATGTCAGAGCAGCGACGATCAGAATAATAACCGCTGTTCCCTCTTCGGAGTAGAGTTTCATCGAATCCCTGAGTTAACCCCCTCTTAACCGCTAGCTCGGAATCCTGAATTTAAAACGGAATTTGGATAATGTCTACTTGATGAAAAAAGAAATAGCAACCCTAAAATTATCGACAAAAACACTCGAACAGCTTTTTTTATCATAAATAGTTTATAAAAACAAACAGGTACTGGTTCAACAGGGTTTTAGCTGGAAGGGTTTTTCCCCGCAAGCCAGAGCTGGCCCAAGGCTATGCCGCCGTCACCCGGGGGAACGGCTTCGTTTGTGGTGAATTTCAGGCCCGCTTTTTTCACGCGGTCCTCTATGGTTCGCGAAATGCTCTCATTGTACGCGACCCCTCCGGAAAAACCGATGGTTTCTATACCTTCGTTTTCGGCGATCTCGATCGCCAGTTCCGCTACCCCCGAAGCCAGTGCACGCTGTGCAGTAGCTGCTACGTCTTCCGCTGGTAACTCCCCTTTAAGCTGGATCAAATTATAAAAAAGTTCGGATTGGTCAAGACGTCTAACTCCTTTCTTTTCGACGAAACTCGTTTCGATCTTCACGGGATCTCCCCTCTTTGCAAACGACTCCAGCTTCATGGCGGGCTCACCTTCGTAAGTTCTTTCATCGCAGACCCCGAGCAGACTGCTGACTGCATCGAGAAAACGACCGGCACTGGTCGTAAGTGGAGCGTTGATATCCCTTTCAAGCTGTTGAAGGGTAAAGCGTAGTTCTTGGTCTCCGTCGGGGAATTTTAGTCCAAGAGACCGGATTAACTCCGGTAGATCGTCGATAGTACCCCTCTCCACCAGCGGGTACAGGATTCCGGCTACCATTCTGGCCGGGTGTCTGGTGGCCAGGTCTCCTCCCGGCATGTAGGCTCTCGTCAAGGAACCAAGCCTGTTTAGCTCTTTCCCTTTTCCCGTGATAACCTCACAGCCCCAAATGTTATCGTTTTCCCCGTATCCGACCCCATCCATTATTACCCCGACGATTTCGGACGCCTGACCTTCGGCAAGCAGGGATCCGATGTGCGCCTTGTGGTGCTGGACCGAGCAAGTTTCTTTCCCTACTTCCTCCGCCCTCTTGCTGGTCAAAAAGCCCGGATGTAGGTCATGAGCTACCTTGTGAGGCATTTCCGTACTGGTGAGAGCGAGCAGCCTATCCAGTGCATCCTCCAAAAATTCCAGATCCTCCGGGCCTTCCGTATCTCCGAGGTACTGAGAGAGGTAGGCCTTTCCGTCGGTGTATAGGCCGATCACGTTGTCCTGCTCGGCCCCCATGGCCAGGATCGGTTTCCTCCCGAGTTCTACGTCGAGCGGTTCCGGGACCCACCCCCGGGATCTCCTAATGAACTTACGGTATCCCCCGGAAAACCGAACTACGGAATCATCAACCCTCGAGACTATCTCCCTATCGTGGAGGAGGTAGCCGTCTACAATTTCTGCCAGCTCTTCCCTGATTGAATCGTTTTCGGTAAGCATGGGGTCGCCTGGCATGTTGGCGCTGGTCATGACGAGGGGAAAGTCGAGGTCGGAAAAGATCAGGTGGTGGAGTGCGGTATAAGGTAACATCACGCCGATGTTATGGAGACCTGGAGCGACGCCCTCCGAGACCCATTGTTCGTCTTTTTTCTCCAGCAGGACAATTGGCCGCCGAGGGCCCTTAAGTTGCTTTAGTTCTTTCTCGTTGTATTCCAAGCTGGAGCTAATGGCATCCTCCTTCGCCATCAGAGCAAACGGTTGCCGGAGTCGCCCCAGCTCGTCGCGTAGACGACTCACGGTCCCGTCATCCCTGGCGTTGCATGCTATGTGCGTTCCTCCAAGACCCTTGATGGCCAATATCTTCCGGTCTTTTAGTCTCTGTACCGTCTTCTGTATTGGGTTGTCGGAAAACTTCTCCCCTGTATTGGGATTTTCCAGCCATAAATTGGGCCCACAATCAGGACAGGCTATGGTCTGTGCGTGGTAGCGTCGGTCGCCCGGATCAGTATATTCCGCCTGGCATCCCTCACACAAGGGGAAGTCTTCCATGGAGGTTCGATTCCGGTCGTAGGGGAGTTCTTTGATTACCGAGAACCTCGGTCCGCAATTGACGCACGAAGTTGCCCAGTAACCGCTGAACCTGGTATCTCCGAATACGTCATCGAGACAATCCTCACAGGTTGCTATATCGGGAGGGATTGTTCCCGAGCCGGAGCTGCCGGAACTCGACTTCACGATATCAAATTCCTCGAGGGAAGGATCGGTTTCCACTTCTGCTTTGTCCAAATTGTCGATCTCCGCCAGTGGGGGGTTCTTCTCCCGCAGGTCCTCGATAAACCGGTCGATGTCCGACCTATCGCCCTGAAGAAAGATCTCTACGCCGGCATCTCCCAGGTTCTTGACCCACCCGATCAGGTCGTTGTCGGTGGCGATCCTGTATACGAACGGCCGGAAACCGACTGCCTGGACGACTCCGTTTACGTTTATCCTGTAGGCGACCTGGTCAGTCATCGATATCAGCGCCGGATAAAGTCAGGGTTCTGACCGAGAGTTCCTCACCCTCGATTATCTCGACGGAACCGCCGCAGTCGGGGCACGAAAGGACCGGGATAGAAAAATGAAGGGAAGTGTCATCTTCGTAATCGACTTTACCCTCAAACCCGCATTCTTTACAGCTAACCAGTAGAGGGATCTCCTCGTATTGCAACTCCGCTCCCTCCAGGATTGTCCCTTCCGTGACGATCCTGAAAGCTTGGGAGAGCGCTTCGCGGGAAACCATCCTTAGCTCACCTATCTCCAGGTGAACCTTGCTGGTCTTCGAGAGTTTGTCTTCCTCCACCCTTTCCAGGAGGGTATTAATTAACTCTTCAGCTATCGAGTATTCGTGCATGAATCAGTTGGGGGCTGCTAGTCAGGTGAGATACCCAGCGCGTCGATCAGCTCGTCTACCCCCTGCCCCTCCGTGGCGACGGTAAATATCGCTCGACCGTGTGGGTTTATTTCTTCGTAATCCGCCTTTGGTTTTTGTGGGTCCACGCCTATGGCATCGGCCAGATCTACCTTGTTGATGACGATTATGTCGGACTGGGAGAATATCTTGGGGTGTTTCCTCACCATGTCCTCCCCTTCAGTCACTGAAATTACTACTATTTCCGATTCCGTGCCGAGGGGAAAGTCGGCGGGGCATACCAAATTTCCGACGTTTTCCACGAACAAGAAATCGAGGCGGTCGAGCGGCATGTTTTCCAGCGAATGGTCCACCAGGTGAGGATCAAGGTGGCAGTCCGAATGAGTATTTAGGTTATAAGCCTCGATACCCGCTTCTTCGAAGCGATCGTAATCGTCCGTTCCCGCTACGTCGCCAGCCACGGCCCCAACCTCGAAATCGTCCTTCAATTTCTCGTAAATTGACTTTATTAACGCCGTCTTCCCGCTCCCGATCGCACCCATCACGTTTATCGCTCTAACTCCGTGTTTTGCCAGCTTTTCCTCGTTTTTTCCGGCCAGTTCTTTCTGTCTGGCCAGAATATCTCCATCTTGCAGGTTGATGTCGTGCATATTTACCTCCCATGCCGCTGAAATGATATTAGGGAACTTCTTGGTTTCAAGAATCATCCTGATTTCTTTATTCTTCGGGGTTCTTAGGGGAACTGGAAAACTGCAACTATGGGGAGTATAAATTAAATGGATTATCTTTTAATAATCGATTTCATTGGTAGGAGTTACGGAGGTCTATCATGTACCCAAGTTCTTACTTCGGTTTAACCCTGACAATCTTGCTCTTAATTGCAGCTGGGTTCCTGGTAACAAATTTCTTAGGATTAAATACCGGCGTAATTCGTGCGGTACAGGACCAAAGGAGCGATGATATTAACATGTTCGAAGAGCTGGATACGGATGAGTTCGAGGCAATTACCCTTGCCGGTGGCTGTTTTTGGTGTATGGAGCCACCGTTTGTAACTTTAGAGGGGGTAGAAGAAGTGGTAGCTGGTTATACCGGCGGTGAAGTCGAGGATCCGAGTTACGAACAGGTTTCAACCGGGGAGACGGGCCATTACGAAGCCGTCCAGATTTACTACGATCCCGAAGAAGTAACCCTCGCGGAGATTCTTGACGTTTACTGGAAACATATCGACCCAACCGATCCGGGTGGACAATTTGCCGATAGGGGGTCACAGTATCAAACTGCAATATTCTACAGGGACGAAGGACAGAAAGAGGTAGCGGAAAAATCCAGGGAGGAACTGGAGAAATCCGATAAATTTGAGGAATCAATAGTTACGGAAATACTCCAGTTTGATGAATTTTACCCGGCTGAAGGATATCACCAGGATTATCACGAGAAGAACCCGGAAAGATACAAGTCCTACAAGAAGCGCTCGGGAAGAGAGGAATTTATTTCTTCGACCTGGCGAGAAGGTTCAGAGAGGAGTAAAAGCCGTTACGAGGACTTCGAAAAGCCGGACGAAGAGGAGTTAAAAAAGGAATTGACCGACCTACAATACAGGGTAACGCAGGAGGACGACACGGAAAGGGCTTTTAACAACAGGTACTGGGATAACAAAGATGAAGGAATTTACGTAGATATCGTTTCAGGGGAACCCCTTTTCTCCTCAACGGACAAGTTCCAATCGGGGTCTGGTTGGCCCAGTTTTACAATGCCCCTGGAACCGGGGAACGTGGTAGAAGTTAAGGACACCAGTTTGAGCGCGGTCCGGACGGAAGTCCGGAGCAAATACGCCGACTCTCATCTCGGTCACGTCTTTGAAGACGGCCCGGAACCTACCGGGCTTCGTTACTGTATAAATTCGGCCGCACTGGAATTCGTTCCGGTGGATGAACTGGAGGAGCAGGGTTACGGCAGGTACCTTGACTTGTTTTCCTCGGAATAGTTCCTGTTTTAGACTTAACCCTACATATTTTTCGCCACTGCATAGAATTTACTGAAATTGCTGAGAACCCCTAAGGCTTCCCCTGGGGATAAATCGGCTCTTCGAGGAAGGAATTCCAGTGGTTGCGGTGGACAGGAACCCCACGAAAAAGGAGATCAGCGCGGTTCTGACTGATGGCGAGGGGGCAGGGGTCCGGGCTACCGAACACCTTTTGGAAAAAGGTTGCCGGAGCGTCGGCTTCGTCCGGGGTCCCCAGGGCGTCTCTACGGCTGAAAAGAGGTTTGCTGGTTATAAGAAATCCTTAGAAGATTCCGGAAAGAAACACGACCCGGATTTCGTCGTGCAGGGGGATTTCACCTTCGAAGGGGGTAAAGAGGCGCTGGCGGGGCTGTTTGAGAAATTCGGGATAGAAGGAATTCCGGACGGTCTGGTGGCAGCAAATGACCTGATGGCGGTGGGGGTAATCAGGCAAGCGGAGGAGCTGGGAATAAACGTCCCCCGTGAATTGGGACTGGTTGGTTTCGACGACATACTTTTATCGCGACTGATTAATCCCTCGCTTACTACGGTTGCAGCACCCACTTACGAGATGGGTAGTATAGGAGCCGAACTCCTCCTGAAGGAGCTTGAAGAAAGAAATGAGGGCGTGAATAAGGTCAGGAAAAAGACCCTGAAGACGAATCTGGTCGAGAGAGAATCTTCTCAATTCGGAGCGAGGAAAAATGAGAGGTAAGGTTTCCGTATTCGGAAGCATAAACATGGATCTTGTAGCTCGGGTCAGGAGGTTTCCGGCCCCGGGCGAGACGATCAAGGGTAAGGGGTTCCAGCAGGTTCCCGGTGGAAAAGGCGCAAATCAGGCCGTTGCGGCCTCCCGGCTTGGAGGTAGGGTGTCCATGTACGGTCTCGTCGGAACTGACGTGTTTGGTGAGGAGCTTTCCACCAACCTGAAAAGAGATGGGGTTGGCACGGAACGAGTTGAGACCAGGCAGGGATCCAGCGGTTTGGCGTCGATCCAGGTTGACGATGGCGGAGAAAACCAGATCGTAATAATACCTGGTGCTAATGGAAAGGTCGACGAGGAGTATGTCGATAAAAACCTGGATAGGGTTATCTCCAGCGACGTGCTCTTACTGCAACTAGAGATCCCTTTTTCGACGACCGCCTACTTGCTTCAGCAGCTAAGCTCCACCGGATCAGATACCCCGCTCGTCGTGCTCGATCCCGCACCGGCGAGGGACCTGAGCGACCTGGAGTTGCCGGTCGTAGATTACCTGACGCCCAACGAGGGGGAGCTGCAGGGCATCCTTTCGGGGGAGGAAGATCCCGGAGCTGAAATCTTATCACGCGGCGTCAAGGCACTCGTTATTACACGGGGAGGGGAAGGTGCGGAATTTATCTCCGGCGAGAGGCATTTTTCCGTACCCGGTTTTGAAGTAGAGGTAGAGGATACGACTGCAGCCGGCGACGCGTTTGCGGGAGCTCTGGCAGTCGGGCTGGCTGAAGGAATTGAAGTAGAAAAGATCGTGGAATTTGCCAATGCCGCTGGGGCTCTGGCGGCGGGATCGTCCGGTGCTCAGCCGTCTTTGCCCGATCGAACCCGGACTATAGAGTTCCTGGAGGAGAGGACGGATGGAAGCTACCTGAAAGGGGGCGAATAGTTATGGTGGAGGCTCGTGACCCGGAGGCAGGAGCTGCCGAACATGTCGAAGGAGGGGCCGGAACTCCTCTGGTTAGGATGGAAGGAATCACGAAGAGGTTCGGTGGTCTAACAGCCCTCAACGAGGTTGACCTGGAGGTTGACTGCGCGGAGGTCGTGGGGCTGGTCGGGGACAATGGAGCCGGTAAGTCGACGCTGATCAACGTGCTTTCCGGAGCCCTGGAAGCGACGAGCGGGGAGGTTTTTTACAAGGGAGAGAGGGTGGATATCGAGGCACCGGAGGACGCCAAGGAGCTAGGAATCGAGACGGTTTATCAGGACCTGGCTCTTGCTGACAACCTTGATGTTGCGGGTAACTTGTTCCTGGGTAGGGAGCTGACAAACTATACGCTCGGCCCGTTGAGGTTTATGGATAAAAGCGGGATGAACGAGAAGGCAAGGGAGGTCCTTGAGGTATTGAACA
>JBKGZT010000007.1:0-34159 GCA_046543235.1 Candidatus Acetothermia bacterium | reverse complement strand
TGATACAGTAAAGGGACTCCAGAGTTTCCACTACGTCGTCCTGGTACCTGAGCTTGCTCGCGGAAAGGTAGTAGTCGGATAACCGAAGTAAGTTTCGCTCCAGCCCGGTATATTCTCTCTCGTGCGGATTTTGAACCGTTTTCATATTTCCGCGCGCTCAGTTGTCCTATCTCTCACCGGCGGAGGACGATACTGCTCTCTTACGTCCAATTAATCCCCGAGGTCTCCACCTCAGAATCGAGATTATCAAAATACCGACGACGAGCGTCCTGATGTGAGGTATCTTCATTGAGGCTATAGGCAGGTAGCCGGCAAATACCTCGGAAACACTCCAGGCGCCCCAGACGACAAACGCACCCAGGATGGACCCTTTGTGGTTCCCGCTACCTCCGGCGACGACCATCAGCAAAGGGAGGAAGGCCCACATTATGTCCGTATAGGATTTCGGGTTGATATAGCCCTGATAGTGCGCATACATCGCTCCACCGAGCCCCATCAACATGGAACCCAGCACGAGCGACTCCATACGGTAGCGCCAGACGTTTTTACCGAGCATCTGCGTCAGGTGTTCATCGTCCTTGATTGCCAGCTGAAGTCTCCCCCAGGGCGAGGTAACCAGTTTCTGAGCAAGATAATAGACCACCAGGAGGATGACCAGGCTGATGCCACCGTAAGCCCAGTTGGCATAAGGCCCCGCGACGCCTGAAAGGGGTTTAGGAACACCTCCAATTCCCCAGACCCCGTTCGTCAGGCCTTTTTCGTTCTTTAATATGGCAATGAGGAACTTTCCCAGCCCAAGCGTGGCGATCGCGAAGAAGCCGAATTCCAGCCGCAGCGTAATTGTACCGATCGCAGCTCCGATCAACCCAGCTATCAAAGCACCTGCGAGTATACCGACAATATAGGGAAGACCGAATCCACCAAGATGTCCACCGGCCGCGGAGGTAGTCAAAATGACGGAGGTATAACCTCCGACCGCAGCCAGACCAAAGACCGAGAGGTTGAACAGACCCGTATAACCCCATTGTAGGTTATAGCCTATCGTAAAAACCGAATAGGCCGCCCCCATACAAAGCAGTGCCGCAATATATGCGTCCATTTAGATCACTCCTCCGATAATCACTTTTCGAGCGGGGTCCCTTTGAATATTCCCTCCGGCTGAAAGATCAGGATTACCACGAGTAAAAGGAAAGAGAGGGTAGCTTTGTAACCACCCATCTGAATTGGTACTCCCGTGGAATCCCAAAGCATCTGGAGGAGAGAGGACCCGAACTCCTGCGTTATCCCGATGATCAAACCGGCGCCAAACGTGCCGAGAATCGCTCCCTCACCGCCCGTCACTACCGCGAAGAACATCGCCATGAGCAACGTGAACCCCATCATCGGCCGGAGCTGTATGGTAAGGCCGTAAAAAACTCCGCCCGTCGCCGTCAATATCCCCGCTATGACGGTCGTCAATGTATTTATGTCCCGGTTCTTAATCCCGGACATCTCAGCCAACTCGGAATTGTTCGCCGTCGCCAGCATTCCCTTTCCAAGTTTCGTGTGATACTGGAAATAGTAAACGATCGCTACTATCACCAAGGTAGCTATGACGACGAAGATCTCGTCCCACGTTACGCTCATCCCGGCAAACCTCAGATATTTGGGGATCCCTGATGTGTAGTTCTTGAGCTGGGCTCCCCAGGTAAGATAAATTATGCTGCGGAAAACGAAGAGCATCCCAAAGGCAGTCAGGTAGAAGAACATAAAGGGGGAATTTCTCTCTCGCAAAGGCCGGTAGAGGAACTTGTCGACGGCCGTCATGATCAACGCCATGGAAATCATCGACAACAAGAGGGCGAGGATCAATCCAGGCCCGAACGTTACCAGCGGAAACGAACCCATGGGGATAAAGCCGAGAAAGGCAAGTGCCATATATGCCCCGAGCGTGAAGTACGTACCTCCAGTGAAGTTGAAATAGTTTTGGAGGAGTAACACGTAAGAAATCCCAAGTCCCCCCAGGGTAATCACGCAACCGAGTATTATACCGTCAAGTATACTGCCTAGCATTTTTTACTCATCACCCTCCGAAATATAGATCGCTGACCAGTTCGTTATCCAGCAGTCTGTCCGCCCTGTCGTCCACCAGGATTTCGCCGCTTCTCAGCAGGTATCCCCAGTCGGCCATCGGTATCGCTTGTTCGGTCTGGGCTACAAGGAGTACCGTCAGGTTCTCCTCTTTCTTCAGCCTGGCAATTGAATCCAGTACGTCTGTTACCAAGTTCGGCTGTAGGCCGGCTGTAGGCTCGTCCAGGATCAACATATCCGGATCTACCATGGTGCCCCGGCTAATCGCGAGCATCTGGCGTTGACCGCCGGACATGGTTCCGGCTACCTGATCGGACCTTTCCTCCAATATTGGAAAGAGATCGTATACCATCTCGAGCCGGCTCTCGACGATACCATCGTAAGTGTAAGCCCCCATTATCAGGTTGTCCTTTACGGAAAGGTCTGTAAATATGTTACCTTCCTGAGGTACAGTGCTGATCCCTCTTTCCAGCATGTCGGCCGGGCTCTCGTAAGTTACGTCCTCTCCACCAAATACTACCCGTCCTTCCTTCGGCTCTAGAACCCCGTCAATCGACCTTATCAGGGTCGTCTTGCCAGCACCATTCGGTCCGATCAGGACGACGAATTCTCCTTCGTTTACCTGGATAGAAGCGTCAAACAGGACGTTGATATCCCCGTAACCCGCCGTTACTCCATCTACTTCCAGCAGAGGGGTACCCTCACGTGCGTTCCCGACCTCCTCTGCTTTCTGCTCCTCCGAGTTTTCCGAAACCATATCAGTCCTCCCTAGTTTTCAGTTGATTTTCCGAGATAGGCCTTGACCACGCGCTCGTCATTCTGGACTTCCTCCGGCGAGCCTACCGTCATCTTGCGGCCATCTACCAACACGTTGATCGGATGACAGAGGTTCATTATCACGGCCATGTCGTGTTCTACGACCAGAAAAGTCATGCCGAAGTCCTCGTTTAGTTCCCTTATCTTGTCGTTTACCTTCTTTTGCATGTTGGGCGGGACTCCCGCTCCGGGTTCGTCCAGCAGCACGAGCTTTGGTTCTACCATCATCATCCGACCAAGCTCCAACAGCTTCCTCTCGCCGCCGGAGAGCTTACCGGCGTAGTCATCTGCTACGTCGCTCATCCCGAGAAACTCCAGAGTCTCCATTGCCTTGCTGTAGTTCTTTTCCTCCTTGTCGGCGACGGCTCCCGGTTGCATCCAGGTCTTCCAGAACTTTTCTCCCGGTTGATCCGGAGGTGCTATCAGCAGGTTCTCCAGCACAGTTATCTTCGAAAGCTCCCTCGTCACCTGGAACGATCGATATATGTCCTTGTTGAAGATCTCGTGGGGCTTGTGGCCCGGCTGGATTTTTTCACCATCGAAGTAGATTTCACCGCCAGTCAGAGGATGGAAACCCGTTATCAGGTTAAAGACCGTGGTCTTCCCCGCCCCGTTGGGGCCAATCAGACCAGTAATGCTTCCTTCTTCGACGCTGATGTCCGCCCGATCCACGGCAGTTATACCTCCAAACTCCTTCGTTACCTCGTTGAGCTCAAGTAATGCCACCCTTCTTACCTCCTGATAATATCTAATAAAGGGCCAAAGTTTATCTTTCAGGGATCATTACCGATTCCTCGGATATACAAGAGCGAGGCAGGAAGACCTGCCCCGCTCTACCTTCTCCGAAAAGCTAACCTACCCCTGGTATTCTTCGCCCATTAAGTCTCTGGGAATCGGTTCGGGAAGGACGTTTTCCACGACTTTGATGTTCCCGTCCTCAGTTATCGTCCAGGTCTGAATGGCCGACATGGCGTCTCCGTACTTGTCAAATTCGATCTTACCGCTGGCACCGATGTAGTTGATATCCTTTCCTTCTTCCAGCAGGCTGAATGCCTTCTCAAAGCCTTCAGGTGTGGCATAGATTTCCTCGCCGGGAGGAGAAGTCACCGGTCTAAGCTGGTCCCGGATGTCCGTCCCGGTTATCTCTCCGGGGTCCTCCCCGGTAGCCGCGATGGCAAGAGCCATGGAAGCTACGGCATCGAAACCAGGTGCCATGTAGGGTTTGGGTGGTTCTTCCCCGTATTCCTCTTTATACCCATTAACGAAGCTATCGTTGGAAGGACCTTCCCAACGACCCTGAGTTGAGCCGATCTGGATGCTCGACATGTATCCAACGCCGAGGGAGTCGATCAATTCCGGCACCTTTTGGTCCGGGCTACCGTACCAGGGTATGTCCTGATAACCTAGCGCCACGATGTTATTGTGCATCGTCGTCGCGTCTTCGGGATAAGCAATAATCAACGCCGCGTCGACTTCACCGTCGGCGTAAGCCTGCTTCAACTGAGAGGTGTAGCTGGATTTACCTATCTCGAACGGGACCTTGCCCAGAACTTCACCGTCATGGATCTCCTCGATCGTGACCGCGGCCGCGTCCGCCAGCCCCTGTCCATAGGCGTTATTCACGTAAATGATTCCGACCTTCTCGTGTCCGTCATCCCACATGGCATCTCCCAGCACCCTTCCGTTGAAGAGATCGTGGGCAGAGGTCCGGAAGAAGTAGTCATCGTCATCCACTACAGAGATCGTCGGGGAAGTTCCAATAGTAATATAAGGTATCTCGTTTGGAATGGTTACTCCCTCAGCTACGGCCATCGCGACGCCGCTGGAGTAAGCACCGACCATACCGTGAACACCTTCGACGTTGACGAGCTTTCTGGCCGCGTCGACACCTTTATTGGGCTCGCTTGCCGAATCCCGCTGTACGAGCTCCAGGTCGTAACCCCTGATACCTCCCGCCTCGTTGACGTACTTCTCCACGAGGCTATTTGCTTTCTGGATTACCCCAAAGGCGGCAGAAGTACCTGTCATGGGCCATATCGTACCGACCTTATACGTCTCGGCACGCGCCACCGAGCCAGCACCAACTAGAAGAGAAATGGCCAGGATAACGGCAAACAGGCCGAACAGTTTCTCGGTAGATTTAAACATATCTGCGAATAAACCTCCCGTGGTTTGAAGTTTTTGTTGGTTTTGCCGATATACGGCTAGTATATTTTCAGTATACCCTGCTTAGGAATAATTGCAAGTAATTAAGCAATCACCTCCGGATCTCCAAATTAGGGTAGCGGGAGGAAGAGCCGTCGTGCCCTTCCTCCCTGCCACCTTATAGCCCTTCAATTACTTGGTCTATCTTCTTTATCACGTCATCCGGTAACGGCTCGGGTTCGTGGTTCTCCAGTATATCTTTGACCTTTTCCTTCAACCTTTCTTCCATGGTCTTTGCCCCCTTGTCCTTCCAGGTATCGGGAACGTTTCTATCCATGAGCGTGGGGCGCCAGGCGACCTCCTTGAAATTATCCAATGTGTGTTTATGAGTCAGGTGATCTCCCTCGGGACCAATCTCGTCTATTACGTCCAACGCCAGGGTATAATCGTTCACCTCTATACCGTTCGAGAACCTCTTGAGCATCCCGACTATTTCGTCAACCATCGCTATCTGGCTGAGTGATCCCGTGGAACCGGATTCGATATAGCCGACATCGTGAACGAGATTTGCTCCGCTTAACGCCGAAAAGAGGGAGGAGAAGGTGGCTTCAATTCCTGCCTGCTGATCGACGACCTTGGAATCCGTGCAACCTGCCGTACCGAAAGTAGGTATATCGTAGTGGTGGGCCATATCCATGTAAGCGGCCGTCGCCAGCTCCTTCTCCGGAGCACCGTAAGCAAGTATCGCAGTCTGCATATCCATGATCGATATCACGCCACCGATAAAGTAGGGCAGGCCTTCTCTTCTGACCTGCGAGATGACGAGCCCGGAGAGGTTTTCCGCGTTACCCTGGGCGAGCTGTCCGGCCAGCGTAACGGGTGCACTCGCACCGGCCTGTGGTATTGGGGTATGGATCGTCGGAATACCGTAATCGGCGGTCATGAGCAGTTTCTCGGATGCGTCCTTATCATGCGTCAGAGGGGAAATAGGTTCGGAGTAGGACACGACGAAAGGCTTGCGCAGGAACCCCTCCTCGCTTCCCGCCACGGCCGATGCCATCTCGATGATGTCCTTAAGACCTTCGTTCGTATAAGACCAGGCGACGATCGGCTTGGTCGTATTCTTGACCATTGCCTCGAATTCGTGCCGATCCGAGTACTCGTGCGGGACATCGTCTATGGTGCCTAGTCCCGATACCCAGTCGATGTTGTCCAACGCGTCCACCAGCCGGGCCGCATTCACCGTATCCTGTTTTCGGAATGGCCTCCTCTCCCCGGTCTCGGGATCCCTCATGTTGAGCAGCGTGGGTCCGAGGCCGAAAGTCGTATTATGCCCTCCAAGGGTCAGGGGATTCTCACCGTTTCTGTCGTAAAGGAAGGTTCGGGAAGGAGCCGCGTCAATTGCCCATTCGACCAGTCCGGGCGGAAAGAATACCCTCTCTCCTTCAACTTTGCAGCCGGCGTCTTCAAGCATGTCCCTGGTTTCCTTGAGGTGAATATTCACGCCGGTAGTCTGGAGAATTTCAAGGGAAGCCTGATGTATGTCCTTTACCTGCGATTCCGTCAGAACCTGAAAACCGACTTTGTCTTGAACGGATTTGTTGCTTGCAAGTTTGTTTTCTAACATTGTTCCTCCTTAATAGCTCACGTCTCTCTTTTCTTTCTCCTCGGCGATGATCTCATCCAGCTTTTCCAGCTTGTCTTCATCGAGGCGAGGAGCTTCATGGTTTTCCAGGATTTCCCTGGACTTCTCGCTTATCCTTTCACCCATGGTCTTGCTCCCGTTACTCTTCCAGGCATCGAAGTTCTGGCGGTCCATGAGGCTCGGCTGCCAGTGCTCTTCCTTGAAGTTATCCATGGTGTGCGAAGTATTGAGGAAATTCCCCTTCGGACCAACTTCGTCGATTAAATCGAGCGGGATCCGGTCGCCAGAAGTATCTATTCCTTCCATTACTCGCTTTACCATCCCGATGATCTCGTCGCTCATTACGAGCTGGTCGTAGGAATAAAGCAGACCGGAGGATAGATAACCGACGTCGTGAATGAGGTTTGAACCGACCAGCGATTGTGTCGCGAGGTTGAAAGTTGCCTCGATCGCCGCCTGGGCGTCGACCTGTTTGGAGTCCGTAACTCCGGCCGTACCAAACATCGGCAGGCCGAGATAGTTGCTCATTTCGGCTACCGCTCCGTTCATCAGGGCGAACTCGGGTCCCCCGTAAACGAAACCGGAAGTCTGCATATCCAGGATGGAATAAATTCCCCCCGTAATCATGGGAGCACCCTCGTTTACCAGCTGTGCGAGCGTAATACCGGTCAGAGACTCGGCCAGCCCCAGCGCGATCGAACCGGCAAAGGTCATCGGACTGACCGCTCCGGCGGAGGGCATCGGTGTATAGATCGTCGGCAGGTGGTTTTTAGCGCCAAAGATCGTCTGCGCCATTACCTCCTTGCTATGGCTCAACGGCGTTACGGGCTCGATGTAGTGTATTATGTAGGGTTTCGCCTTCAGCTGATCCTTTCCTCCGACCGCAATCGAGGCCATTTCGAAGATGTCTTCCGTCCCCTGGTCGTCCCAGGAGCAAAACATCACGGGCTTCGTCGTATTCGCTATCATCTGCCGGGCTTCAAGCAGGTCCTGGATATTCTCCTGCCTGTCTCTGAGCAAACCTATTGGAGACGTGAAATCGATGTTTTCGAGGTTATCACAGACCCTCGCCCATTTTGCGAGGTCTTCCTCGGTGGAGTTTCTCATCTCGCCGTCTTCGTCCAGCGTTCTGGGCACGTCCGTCCCGGATCCGAAATAGGAGTTCGTCCCGCCCAACCTCATCGCGAGCTCGCCGTTTCTGTCGTAAATCAGTATCTTTTCCGGAGCTTTACTTAGGGCTTCTTTCACCAGGTGAGGAGGTATATAGACCATGTTTTCCTCTACCCGGGCTCCGGCGTCCGCAAAAATTGACCTTGCCTCTTCGTGATCGACCCTCATCCCAGTATTCTGGAGTATCTCCAAGGACGCATGGAATAACTCCTCCTTATCGTCCTCGGAGAGAATGTTGAACTGGGGAGTTTTATTTACGAGCTTGTTCGTCTGTAACATAAAGACCTCCAGGTTCTTTTAATTTATTAGACCGATATACATTCAGTATATTAACCTGAGTCAAAAAAAATTGCAAATTCCACCCTTATCCCGTCTAAGTTTTACTACCCACCAAAAAATCTTTATTCGGTACTTTTCACCACCCCCCTTTCAGACATCATAATCCACGTGACTCTCGCTGATAAACTGCTCTTTGATCTCGTCGATAAAGTCTTCCATGTGAGAAGCGAGTATCTTGCCGCTGCGGGCTTCATCTCCTTCCTCTAGAGCCTTTACAAGCCCCGAGAACTCATCCTTGAAGTTGTTCATGAACTTCTTTGTTCTCGGAAAAACCCATATCCTTACTGATTGTTCCCTAAGCTTCTTCAAGCTCTCGGCAAGCACGCCGTTTTTGGTCGCCCTGTTTACCATTTCATGTGCCTGTGAATCCATCTTCATCAGCTTTTTCGGCTCTTCCACGTCTTCCATTTCTTTTAAGTGTTCCCTCAGCTCTTCGAGCTCTCCTTCATTAATCCTCCGTGCGGCGAGCTTTCCGGCAAGACTTATTAGATAACTCCTTACCTCGAATAAATCCCTGAGTTCGTGAAAGCTGACGGTAGAAACGTAGGTACCGCTATGAGGAACTGTGGTGATCAGTCCTTCGCTTTCGAGTTTTATAAATATCTCCCTCAGCGGAGTCCTACCGATGTCGAACTCCTCCCGTAGCTCCTTTTCCCTGAGTTGCTTTCCCGGCTCGTAATCCAGGTAGACAATTCTCTCCTTCAAGATCTCGAGAACGTCTTCTCTGTCCATCACTTACTCCTTTCACAATCTAAATAACAACCGAAACTACTCGAACCTGTCATAGCCGTAAAGTTAGTTCGTACCGGTCAGAATCCCCTCGATCTCTGGCATAGCGCGTCATTATATCCCCCACAAAAAGTGCAATATACTGGCTATATAATAAAATCTTTTCTCTCTCGCGTCAAACTACCTTAATTCACCCATTTTAAGTTGGGTTGTCCGACCGCGATGGCGCTGACTGTCGACCGTCCGTGAATAATATCGTCTGCCTCCACACTTATCTCTATATTTCGCCCCCCGGCAGCCTCGACCATTCTCCTCGCGCTCTCCCGGGCACAATTCTTCGCCTCCTCAAGGGCCAACTCCTCATCATCTTCTTCGATAATCTCCCTTCGGTCCGGGAGGAACAATAAGAACTCTTCGGTCTCGGGGTTTTCCACGAGAGGAACCTCAAACCTCCTGGTTATCCTGCCGGTAACGGTGCCAACTGCGTTGCCAACCTGGTAATTTTCAACCTCTACGAACTCGCCGTCCAATCGGGAGGCCACACGGGGAAGAAACGCGTCAGCCGGCGCGCCGACCCCGATCAAAGGAAGGTCCAGGACGAAGTTTACGGACAACCCCTCCTTACCGCTATTCCCTCTACAGTAATCCCAGATAAGGGAATCCCCGAAGTCACATTCCGGGTAGGAATCGAGCACGAACCTCTTGATTATCTCTTCGGAGATAGCACCTTCGAATTTTGATCTGAGCATACCGGCGAATTCATCCGTTTCAGGTCTCCCGTCCTCGGAAAGGGCTTCTAACCCCAGCCGGGAAGCCGTCCCGTCGCCGGCCGTATATTTCCCGGTAACGTGAAGCAGATCCGTCGGAGTGGGGCCCCTTCTCCGAACGTACCCGAGCCTCTCTAGCTTTCTCAGATAGTAGCTATTTCGAATTAAGCCTTCCTCCCGCGCCCGGTTCAACAGCTCCTGCCTGTTGACGAGGCCTTCGCCGATCAAATCGTAAAACCTCCGGGCTGCCCTGCCCAGTTGTTCTCCTGGCCCCTCCGGTGTTTGGCTTTTTTTTAAAAAAGTTGGATCTTCGAAAGTCTCCACCCTTTCCAATTCCTTTGCTGATAAATCCGCAAATGCCAGCGGTTTAGCGGTCTCCGGGCCAAAATGAAAATTACCTTCTTCATCGACTTTAACCTGGCTATCTCCCCCGAGGCCGACGGTATGCAGATCAAGTGACTTTACCTTGGTTCGCCACTTACCTACCTGAACGCCGGTTTCGTCCAGGCTCGGTAATCCCTCACGAAGGATACCGATATCAACGGTGGTACCTCCGATATCTACCACTACGCCGTCCTCTCTACCGGACAGCCATCGGGCTCCTATCACGCTCGCCGCGGGTCCCGAAAACACCGTCTCGATAGGCTTCTTCCTGATCTCACTGGAGCTTGCGAGAGAACCGTCACTTTTCATCATCGTAACGGGTGCGTCGATCCCCCTCTCCCGCAGTGCCGCCTCCGCACTATCGAGGAAGGAGTTTATTATCGGAATTACTTTTACATTTAAGACCGCCGTCACACCCCGTTCGTAAAACCCTAGCTCCAAGGATAGTTCGTGCCCGGTAACGACGGGTTTATCCGTGGCTTCATTGAGGACCAGCTTGACTTCTTTTTCATGCTCAGGATTTCGAACGGAAAAATAGCCGGAGACGGCGAACCCAACTACCTCGTCTTCCCAGTCACTGACGATCTCCCGGATCGGATCGGTTCTGAGGGGCTCTACCTCCTCGCCCCGGGCGTTGAACCTCCCGGGAACGTAGGCCTTTTTCGACCTGGGAAACTCCCTTTCTGCGCCCGGCTTCCAGCCGAGCGCCAGCAAGCCTACCGGACCCCCTCTGTCCTCGACTATCGCGTTGGTGGCCAGTGTTGAAGAAAGAGAAACCTGGACAATTTCTTCTTCTTTTGCTCCGGCCATTACCGAGTCGAGGGCGTTAAATATTCCTCGGGAGAGGTCCCCGTGGGTGGTCGGGACCTTTGCTACGGAACCCACCTGCTCCCTCATGAGATCGAAAAGCACAGCGTCTGTAAAAGTATCGCCGGTATCGACTCCAATTGCGTAACTCATCTGGGCTAACTACCACCTCGGATTTAGCAACCAATTCGGGAAAGTCCATTCATTTTGACCGTCCCGTCCCGCTTTTGCAAGGCCGTGGGTCTCCGCAGGGGAGTTGCAAGCCGCCAACTTCGTGCTTATATTAACGACCAGCTTAGTTGACCGAGTTCATTATGTGCGATAACATGCAATAAATTAATTCTAGTGACTCCCATAAAATTTAACTCAAACCGGGAGAAGAAATGAAATTAGGGGAAATGAGCTGGACTGAATTTGAGGAAGCGGGCCCAGAGGTCGCCCTTCTGCCGGCGGGCAGTACCGAACAGCATGGGCCACATTGTCCCTTGTGTACCGACAGCTTGATAGCCGAAAAAATCGCCGAGCGGGCGGCTGAGGATACCGGAACGCTCCTGCTTCCGTCCATGAAGGTCGGCGTATCGAGGGAGCACTCTAGCTTTCCGGGAACGCTTTACCTTTCCCCGGAAACTTTCCGTAGACAACTGAAGGAAGAGATCCTTTCGGCAAATGAAAGCGGAGTGGAAAAGTTCGTGGTCGTGAACGGGCACGGGGGCAACGTATCCTCTATAAGGGAGGTCTGTCAAGACCTTTACCACGACCTAAACATCCTGGCCCTGGAATGGACCTGGTTCGACGCGATATCCGCAAAAGAGATGGGCCACGCCGGAAAACTCGAAACGTCACTCGTGCTTTACCTTCAGGAGGAACTGGTCGGCAACGAGGGGCGGGAAGGGGCTGATTCATGGGGCAGAAGTCTCGGAGGCACCAGGGTAGATTACGACACCAGTCTCTTTACCGAAGACGGGGTTGTAGGTGATCCAACGGGAGCCACGGAAGAAAAAGGGAAGGAAATTTTTAAGGAAACAACTGAAAAACTTTCGGAACTAGCTATGAACCTAAAAGACGGTGAGTTTGAGGACTACAGTTCGGATTCTATTAAGTGAACATAAGAAGCATTAATCCTAGGTAAACTAAGAGGAGGATTTATGAGCACTAGTACTGGAGAAACAAAAGAGGCTACCACTCCGGCCTACAATGAGATGTTAAAAGAATTACCAAAAGAGAGGGAATCAGTCATCCCGGCACTACAAACCATACAGAAGAGTGAAGGCTATCTACCGGAGGAAGCACTAGAGGCCATTTCCGAACATACCGGCACCCCGCTGGCAAACGTGACAGGTATAGCAACATTCTATTCTCAATTTTATCTGGAGCCCCAGGGTGAACATACGATAAAAATATGCCAGGGAACGGCCTGTCATATTAAGGGAGCCGACGAGATATTCGACGAGCTCAAACGGGAACTGGACGTAACTGCCGGTGAAGTTACTGACGATGGGAAATTCACTCTAACAAATGTTCGCTGCCTGGGAGCATGCAGCCTAGCTCCGGTTATGATGGTAGATGAAAACGTCCACGGCAACCTGGACCCTAAAAAGGCAAAAGAAGTTCTGGAGGAATACGAATGAAAGTTACCAGCAAGGAGAATTTAGAAGAACTGAAAGAAAAAGGGTTAAATTCCCTTGAATCCGAGAATACAAAGGTTAAGGTAGGCCTGGCATCTTGTGGTAAAGCCGCCGGAGGAGATAAAGTTTACGACAAACTGATGGATAGGCTCGGAGACCAGGAGGGCATATCCGTAGAAAAGACCGGATGCCTCGGTTTCTGTGCCAAGGAACCACTAGTAGAAGTCGATGAGCCGAAAGGTGGTTCCCTAATCTACGAGGAAGTGAACGAAAATAGAGCTGCCAAGATAGCAGATTCTCTAATCAAGGGGGAAACCTACAGGGAAGGTGTTTTGGGACGAAGAGAAAACGGCCATGGTAAGAGCGCCGATTCGGAGACACTAAACTCATTGAGCTTTTACGAGTCCCAAAGAAAGCTGGTACTGAAAAACAGCGGAGTTATCGACCCGGAAAAACTTGAAGAGTACGTGGCAAAAGACGGATACCTGGGGCTCTGGAAAGCTCTGAACCGGTTCAATCCGGAGGAAGTAATAGAGGAAGTCAAGTCTTCTCAGCTCCGGGGACGTGGTGGAGCCGGGTTTCCCACTGGCAAGAAGTGGGAATTTGCCAGGAAAGAGGAAGGCAAACAAAAATACGTTATCTGCAATGCTGACGAGGGCGATCCGGGTGCCTATATGGACCGGAGCATACTGGAAGGTGATCCTTTCTCGGTTCTGGAAGGGATGACGATCGGAGCCTACGCCATCGGAGCCAGCCAGGGCTACATCTACGTTCGAGCTGAGTACCCCGTGGCGATAGACCGGTTGAAAAAAGCGATAGATCTGGCAAAAGAACACGGTCTCCTCGGGGAAGACATAATGGGCTCCGGATTTGACTTCGAGCTTGATATCAAACAGGGAGCTGGCGCCTTCGTTTGTGGCGAGGAAACCGCCCTGATCGCCTCTATTGAGTCGAAGAGGGGCATGCCCGATCCGAGACCGCCGTTTCCCGCCCAATCCGGCTTGTGGGGCCAGCCAACGAATATCAATAACGTAGAGACTTGGGCAAACGTTACGACCGTCCTTTCCGAAGGAGCGGATTGGTTTTCCGCGATCGGTACGGAAAACAGCAAGGGGACAAAGGTTTTCTCGCTTACCGGTGACATTGAAAATACGGGGCTAGTAGAAGTCCCCATGGGTACGACAATCGAGGAAATAGTGTACAAGATAGGCGATACCGAGCGCGGGTCGATAAAAGCCGTTCAGACTGGTGGCCCCTCCGGAGGCGTCATTCCAAAGGAGAAGTTTGAGCTTCCGATCGACTACGAATCCCTGCAGGATGCGGGGTCGATAATGGGTTCCGGCGGTCTAATAGTTATGGACGAAGATACCTGTCTGGTAGAAGTAGCCCGATTCTTCCTCAACTTTATACAGGATGAATCCTGCGGCAAGTGTACCCCATGCCGCGACGGTACGAAGAAAATGCTCGAAATTCTCGAAAGGCTGACAGACGGAGAAGGAACGGAAGAAGACATCGAACGTCTAGAAGAACTTTCCCACTACGTCAAAGAATCTTCTCTTTGCGGATTGGGTCAGACCGCACCCAACCCGGTTCTTTCGACACTCAGATATTTCAGGGATGAGTACGAAGCTCACCTGAAAGGAAACTGTCCAGCCGGCGTATGTTTCGAGCAATAACAATACTGCCAAGGAGGAAATATGGCCAAAACGACGAAAACTAAGAGTTTAGAAATGAAGATAGATGGGGAAGAAGTCACTGGAGAGAAGGGAGACACGGTCCTCGACGTAGCCAAAAAGAATGGGATAGAAATACCAACTCTCTGTGACATGGATCAGCTGGAGCCGACCGGAGCTTGCCGGATGTGCCTGGTAGAGCTCGTTAATTCGGACGAAGTAGTAACTTCATGCACTCAACCGGCCAGTGACGGGATGGAAGTTGAGACAGAAAATGAACGTCTGGAGCGGTCCCGAAAACTAAACCTGGAACTGTTGTTGTCAAATACGGAAGTCGATACCGAGTGTAAGGGCGATGAAACACGATGCGAGCTGGCTGAACTGGCCAGTCAATACGATCTCAACCCCGAAAGGTTCGAGGGCGAAGAACGGTCCCATCCCAAGATGGACGACAACCCGTTCTTCGAGCTCGACCACGACAAGTGCATTCTCTGTGGCCGTTGTGTCAGAGCCTGTGACGAGATCAGAGGGCGCTCGGCGATAGATTTCGTAAACAGGGGATTTGAAACGAAGGTAGCACCCCCTCTTGATCGCTCACTCACCGAAGGCACATGCCAGTTCTGCGGCCAGTGCGTCGACGCCTGTCCTTCCGGTGCTCTGACCTCGAATATGAGGCTCGAAAAAGGAAACCCCAACGAAGTAGAATCTACGTCCACTATCTGCACGTACTGCGGCGTCGGCTGCCGGATGGAAGTCAAAACGAGGGACGGAGAAGTCGTCGACGTGGCACCGGACCCGGAAGCACCGGCAAACGATATACGTCTATGTAGCAAAGGTAGGTTCGGTTTCGACTTTGTAAACCGTGACGACAGACTAACCGAACCGCTGATAAAGGAGGACGGCGAGTTCAGAGAGGCTTCCTGGGAGGAAGCACTCGACCTGGTCAGCGAGGAGCTCGGAGACATAAAGGAAGAGAGCGGGTCCGACGCTATAGCCGGCCTCTCTTCGGCAACCTGTACTAACGAGGAGAACTACCTCTTCCAGAAGTTCATGAGGGCTACGATAGGTACCAACAGCGTCGACCACTGCGCCCGGCTCTGCCACTCCTCGACGGTAGCCGGCCTGGTACGGGCCTTTGGTAGCGGAGCAATGACGAATTCAATAGGAGAAATCAGGGGCGCTGACACGATCCTGGTTACCGGTTCCAACACGACGGAATCACACCCGGTAATCGGCCTGGAGGTGAAGAAAGCCGTAGAGGAGGGTGCAAACCTGATCGTCGCGGATCCAAGGGAGATAGAGCTGGTACAGGAGGGTGACGCCGACATCCACCTCCGACAGAACTCCGGGACCGACGTCGCCTGGCTCATGGGAATGATCAATATAATACTCGAGGAAGGACTGGCTGACGAGGACTTCATCGAAGAAAGAACCGAGAACTTCGAAGCAATGAAGGAAGCTGCACAGGAGTTCCCGCCCGAGAAAGTAGAAGAAATCGCCGGAATCCCCGAACAAAAACTGAGAGAGGCAGCCCGTATGTACGGCGAGGCAGAAAAAGCGTCGATACTCTTTGCCATGGGAATTACCCAGCACAGCCACGGCACGGACAACGTCCTATCGGTGGCCAACCTGGCCATGGTTACCGGCAACGTCGGAAGGGAATCGACCGGCGTCAACCCGCTGCGCGGACAGAACAACGTTCAGGGCGCCTGCGATCTCGGAGCTTTGCCCAACGTATATCCGGGCTACCAGAACGTCGACGTTGATGAAAACCAGGAAAAGTTCGAAGAAGCCTGGGGAGTTGACCAATCACCCGAACCCGGCCTGACCGTGGTCGAAATGATGAACGCCGCCGAGGAGGGCGACGTCCGGGGAATGTACATCATGGGCGAGAACCCGATGGTCAGCGATCCCGATATCGGCCACGTAGAGGACGCTCTGGAGAAGCTGGACTTCCTGGCGGTCCAGGATATATTCCTGACCGAGACGGCGGAATACGCCGACGTCGTCCTGCCGGCCGCCAGCTTCGCGGAGACGGAGGGCTCGTTCACCAACTCCGAGAGGAGAATCCAGAAGTTAAACAGGGCCCTCGAACCTAAAGGTAACACCAAACCCGACTGGGAGATCATCTCGGAGCTGAGCACCAGGATGGGTTACCCGATGGACTACAACTCGGCAATGGAGATCACGGACGAAATTACCGAAGTCACGCCAATATACGGTGGAATTACCTCCGATAGGATTAAAGACAAACAGGGGCTGCAGTGGCCCTGCCGGGACGAAGACGATCCGGGCACCAAGTTTCTCCATGAAGGCGAGTTCAGCCGGGGCAAGGGCAAGTTCCACGCTATCAGCTACCGCGAACCGGCAGAGGTCCCGGATGAGGAGTACCCGATGACCCTGACGACGGGACGGATGTACTACCACTTCCACACCAGATCGATGACGGGTAGATCCAAAGGACTGGACGAATTGGTACCCGAGGCTTACGTGGAAATGAACCCGGCGGACGCGGATTCGCTGGAGGTCGAAGAAGGAGAAAAAGTCAAGATCAGCTCCCGCAGAGGAGAGATAGAGATAAACACCAAGGTAACCGACAGGGTGCCGGAAGGGACGATCTTCGTCCCCTTCCATTTCGCGGAAGCGGCAGCCAACAGACTGACCAATTCAGTACTCGATCCGATAGCCAAAATACCCGAACTAAAGGTAGCCGCAGTCAAAATAGAGAAGCTAAGCTAAACTGTTCAACCCCTCCCTCGTTTCGGGGGAGGGGACTATCTCTTCATATTTCAGCTGATATAGATTACCGAACGGACTAGGAAGTTAGAGCGACTTTAGCTCTTCAAGATCCTCCCGGGTATTGACGTTGTAAAAACACCTTCGGTTGATCTTTCCACTTTCAGCCATTCGATCAACTGAGATCTCCTTTACGTGATTTAGACGATCCAGGAAATAAGTTATCTTCCTGGAACCAGAAGCCAACATTTCTTCGAGCTGCTCTTTCACCCTACCGTGGTACAGGGAGGTCAGCGGTTCCAGGTACCCGTTATTCCACTTAGGAATTACCACCTCAGTCTCCTCTTCTGCTTCCGAGTACAGTTCGTCCACGATACGAGGATTCAGGTACGGTAAATCACAGGCAGAGACGAAAAGCCAATCGTGCTCTGCGTGAGTGAGGGCCGAATAGATGGCGCCGAGCGGCCCACCATCCCGATAGAGGTCCGGGTAGCTCTTCAAATCGTATTCGTCTCCAGGAGCAACTTGAAGAAAAAGGTCGTCGCTTTTTGGCTTGAGTTTTTTCCAGGTCCGTTTGTAGAGCGGCACCCCGTCTATCTCGGCGCGGGTCTTGTCCCCGCCGAAGCGGCTGGAATCGCCGCCGCAAAGAATTGCTATCGATAGATCATTCATCCTCTGAGAAAGATGTAAAGACGACCTGGCCGGTTTTTTCTCGGGCGTGGAGACCGGGAATCCCTTCCAGTATTTCCTTAAATCGGGAACCCGAAAGTACCTTTTGGAAGGCCCTACCTTCGTCACTTTCCAGGAAACCCGCCCGGCAGAGGAAGTCGAACTCCTCATCCTGTAGCTTAACGAAGTCGAGTCCCTGAGCCTCCGCCACGGACCTAATACCCGGCCCAGCCTCGGCTTTGCCGTCCCCGACTGCGGCAGCCACGGCGTTGTGGGTAGCCAGTTCGACCTGGTAGCCCGGTATACTCCGTTTCGACTCATGAAAATCCCTGCCCAGCTCCCGAGCCGCCTCCTCCAGCAGGTGGTCGAACAGGATTCTGGTACCCGAACCGGAGGTCCTGTTGACGATACAGACCTCTTTCTCTATCAGATCCCCGACTGAACTCACGCCCTTCGGGTTATCGGACTGAAGGATCAACCCCTGTTCCCTTCGGTACCCTCTCAGTAGCTTTACGTCCTCGATTCCCCGCTCCTCCAGGAAAGGGACGTTGTAGCCGCTCTCGTCCCAGATGTGAACTCCCGCTACGTCGGCCACGCCGTTACTCATGGCCTCCACTCCACCCATCGAGCCCCGGCTGAGCGACCGGGTTTTAATAGGCAACAATTCCAGTAACCTATTCAAGCCGACGCAGTTGCTTCCAATCAGGAGGAGCTCCGGCAGCTCCGGGTCCTCGGTCAGAAGGGTCACATCGACCTCCTGGTCACGCTCCAGGTAATTGACCCCTTCCGGGATCGCCACGTAACCGTCGGCCTGGGAAAGGAGAGTCACCGCACCGCTTACCTTGTTGATCGGGTAAGCACGCTTTCCCTGGTCTCGATCAACTATTCCGACGAACTTCTGTTCGGTCCGGCCTCCCTCCGAAGTCGTCCTCTCGGTCAGCCTAGCCGAGGTAGAAGGAGCCCCCGATTTTCTTTTGCCGGCAAGTTCCCTGATAAAGGGGGCAACGAAATTGGTAAAAACGACGTAAGCAGAGGACGGGTTCCCGGGCAGGCCGAAGAAGGGAGTCCCGCCCAGATCCGCAAGGACGGTCGGCTTGCCGGGCTTGATCTTAACCCCGTGAGCGAGTAAATCCCCTTTATCCTCGAGGACGTCGTAGACCATATCGTGAGGGCCGGCACTCGTGCTGCCGGAAGAGATCAATATATCGTACTGTTCAAGGCCACGCTCGATCAGCCCGTCCATCTTTTCCAGGTCGTCGTTTACGATGCCGAGTCCCGAAGCTCGACCACCGGCTTCCCGGACGCCGGTTAACAAGAGGGAAGTATTCACGTCGTAAATCTTCGACTCGGGAAGTTCTCCTCCCGGGGGTACCAGTTCGGGCCCGGTGGAAATAATCCCTACCTCGGGCGGTCGGTAGACCTCGACCTCGTCCAGCCCGGAAGCGGCCAGCTCCGCAATCCGCAGCGGCGTTAGCTCCTCGCCCCGCCTGATTATAAGGTCACCGGTCGCGATATCCGTTCCCGCGGAAAGGACGTTCTCGCCCGGCACCACTGACGACCTGATCAAAAGTTCGTCCTCTTCCCGGTCCGTATCTTCGACCATCACGACCGCGTTGGCTCCGGCCGGAATAGCGGCTCCTGTCGGTATTTCCAGCGCCTTCCCTTCTTCGACGGTTAAGGAAGACGATCGGCCGATTTCGACCTCCCCGGCGATCTCCACCCGGTTCGGGTTTTCCTCGTCCGCGCCGTAGGTATCGGATGCCACCAGCGCGTAGCCATCCATCAGTGACCTGCTAAACGGAGGCACGTCGGAACGGGCGTAGATGTCACCGGCGGCGACTTCCCCGAGAGCGTCATCCAGCGGTACGCTCGTTTGCTTCCTGCTCAGGTCGAAATCCCCGATCAGCTCTCGAAACTCGCCCGGATCGATCAGATCTCGAAACTCCTTTCTCACTTCTTACCTCCAGTGATGCAACTCTACCTCTTCTCCGACCGCGACACCCTCCGAGTCCTCAGGGACGAGGACGAAACCGTCACTGCGGGTCACGCTGGACAGAACTCCGGAGCCGGCGACCCGGATCGGATGGGCTTCGCCTTCCTCAACCCTTACCCTGACCAGGCTCAACCGCCCCAGCTTGGACGATATCTTCCTGCCCAGCCTGACGGTAGCAGTTCTATCCTCGGATTTAGCTCCGGTCAAGTGCCCGATGAGGGGCTTTAAAAAGAAATAGGCATCGGCGAGAGCAGCCACCGGATACCCGGGCAGGGCGATAACAGGGGTATCGTCGACCAGTGCCAGGGCGACCGGCTTGCCGGGCTGGGCGGCCACGCCATGAACCAGAACCTCACCTTCTTCCCCTAAAACTCCGACTATCCTGTCCCTGCGGCCGACGGAACTACCTCCGGTGAAGGCAACGGCGTCCGATTCATCCACGCCGGCGTTCAGCGCCGTACGAAGGTCCTCCGGGCGGTCGCTCAGGACCTCCCGCTCGTTCGGGTTACCTCCCCACCTCCGGACGCAACTCGAGATCATAATCCCGTTCGACTGGACGGTTTCCCCCGGACCGGGTTCCTCGCCCGGTGAGACGAGCTCTTCGCCAGTAGGAACAACCGTCACCTCCGGCCTGGCCACCAGCTTCAAACTCTCCAATCCAAGCGACCTGCACAGCCCGAGACCCGAGGGCCGAATTCTGTCCCCCTTCTCCAGCAGGAGGTCCCCTTTTTCCACGTCCTCCCCGACCGGGCTGACGTTGTCGCCCGGGGCTATAGAAGAATATACATCCAAACTATCGTCCCGCTTTCTTGTATCCTCGATCTTCAACACGGCGTCCGCTCGCTCCGGCACGTGTCCTCCTGTATGGACCGGAACCCCGACGCCCTCTCGGATCGATTCGCCGACCTTCAACCTGTTTGGGGACGACTGGGTCGCGCCAAAGGTATCGGCAGCCCGCACGGCAAATCCGTCCATCGCAGCTCTCCGGTAATGGGGAGCGGGACGCGGGGATAGGACGTCTTCCGCGGAAACACGACCGTCGGCTTCGGGAAGGGGAAGCTCTTCGGTTCTCTTCAGGGGTTCGACGGAGGAGAAAAACTCCTTGCGTGCCTGGTCGACCCGTGTGAGGTCCTTGAAACCCTTCTCCTTCATGATCAACCACCGATCTCCGACATCTCTCCGGCGGTCTTACTCTTCTCCTCCCACTGATGTCCGTAGGGTTTTTTCTTTATTATCTCGCTCAAACGATCCTCAAGCTCCGAGACGGTCGTATCGTCCTCTATTTCCAGTTCGTATTCTTCATCCCGGGCCAGGCACGGTCTGACGGTTCCCTGGGCGGTGACTCGCAACCTGTTGCAGCCCGCACAGAAGCTCTCACTTATCGGGAAGATAAATCCGATCTCGCCCTCTAATCCGTCCCTTTCAGCCCGGAAATACCTGGCGGGTCCGTTGCCCTTCGGTCCGGAAGCCCGCTTTAACTTCCAGTCTTCCTCTACCGCTTCCCTGACTTCCTCGAGCGGGAGGGGCTCGATTGCCCCGCCGGAGGCCTCGCCCATGGGCATTAGTTCTATAAACCGCAGGACCAGCTCCTCCCGGACGGCGAATTCGACCAGGTCGGGTATTTCGGCTTCGTTCAAACCTTTCATGATCACGGTATTTAGCTTGACCGGATCCAGCCCGGCTTTCTTCGCCGCATCTATCCCGGCCAGTACCCCGTTCAGGTCTCCGCCCCTGGTGATCTCCGAAAAAGTCTCCGGGTGAACGGAATCCAGGCTGATATTGACCCGATCGAGTCCGGCGTCGGCCAGCTCTTCGGCAAGCTCGCTTAACCTCGAACCGTTTGTCGTCATCGATAGGTCCTTTATACCCTCAATTCCGTCGATCATCTCGACAAGTCGGGGAAGCTCTCTCCTGGCCAGAGGTTCTCCTCCGGTCAACCTGACCTTCTCAACCCCCAGGTTGGCAGCGGCCCTGATTAACCTGGCTATCTCTTCGAAACTAAGTATCTCGTCGTGGGATATCTTCTCGATCCCGGCCTCGGGCATGCAGTACCGACAGCGGAAGTTACACCTGTCCGTGACGGAGAGCCGGAGGTAGTTGATTTCACGTCCGTAACTATCCTTCATTCCTCCTCCTTGTCCATTTCGTAAAGGGCGTGGCCGATCGTCGGCAATATCAACTCGTTCATCGCGAGTTCGACGGCCGCAGTCGAACCGGGTAGGGCGAATATCAGGGTATCTCCTGCCAGGGAAGCACGAGCTCGAGAGAGAATTGCCCTCGGCCCTATATCCTCGAAGCTCAAAGAACGAAATTTCTCGCCGAAGCCAGGCAGTTCCCTTTCCTCCAGTTCTGCCAGTACGTCTACGGTCTGATCGCTGGTCGATAAGCCGGTACCGCCGGTAAGTATCAGGACCCTGATCTCACTTGAGAGGGCATCCCGAATCCGGTCCTCCAATTTGGAGGTATCATCAGGTACCAGGTCCTTTTCGACGACCTTATGCCCTTCGGAGCGCAGCAGCTCCACCAGCTTCCCCCCGCTCTCGTCGGTATCAGTCGTCCTGCTGCTGCTTACGGTTACGACACCACAGGGGATCTCGGATTTCTCCAACCCTTCGTGTCCCAAGCTAGCCCTCCTTATTCGCTGGCTCAACGGGATCTCCTTGAGAGATTTCGCCCCCTTCGAGAACTCTGAAAAACAGTCCCTTTTCGGGCATTATGCACTCCCCCGTTTTCTCCTTTACGACGCAATCCTCGTGGCAGGTCTTCCCGATCTGGGAGACCTCGAGCAGGACGTCAGCCCCTACCCTCAACTTATCTCCTTCCGCAAAAGAATCAAGATCAAGACCCGTCGTGGTCAGGTTCTCCGCAAAATCTCCCGGTTTAAGGTCTACCCCGGTCCTGTCCTCCATCGCCCGGATCTCGGAACTATCCAACAGACTGACCTGTTTTACGGGCGAACCGGCATGGACGTCTCCCTCGATGCCGTGGTCCTTCAGAACACTGACTTCAGATACCGGAGTCTTTACCTCGCCCTTCCCCTCGCTGGTGTTTATCGACGTCAATTCCCCTCTCTTATCGTTGTCTCTTCCAGTGGCCACTTTGACCTCCCGATTTTTCGGTTAGCTTGACTTCCCTGACAACCATCCCCCTCTCCTCGTTTTTCACCATATCGTATATCGTCAGCAGGGCGACTGAACAGCCCGTCAGGGCCTCCATCTCAACGCCGGTCTTGCCGCGGTAATTAACGGTAACTTCGACCGCGAGCCCTGTCGTATCGGGCTTTATATCTACCTTCACGTTGTTGATCGGTAACGGGTGACACAGAGGTAAAAGATCCGAGGTCCTTTTGGCCGCCATGATCCCGGCAGTCCGGGCGACGGATAGTACGTTACCCTTGACCAGTTCACCGTTCAGGACCTTTTTCCTCGTTTCATCCTTCATTTCTATCGACCCGACGGCGACCGCTTCCCGATTCGTGTCGTCCTTGTCGCCTACATCAATCATCCTGACGTCTTCTTGACTCATTTTTTCTCCTATTCTATAAAAACACGGATAATTTTGCCCAGTACAAGTAATGCAACAAATCAATCAGCTTAATCAGTAGTCATCCATTTACGAAGAAATTTTGGTAACCGTTCAGGAAAATCCCATCGGAGGCCGAGCGGGCACGGTTCCACCCTTTCGTGGGACTTGTTCTCGACCTTCGGGCTTCCCGAACCGAGAAATTTCCGACTCGCGTGCTCAAACTGTTCTCTTTATGGAAGTGTTTTCCACTACAGAGAGTATTATGCATAAATATTTAATCCCGTTCGGTTATGGTAATATCCCTCTCCAGCACTTACTTCAGTATCGGATAGTGAAGATGAATATACATTTACAGCTAAAGGTTTATGCTGTAAATCAAACCCTATAATCGCACTCAATACCGAAACCGAAGTAAGTGCTGGATCGGTCAGACATATGCGCTGCATCGCTGGAATTTTCTCGGTTCGGTGCCCTTCCTTGTCGTAGTTAAACAAGGAAAGGTGGATAGCGAGACCCGAGATCGAAAGGGGCGATTTCCACGCTTGGGAAATCGCCTCCGGTTTTACCAAACGGTTACCAGAAATAATACACCACCAACCAAAAAGACCCTATTTTATTAACACTTAGTAAAGCCTCTCATTCTTTTGATAATTATCGGCAGTATAGCTAGCGATATCAATTAGAACTGGCACCCCGAAGTACCAGGGGTGCCAGTTAACGAAAAACTATTTATCCGTTGAAGAATTAACCTTCTTCCGGAGGCTCGATTCCCGCTTTTTCGGAAGCGTGATCCCGTCCGAGCCAGTAATTGAGCCAGGAAGAGGTATGTCTCAGCTCCCAGTAATTCGGAGGTACCCGTTCCTTCAGCTGTTCCTGATCGCCGTACTCCTTCAGTCTGTTGTAAGTTCTAACGTATACACATTGTTTCTCAGGATAAACCTCGCACATTCCATCCCTACTGCCCCCGCAGGGTCCGTTTCTCTGCTCCTTCGGGCACTGCGACATCGGACAGACGTAGGCCATCTCGGTTAGAGCACAGTCTCCGCATTCCTGGCAATCGTTCGTGATTGTCTTGATTATCCTTTCAAATGCCTGGAACGGTTCCTCGGCCCAGGTCCCGTCAATCCACTTCAACAGGGTCCGCATCGGCGTAAAGAAGAGGCCGTTCGGTTCGAAGAGCTGGTTGTGCATCAGCCGGAAGAGGGAGTTTACCACGCCTTTTCGAGGCCTGGGGGCGAGGTCGGAGCGGTTCTCCTTGTTCAGGCCCGTATCCGGATCCTTCTCGTAATAGTAGAACCCGTCCTCCATCGGGAAATCGAACTCCGGAATGAACTCCTCCCAGTCCGATACTAGCTCCTCGCCTTTGTTAACCACGAACTCCACGTCCTCGTAATCGATACCGTGACCGCCGATATGGACGCCGTCGTAACCCATTCCCTTGAGGAAGGCGTACATCTTTGCTCCTCTCATCAGCCTGGCCTGCTTGCCGCCGTCCTCGGCTTCCTTTTCTTCGGATAGTTCGTCGACCAGGTCATCGGTAACGACACAGCCCGGAATATCCCCCCTGTTCATCGCCCTGCTGGCCCCGTAAGAAAGCAGGTAAAGGTTGCCGATCAGTGGAACGTCAAGTCCTGCATCGTCGACGTACTGTTTCAATTCGTGAAACTTGCGGGCATCGTAGCCGAGCTGGGTAATTATATAGTTCGCTCCAGCCTCGACTTTCTTTTCCAGCTTGTAATACTGAGTCAGGATTTCCGATTCTTCGCTTTTAAACGGCGAGACTACGGCACCCGGGAAGAAATGGGTTTCCTTCAACTCCTGCGACCTCCCGAAGTCGTCGGTATACTGCAGCCCGTCGTTCAGCGAATTGACCAACTCCAGCATGTGGGTAGAATCAAGATCGAAAACCGGCTTCGACTGACCCTCGTAACCCTGATTCGGGTAGTCTCCGGTCATCAACAGGAGGTTTTCCACGCCCTCCCTCTCCAGGGAGTAGAGGAAGCTCTCCATCTCGTTCCGGCTTTTGTCCTTGGCCGTGAAGTGAACCAGCGGCTCCAGCCCCATCTCCTTTAGCTTCATGCCAAGGTATTCGGCAGAAATGGCAGGATTTCCGCTCGGGTTATCGGTAAGAGATATACCGTCTATCAGGTCGCTTCCGGTTGCCTCTTCCGCATGCTCGAATATCTCCTGTTGGTTCTTCTCCTTTGCCCCCCTACCAGGCACTAACTCCCACGTTATGGTAAAATCGCCCTCGGATTCTATTGATTCCTTAAAGGTATTTGCCATCTTCACTCCTCCTTTGATTAAGTTGGTTTTCTAATTTAATGATTCTCTTCACAAAATATTTTTTTAATATTAGATCGGCCCGCGGGCAGTTACAAGTAACTTTTCGGGGCTAAAGTGGAGGAGCTAACTCCCACCTTCGTCTTTCCGAATCCTCAGTTCGACGTACTCCTCTATCCGAAATTCCTCTCTGAAGCGACCAAGATAGGCCGGCCGAACGAGGTAGACACCCTGAACCTCGGCTTCCAGTAGTTCTCCAAGCGGGTCGGCCAAACCCTGACCGTTTAACTCCATCCTGCCAACCTCGTCTAAGAAGACCAGATCCGCACCCTCGATGCCCCGACGGATTGCCTCAACTGCGAAGGAAAGCCCCTCTTCCTGAAGGTAAAATCGTCCGAGCTTTCCCTCCCCGGGAGGCTTATTCCTCAAAAAACTCCTCCGTTCGCCCGTGAGGAGATCGACCACGTCATAGCCCACCGTGGTCTCCGAATCCGTAACTCGAGGTGACAGAACCCCTCCGGACTGAAAACCGTTATCCCTTAGATCATCGATAATCTCCTGACAGGCGGTAGTCTTTCCTGCCCCAACGTCACCGGAGACTATTACGGAGACCTCCTGCGATTTCTTTAAATTAGCCAGGAGGAGACGAAGAAGATCGTCAACCATAAAACCGAACCGGAGACGAGCGCTCCGGGTTTTACCTTCGGGTATACGTCAAGCGGCAATACCCCAACAAGCAAACCACCCAATCCACCGGCTATCGCCGAATAAGGCAGCGAGGAACTCGCGAACCCGATCAGGCCGGAAACAGACGTCGCCCAGCCGGGAAACTTTGACCCCAGCTCGTTAATTACTACCTCCATCGGCGGAAAGAGAGCCAGACCGGGTCCGGCAACCAGGCCGATAAAGACGAAAGAATAAATCGCTCCTGCCCCTGCTCCAATCCCGAGATACCTCGCGTACTTGTGGACGGGAAGCTTGTAAAGCGCCAGGGCGACCACCGTAAACCCGAGCCCCTGCGAGAGGATACCGAAGACGGGATTCAGGATCGCCGGCGCATTGAGGGGTAGGCTAAAAACCACCCCGGAAAAGAGCTTCAACGGCGCAGCAATTACTGCCATGGCCAAGGGGGCCCAAGGTTTGCCTGTCTTTTTTAAGGACCAGGCCATTAAGCCGGTCGCAATAACTATCATGAACTTTCCGGGTACCGTGGGCGGCAGGAGGTAGTGGAGTAGGCCACCGATCAACGCTTCGACTGCCCCCCAGAGAGCCCCAAACCAGAGCATTAGAAGCAAGAAGTTCAAGGAAAGAGTCTTGATTTTGCTTTGACTATCTTGGAGTGAATCCAATCTTATCACCTCGGGAAAGTTTAGGACGAAATCCGTGCTTCTGCAATTTACCCTTCTTCTTCCCGTGACCCAAACTTCTTTTGAGCTCCGTCAAATCGACTTTGACCAAATTCTTCCATCAAAACGTAATTTATAAACTAAAACTCATAAGTAGCTGGGGAAACCCACGGAACAACGCCGGAACCAGTAGGATCCCTCCCGAGTATTTGACTTTCACCCCCTCGTATCGTTATCATCGATTCCGGATTAGAGGGCTTCTCAGCTACGTTTATTGCTTTTTTACGGGGGAAAAGATGAGATATTTTCTCGAAGGCGGGACGGTATGGACCAACGACGGCGATTTGATCGAGGATGCCAGGATAGTAATAGAGGAAAACGAAATAGTCGAACTCGCTGAGCCAGGGGACCTCGAGGAGACACCCGGCGAGGAGGACGAAGTACTTGACGTCTCAGAAAAGTTAATAATCCCGGGAATGGTAAATGCCCACACTCATCTCTACAGCACGCTTGCCCGAGGACTACCCCTGAAAGGCTACTCCCCGGAAAACCTCTCGGATATTTTGACCGGTTTGTGGTGGAAGCTGGACAGGAGCCTGGACAAAGAAGCCATCCGCGCCAGCGCGCTAATCGGCGGGATGGAGCTAATAAAAAACGGCGTAACGACTATATTCGACCACCATTCTAGCCCCAGTTACGTCAAGGGCAGTCTCGAACTGGTTGAGGAGGAAGTAGTCGAAAAGCTCGGCCTGCGGAGCTCGCTTTGTTACGAGGTCACGGACAGAAATGGAAAAGAGGAAGCCGAGCAGGGGATAAGGGAAAACATAAACTGGCTCAGTCGGGTATCAAATAGAGACGATAACCTGACAGCCGGACAGTTCGGCCTTCATGCTTCTTTTACGCTTTCTTCCGAAACGCTGGCGGAAGTCGCCGACTACCTAGAGGACCTGGATACGGGAATTCATATCCACCTGGCCGAAGGCCGTGAGGACCAGGAGGACTCGCTGAAAAACTACGGAACGCGTGTCGTAAACCGGCTCGACAACTTCGGTCTTCTGGACGAAAAAGCCATACTCGCCCACGGCCTGCACCTCTCCGAGCCGGAAAAGGAAATTCTGCTCGATCAGCAGCCCTTCCTGATCAACAACCCACGTTCAAACATGAACAACGGTGCTGGAGTTGCCGACGTAAAAGGGTTGCTGGACAGGGGTCTGAAAGTCGGGTTGGGAAACGACGGTTTCGGCTCCAACATGTTCGACGAGCTCCGGGATGCCCTGCTGCTCCAGAAGATCTACCACGGATCCTCGGGTGCCATGGGGCTTGAGGACGTTAGAGAGATGGCGTTCATAAACAACTACGAGCTGGCGGGCCGTGCTTTCGGCGTAGAACTTGGAAAGCTACGTCCCGGCTATAAGGCCGACCTAGTGGTCATGGACTATCCGCATCCAACGCCGCTGGAGGAGGAAACCTTCCTCGGCCACCTTTACTTCGGAGTTGGAGGCAATAACTACGACGTGGAAACGGTTTTCGTTAACGGTTCGCCCGTTATGAAGGAATCGGATATCCTCGGCGTGAACGAAGAGGAAGCCTACAGGGCGGCGAGAGAAGCGGCCGAAGACCTCTGGGAGAGGATCGACGGATAACCGGAAAACTTCTTTTTTCGGGCTATAGAACCGACATGATGAGCAGTCACAGATCAAACCCTTTAAGAGCAAAGGAGGAAACATGGATATATCTACGGAAATTGCTGGGTTAGAATTCGAAAACCCCCTCATGCCCGCAGCCGGCCCTTTGACCGGAAGCCCCGGAACGATCAAAAGGGTAGTGAATCAGGGAGTCGGGGGGATAGTGACGAAAACTGTATCTACAGAGGCAGCTGAAGTAGCAAAACCGGCAATCGCAAAACTGGACAGCGGGGTTTTGAACTGTGAAAAGTGGGCCGAGGAACCTCCGTCGAAGTGGATCGAGGACTACTACCCGACCATCAGAGAGGAACTTGAAGTACCGATAATAGTTAGCCTCGGCTACGAACCGGATCAGATAAGGGAACTCATTCCTGAAATAGAGCCGTTCGCGGACGCCTTTGAACTTTCCTCACATTACCTCGGACGGGACCCGGAACCGATAAGGAAAATAGCTTCCGCCGCGACAGAGCTGACCGATAAACCGGTATTCGTCAAACTTTCCCCACACGTACCGGATCTCGGCGAATTCGCATCTGCAGCTGTCAAAGGAGGAGCGGCAGGCATAGTCGCCATCAATTCGGTCGGCCCAGGACTTGAAATAGACCTGGAACACATGAATTCCCCTCTTGGCAGCGAGGACGGATACGGCTGGCTTTCGGGTCCCCCGATCAAGCCACTGGCCCTTGAGGCAGTTAACGAGATATACAAAGCCGTTGACGTGCCGGTTATCGGAGTCGGCGGTATAGCTTCGGCACGTGACCTCCTCCAGTTTATCGCAGCCGGAGCCTCGGGGACACAGATGCTTTCGACGGCCATTTCCGGCGGAGTCGAGAGCTATTCCGAGATTATCGAGGAACTGCCCGAGAAAATGGAAGAATTGGACCTGGAAGACTTATCCAGCCTAATCGGTCAATACGACAACTCAAGATGAACCGGGGCTAGAATGGTCCACTCGGAGCGAGTAGAGAGGTTAAACGACCAGCGAGCCGGCCCAGGTGATTACGTTCTCTACTGGATGCAGGCATCACAGCGAGCGGAAGATAACAAAGCACTCCGAGTCGCAATAGAAAAAGCAAACGCGGAAAACCTTCCCCTATTAACTTACTTCGGCCTTACCGACGATTTTCCAGAAGGCAATCTGCGCCACTACCACTTTATGATCGAGGGATTAAAGGAAACCCTGGAAAACCTGAAGGAGATGGGTATAAAGACCGTCATCACCCATCTTCCACCTCCAGAAGGTGCAATAAAACTGTCCGACCGGGCCACGTCGGTGATAGTGGACCGGGGCTACCTGCGTACTCAGAAAGAATGGCGCCAGGAAGTCGGGGAGGCCATCGACGTCGAGCTGGTTCAAGTCGAGGGTAACGTCGTGGTTCCAGTCGAGACGGCAAGCAAAGAGGAGGAATATGCAGCTAGAACTATCCGTCCTAAAATAAACGAGAAGCTAGACGAGTTTCTGGAAGTCCACCAGATACCGGAACCTAAAGAGCCCTCTCTGGACCTCGACACGCCACTCGAAACCTCCGACCCGGAAGTCCTGCTGGACGAGCTGGAGATAGATCGGAGCGTCAAACCCGTATCACGTTTCCCTGGTGGCACTTCCGAGGCGAAGAAGCTACTGGAAGATTTTATCGAGAACAAACTGGACAAATACGACCAACTGAGCAACGATCCAGGCGTGGATTACGTTTCCCACTTGAGCCCTTACCTGCACTTTGGGCAGATTTCTCCTACGTACATAGCTAACAGGATTCGCGAGGCAGGTGGCCCCGGGGTGGAAGATTATTTAGAGCAGCTGATAGTTCGACGCGAGCTCAGCGCCAACTTCGTACATTACAACGAGCGCTACGACGACTTCGGGTCGGTTCTACCGGAGTGGGCCCTGGAAACCCTGATGGAACACAAAGACGACGAAAGGGAGTACCTCTACACGCTCGAGGAATTCGGAAACGCGGAAACCCACGACCCTTACTGGAACGCCGCCCAGAAGGAGATGAACCTAACGGGTAAAACCCACGGATACATGAGGATGTACTGGGGCAAGAAGATACTCGAGTGGACGCCAAATCCTGAGCGCGGCTACGAGATCACGCTTTACCTGAATAACAAATACGAACTCGACGGTCGCGATCCGAACGGGTTCACCGGCGTCGCCTGGTGCTACGGCAAACACGATCAGGGATGGAAGGAGAGGCCCGTCTTCGGGAAAACCAGGTATATGAACGCCAACGGGCTGGAGCGGAAGTTCGACATCCAGAGTTACGTCGATAAAATAAGCAATATTGAAGAGGATTTAGTCGGCAATAATTGAGAAATAGAAACGTAGATTAAGGAGCTGAATTTATGACTTATAGTTCAAGAGAACGGGTTTTGGCTGCCCTGAATCACGAAGAACCCGACAGGGTTCCTATCGTGATCGGGGCAAACAACACTACCGGGATCAAGATGGAAACCTACAGGAAGATAAAAGAGTTAATCGGGGTCGAGGCGCCCAACCGATACCTGTATCAGTGGCCGGAACTGGGGGCGGCAAAGCTGGACGAGGAGACGATGGAGCGGCTCGGGGTCGACGTCCGCGGCGTCAGGGATCTCGAACCTGCTTCCGTTTTAGAGAGAAACCGCTCGAGAGAACCTCATACCCCCTACATAAACTCGTGGGGGAGCGGCCAGGTCGAAACGGAACCCGGGGAATGGTTTCCCGGGATTCACCCCCTTTCGGACGCCGATTCGGTCGAAGAGGTTGAAGGCTACGACGGCTGGCCCGACATGACCGCCCCGACTCGTGTCGCCCACGTAAAGGAACGGGCGAAGGAGCTAGCAGAAGAAGACGAGTACGCGATCATGGCCACGCCCTGGCTACTGTTCCCGCTGGAGCGGGCCTTCGCCATGCAGGGAATGGACGTCTTCCTGCAGAACCTCGTTCGTAACCAGGACTTCGCCGTGGCTCTGCTGGAGAAGATAACGGAAAAGTGCAAAACCCTAATGGACTCTTTCTTGAAAGAACTCGACGGTAACGTCGATATAATAGGAATTGGCGACGACCTCGGCACCCAGGAAAGCCTCTTGATCTCGCCCAGAACTTACAGGGAAATTCTCAAGCCGATCCACGACGATTACATTAGCTTTATCAAGGAGCGAACGGACGCGGCGGTCTTCTTCCACACGGACGGTGACGTATTTCCTCTGATAGACGATTTCATCGAGATCGGCGTTGACGTGCTCAACCCGATCCAGACTTCCGCGGGCAAGATGGCAAACCTTACAAAATTAAATGAGGAATACGGAGACGAAATGGTCTTCTGTGGCGGAATAGATACCCAGGAAGTTCTCCCGAACGGCTCCCCCGAGGACGTCGGGAAAGAAGTAAAACGAGTAATTGAAGCCCTCGGCCCGGGCGGCGGTTACATGGTATCCGCTGTCCATACCATCATGGACGAAGTCCCGGCAGAAAACGTCCTGGCAATGGTCGACGCTGTAAAAGAGTTTGGAGAATACCCTCTGAGCTAACTCAACCCGGCCTCTTCGAGAGCTCCGCCAGTTTGTGCATGATAGAGCTGCTCTTGCGGTAAAGGTCGAGATAGAGTTCGTAGTACTTGTCGTAGACCTCCCAATTCTCCTCGTTAGGGGTAACTACACGGCCCCGGGTAATCCAGTTTTCCACTTCCGCGTAATCCTCGATGACCCCGGTGGCAACTCCCGCGAGCAAAGCATCTCCAAACGGTGCACCCACCCCGCCGGAGGGTACTACGATTTCCCTGCCGGTGACATCTGCTATTATTTGTGTCCATAGATTGGACTTGGAAACTCCCCCAACCACGCTGGTTTCCTGATCAATGGGAGTACCAACCCGCTCACCTATTTCCATATTGTGTCTCAAGCTATATGCACCGGATTCTAGCAGAGCTCGGAATACATGCGGTTTAGTATGGTAAAGCGATAACCCAATCAGGGTACCACTGGCTCTTGGGTCCCAAATCGGCGAGCGTTCGCCCTTGAAATAAGGAAGAGCAAGCAATCCGTCCGACCCGGGAGGGATCTTTGCCGCCTGGGCATCTAGCAGTTCAAAGGGGCTAAGATCCGATTTTTCGGCCATCTCTTCCTCCGGCATCCCAAACTGTTCCTTGAACCAGCTGGCCAAAGCACCAGTTGTAGCCGAACCACCAAAAGTATAAATCTTCTCCTCGGAATTGGCTACGTGAGGCATGGATACGAGTTCCTCGGTAAGACCCTCTCCCTCGTGTATTATTCCCCAGCAGGTCGAGGTTCCCATCATTGCCACGTTGTCCCCTTCGGAGAAGGCTCCCGCGCTCAATGCCGACATAGGGGCATCAATTCCTCCAGCTATCACTGGTGTACCTTCAGCCAGGCCCGTTTTATCGGCAGCAACGGAAGTTATTTCCCCCATCACGGAATCCGATGGAACTAACCTCTCCGGCATCATATCGACGGGTATCCCGAGTGCTTCACAAGCTTCCCGGGACCATGTAAGTTCATTCATATCGAAGACACCGCCTATGTTACCTGCCGAAGAGTAGTCAACTGCCAGCTCGCCGGTCATTTTGTATTCTATGTAGCTGGAGGGGGGAACGAACTTATGGATCTTCTCCCAGAGATCGGGCTCGTTGTTTTTCAACCAGAGGATCTTGGTGTAACCGTAATAGGAATCTACGTAGTTTCCGGTAATTTCGAACAACCAGTCCAGATCTATGTTCTCTTTGACCCAGCCTACCTCCTCGGTAGCCCGCCTGTCCATCCAGATAAGACAGGGATGGATCGGCTCCAGGTCCTCGTCAAGAGGAACGCCGGATCCGCCGTATAGGCCGCTGATGGAAATTCCTGAAATCCTATCCGGATCTACGCCGGAACCATCCAGAGCTCCTCTAATCGATTCGTAAGTCGCCTCCTCCCAGACTTCCGGCCACTGTTGGGCCCAGGAAGGCCGGGGCTGTTCGGGCGAATAAGAAGAATATCCAGTACCTACCACGCTTCCCGCCGAATCGACCAGGACCGTCTTTGTCCCCTGTGTTCCTATGTCCGTTCCCGCCAAAAATCTCTCACTCATGACTATCCTCCTTGAGTTGTCGTCATTTTATCAATCTCTTTCAGAAGCAAGGAACTGCAAAGATTATAAAAAACGAAAGAAAGATTTCACCCTGGCAGCTTTCACCGGAGGCAGAAACGCAGGCAACCTCCACAGTAGGTTTGGGGCCAGACTGTTAATATACGCCAGCCTGTGGCCGGGGAATTGAAGTTCTGGTTTTTGCTAAATATGGTTCCACTTCCTATTGCAACCCCAACAAAACCCCCACTCTCTCCAGTTGAGCCTCCTTGAATTCAAAGTCCCAATCCTTTTGCAATGTATCTCCCAGAGTTTCAAATCCGCCCTTGCCGTCATATATCTCTCGTATCATCCTCCGATATATGTCAGGAGTCACTTTGTAAATTTTAATTAGGCTATCGATATCGTAGTTCATCTTCTCTATGTTCGTGGGGGTGGCCATACATTTCTGGGCCATAAAGGGACAGGTTACGGTCTCCTTCTGCACGTTAAACTCGAAGAATTTCTGGCACATAGGACAGTGGTACTTGCCCATATCCGCCTCCCCCAGGATGCTGGTCTCGTCCAGTTGGATTTGCCTGTCAAATCCCAGCCGCTGCTTTACTTCACTCAGAGACTTTTCCAGAACCGAGAATAGTTTCTCTTTATCTCTCCCGTTCACTACTACTTTGACACCTTCTTCCGCCAAAG